>JAYKHL010000119.1:0-12072 GCA_035284865.1 Candidatus Sericytochromatia bacterium | reverse complement strand
CCGTGCAGACACCGTCTGCACAATGGAGCCCCGGAAGTTCGAACCCCACCAGCCCCCCTGACGGGGTGCGAACAAAAAAACGAACCCCCGCCTGGGTTGCAGGCGGGGGCTTCCCGAGGGGTGGCTGACGGGGTTCGAACCCGCGAATGGAGGATCCACAATCCTCTGTGTTAACCACTTCACCACAGCCACCGTGGTGGAGGGTATCTTAGCACAACCAGCCCTCGGCCACCAGAGCCCCCTCGCCGTGAACGCCCCCGCCGATCCGCCCGTAGCCCCGTCCTCCCCCGCCCTGTCCCACGTCGGCGTGATGGACGGGCTGCGCGGGCTGGCCGTGGCCTGGGTGGTGTGGTTCCACATCTGGCAGCTCTCGTGGCTGCCGCAGCACCTGGGCCCGATCTCGCTGCAGCACCTGGTCGAGACCGGGTTCTCGGGCGTCGAGCTGTTCTTCTTCATCAGCGGCTTCTGCCTGTTTCTGCCCTGGGTGCGCGCCAGGCTCTCCGGAAGCCCGGCGCCGGGGCTGCGGCACTACGCCTACAGGCGCGCCATCAAGATCCTCCCGTCGTACTGGCTCTCGCTGCTGGCGATGCTGGCGATCGCCCGGCCCGACTGGCTGACGGACCCCGCCGCCGTGGCCTGGAACCTGGGCTGGCACCTCGTCTTCTTGCAGAACGTGGTGGACTCGACCCAGCAGGCGATCAACGGCGTGACGTGGTCGCTCGGCGTGGAGGTGCAGTTCTACGTGCTGTTCCCCCTCGTGGCGGCGGCCTTCGTGCGGTTTCCTCGCACCACGTGCCTCGCCCTCGTGGCCCTCGCCGAGGCGTGGCGCCGGGGGGCGGCCGCCTGGTGGCCGGGCTCGCTCTCCTACGCCATGATCCAGCTGCCCGCCTACGTGGACCTCTTCGCGTTCGGGATGGCCGCCGCCTGGCTCATCGCCCACCGCGCAGCCAGCCCGCCGCCCACCCGGCTCGCCCGCGCGCTCGCCACGCTCGTGGCCCTCGGCGCCCTGGCCTGGGTGAACGGCTACGCGTCCGGGCTGTGGGACAGCCGCATCGGGAACAGCCTCTGGCCCCTCTCCTGGCAGGTGCAGCAGCGCGGCGGCCTGGGCCTCGCCTTCCTCGTGCTGGCCGTGGCCTCGGCCCGGGCCCTGCCGGCCTGGCAGGCCCTGCTGGCCTGGAGGCCCCTGGTGTGGCTCTCGCTGATCTCTTACAACCTGTACCTCTGGCACCAGTTCCTGGGCCGCCAGCTCATGTACACGTGGCGCTGGCCGCCTGCCGCCACCCCGGACCCCCACCAGGACCCGGCGTGGGCCCTGCCGTTCACCCTGGTCGCCTACACGCTCGCCCTCGCCGTGGCCGGGCTCATCACCCATGGCCTCGAGCGCCCCTTGCTGCGGCACGGGCCCAGGGGCTGCCTGCGCCGCCTCCTGGGCCACTGAGCCTCCCGGGCCTCGAGCAGCACGGCTTCGTGCGCCAGCAAGGCCTGTCGCCGCCGCCCCGTGGGCCACTCCGCCGACGCACGGGACCTGATTCCGCATCACCCCTCATCCCCGCTGACGCGGACCTTCGTGTGGGGAGGGCAAGACCCGGTCCTCTCCCCATGGGAGAAGGGAGCGGAAAACGTCGGCACCCTTTGGATGAAACAGGAGTGCGCTCCCCTCTCCCTCGGGGCAAGGGTGGCCGCAGGCCGGGTGAGGGGCGATCGCGGAATCAGGGCAGGGACGGGGCGCAACCCGCCCCCGTGCGCTGGGTACACCTCCCCTCGCCTGCGCAAGGAGATCCCCCGTGCCCCCGACTGCCCGCCACCTCCCGCTCGGCCTGCTGGCCCTGGCTGCCGCCGTCGCCCCGGCACTGGCCGCGCCCTCCCCGTCCCCCGCAGCCAGGCCGGCCGCCGACCCGGCGCCCGCCGAGGCCCGTCGCGTCGTGGCGGCCTTCCGCGAGGCCGCAGCCCGCTCCCTCGGCCCCCGCAGCGGCGACCTCTTCGCCCTGCCCGCCAAGTACCACTACGTCAGCGACCGGAACTACCTCCGGCCCGTGACGTGCACCCTCCCCACCGCCACGGGAGAGCGCTCGTTCCTGCACCAGGGCAACCACCACGGCACGTTCTGGGACTACGACACCCGCATCCCGCTGGCCTTCTGGGGCCCGGGGCGGGTGCGGCCGGCCTGGCGCAGCAGCGAGCCCGTGACCCAGCAGGACCTCGTGCCGACGCTCGCCAGGCTGATCGGGGCGATGCCGCCCGAGGACGCGGCCGGGCGGGTGTTGAGCGGCCCCTTCCTGCCGCAGCGCACGCCGCCCCGGGTGGTGCTGGTGCTGGTGTTCGACCAGGGCGGCCGCTCGATGCTGGAGGCCCACCCGGAGGCCTGGCCCTTCATTCGCCGCCTGCGCGACGAAGGCGCCTGGTACGAGGAGGCCCGGGTGACCCACCTCGACCCGGAGACCATCGTCGGCCACGTTGCGCTCGGCACCGGCGCCTACCCCGGGCGGCACGGGGTGGTGGCGAACAAGCCCTGGAGCCGGGCAGCGGGCACCAACCGCCCGGCCGTGGAGGGGCCAGACGGCCCGACGCCGGCCAACTTCGACAGCCCGTCGCTGGCTGACGTTTGGCTGCGCCAGACGAGCGGGCGGGCCGTCGTCATCGCCCAGTCGCTCGCCGATCGCGCCGCGATGGGCCTGGTGGGCCACGGGGCCTTGTACGCTGGCAACCCGAAGCCCATCTGCCAGTGGTATGACGATCGCCGGGGGGGGTGGGCCACCCAGCCCGCGGCGTACCGGCTCCCCGACTACGTGGCGGCCCTCCGCGCGCCGGCCCGCTGGCCTGCCACGGGCACCTGGCGCTACCACCCGATCCGCTCACCCTTCGACTTCAAGTGGTCGCCGGGGATTGCCGCGCTGGATGGCGAGGCCATGCGGGCCATGCTGGCGCGGGAGCCCCTCGGCGAGGACGGCGTCACGGACCTCGTGTTCTGGAGCCTCAAGGCCACGGACTACGTCTCCCACCGCTACGGCCTCGAGTCGCTCGAGGTGCGGGACGCCCTCGCGGCCGTGGACCACGAGGCGCGCCGCGCCGTCGAGGCCCTCGCACGCCGCGTCGGCCGCCACAACTTGCTCGTGGCCTTCAGCGCCGACCACGGGGGTGCCCCGCTGCCCGAGCTGCACGGGGGCGCGCGCGTGAGCGAGGACGACCTCGTCGGCTGGATCAACGCGACGTTCGACCGCCGCAACAACGGCGTGCCGCTGGCCCTCGGCACCAGCAGCACCCAGATCTGGCTCGACGACGCCGAGCTCGCGGCCAACGGGCTGACGGCCGCCCAGGTGCGTGACGGGCTGCGAGGGTGGCGGCCCACGGGGGCACGCCCCTTCTTTCAGGCGGTGTTCACCCGGGAGGAGATCGCCGCGGCGCAGCGGCGGTAGGGGGGCCCGGGCCTCGGCGCCGGGCTCAGTACTGGTTCAGCGTCCCCCACTCCCGCGCCCGCCGCTCGGCCCAGGCGAACGCGGCGATCCCCCCCGCGAGGTACAGCCCCGCGTCCAGGGCGAGCGACCACACGGCGCCCTGCCCCAGCAGGACCGTGAACCCGGTGCCGTGCACGGCCACCTCTCGCAACAGCACCAGCGCCTGCGTGAAGGGGAAGTGGGCGACGAAGGCGCTCATCCAGGCCGGCAGGCCCTCCAGCGGCATGATGGCGAGGCCGAAGACCAGCATCACGACGAACTGGCCGAGCGTGGCGACGCGCTTGTAGGCCAGCGCGGCGCCGGCCATCATCAGGCCGATGCCCTCCATGCCCAGGTACATCAGCGTGAGCAGCACCACGAAGGCCGGCCCATCGAGGTGGAAGCGGGCGCCCGTCACGGCGATGGCGATGGCGAGCACCAGCGCGAAGCGCACCAGCATCTCGACAAAGGAGGCCAGGTCCCGCATCAGCAGGATCGTCACCAGCGGCGGCGGCGAGAGCGCGGCCTGCTCCAGCGTGCCCGTCTGCGCCTCGCGCGTCAGCAGGTCCGTGCCGTTGGTCAGGCCGTTGATGGCGATGTAGGTAACGAGCAGCCCGAGCAGGCGCCCGAGCTGCCCCGCCTCGAAGCCCGGCAGGCCCGCCCCCACGGTCTGGAAGCCGAAGAAGATCATCAAGGCAAAGCCGAGGTTCCAGATGAGCCGCGTGACCAGCTCGAACGGGTACCGCGCGAGCAGGATGACCTCGCGCTCGAGCTCGGCCAGAAACAGGCGCCCGAGGTTCACGGCCCCACCTCCCCGACGACGCGGCGGTACACGCCCTCGAGGTCGACCTCCAGCTGCTTCACGGCGTGCAGCTCCACCGCCGCGTCGCGCAGCGGCTCGAGCACCCGGTACAGGGCCGCCGGGTCGCCACCCTGCACGCGGAAGGTCGTGGTGGTGCCGGCCTCCTCGCGGCCGCCGCCCCCCGCTGCCGCAATGGCCTCCCAGGTGGCGGGGGCCAGCGTGCCGTGCAGCGCGACCTCATAGCCCGGGGAGCGGTAGGCGCCGCGCAGCGCCCCGAGCGAGTCCAGCGCCGCGAGGCGGCCGCCCGCGATGATGGCGATGCGCTCGGAGAGGGCCTCCGCCACCTCCATCTGGTGCGTCGTGAGCACGATGGCGCAGCCGCGCGCCGCGATGGCCCGCACGACGCGCTGGAACTCCGTCCCGGCGATGACATCGAGGCCGAGCGTCGGCTCGTCCAGCACCAGCACCCGCGGCTCACCGAGCAAGGCGATGCCGATGGCGACGCGCTGCTGCAGGCCCCGCGAAAGCTCGCCCACGCGCTTGGTGAGGTGCGGCGCGAGACCCAGCTGGTCGATCACGCCGTCGATGCGCCGCGGGAGGTCGACCACGCCCTTCAGCGCGCCGAAGTAGCGCAGGTTCTCGCGGGCCGTCAGCTTCCAGTGGAGGTTGCGGTTGCCCTCCAGCACCGCGCCGAGGTGGCGCACGGCCGCCGAACGGCGCGTCGCCACCTCCACGCCGGCGATCGCGATGTGGCCCTCCGTGGGCCGCAGCAGGCCCGTGACCATCTTCAGCGTCGTGCTCTTGCCGGCGCCGTTGGGCCCGAGCAGGCCGAGGATCTCGCCCGGGTGGACGTCGAAGGAGACGTCCCGAACCGCCGTGAGGGCGTCGCGTCCGAAGCGACCGGGGTAGACCTTGGTCACGCCGGCGACACGCAGGATGGGGGAGGCAACGGGACTCACGGGCGGGGCTCCTGGGAGGCCCATCATGGGCCCGTGGGGCGGGGGGGTCAAGGCGGCCGGCCACGCACCGGGGCGGGGGCGCCTCGGCCGCCGCAATTGACACCGCCCGGAGCCGGCGCCTAAACTTCCGGTAGTTCGTGCCAGGCCTATCTGGGAGGACCCCGTGGCCGCCCCCACCCCTGACGACGTCTCCCTGCTGCCGGTGTTCCGGGCGCTGATGACGTGCCACGCCCAGGTGTCCCGCGTGGCAGGGCGGCAGATCGAGTCGATGGGGCTGACCCCGTCCCAGTTCGACGTCATCGTCACGCTCGGTGACACGCCGGGGATGACGTGCAGCGAGCTCGGCCGACGCACCTTGATCTCCAAGGGGACGCTGACGCCCGTGCTCGACCGCCTAGAGGCGCGCGGCCTGGTCGTGCGGCGCCGCGGTGAAGCCGACGGTCGGCAGGTCCACGTGACGCTGACCCCCGCCGGGACCGCGGAGTACCAGCGCGTCTTCCTGCCGCACGTCGCGTACGTGCGCGGCTACCTCGATCGCCTCACGCCGGCGCGCCAGGCCACCCTGGTCGAGGCCCTTGGCGAGCTCCAGCGGGTCTTCGAGGACGCCTGATCGCCCGGCCGGCGCCCCTCGGGGTTCCCCACGGATTCCCGCCGGCCAGGGGCCTTGGTTGCCGTCGAATCTGGTACGATCGGGACGCACCGTGAGGGGCCCGGTGAAAGGGCCCGGCGTGCACCTTGCAGGAGGAAGGAAGGTCAATGACGACTGTCGCCACCCCGCTCTCCATCACCCACGCCCGGCTCCGCGCGTGGGTCGAGGAGGTCGCAGCCCTGACCCAGCCAGACCGCGTCGTCGTCTGCGACGGGTCGGACGCCGAGTACGAGGCCCTGTGCGCCCAGATGGTCGCGGCGGGCACGTTCATCAAGCTGAACGAGGCGAAGCGTCCCAACAGCTACCTGTGCCGCTCGGACGCCAGCGACGTGGCCCGGGTCGAGGACCGCACCTTCATCTGCAGCCGCCGCCAGGAGGAAGCTGGCCCCACCAACAACTGGATGGAGCCTGCCCAGATGCGCGGGACGCTGAAGGGCCTGTTCAGCGGCTGCATGAAGGGCCGCACGATGTACGTGATCCCCTTCTGCATGGGCCCGCTCGGCTCACCGTATGCCAAGTTCGGCGTGGAGATCTCGGACTCCCCGTACGTGGTGGTGAACATGAAAATCATGTCCCGGATGGGCGCCCGCGTGCTGGAGGCCCTGGGGACCGACGGCGAGTTCGTGAAGTGCCTGCACTCGGTGGGGGCGCCCCTCGCCCCGGGCCAAACAGACTCGGCCTGGCCCTGCAACAAGGACAACAAGTACATCGTCCACTTCCCCGAGGAGCGCGAGATCTGGTCCTTCGGCTCCGGCTACGGCGGCAACGCGCTGCTCGGCAAGAAGTGCTTCGCGCTCCGCATCGCCTCGGTGCAGGGGCGCGACGAGAACTGGATGGCCGAGCACATGCTCATCATGGGCGTGGAGAGCCCTGAAGGCGAGAAGAGCTACATCGGCGCCGCCTTCCCGAGCGCCTGCGGCAAGACCAACTTCGCCATGCTCATCCCGCCCGAGGCGTATGCGGGCTGGAAGGTGACCACCGTCGGGGACGACATCGCCTGGATGCACCCCGGGGAAGACGGCCGGCTCTACGCCATCAACCCGGAGAACGGCTTCTTCGGCGTCGCGCCGGGCACGTCAGACCAGACCAACCCCAACGCCATGGCCTCCATCCGGGCCAACACGATCTTCACGAACGTGGCGCTCACGCCGGACGGCGACGTCTGGTGGGAGGGCATGACGGACACCCCGCCCGCGCACTGCACCGACTGGACGGGGCAGCCCTGGACGCCGGGCTGTGGGCGCAAGGCGGCGCACCCGAACGCCCGCTTCACGGCCCCGATTCAGCAATGCCCGACCATCGACCCGGCCTTCGACGACCCTGACGGCGTGCCCATCAGCGGCATGATCTTCGGGGGGCGTCGGACCTCGCTCGTGCCCCTCGTGTTCCAGTCGTTCAACTGGACCCACGGCGTCTACCTCGGGGCCACGATGGGCTCCGCCACCACGGCCGCTGCGGCCGGCCAGGTGGGCGTCGTGCGCCGCGACCCGATGGCCATGCTGCCCTTTGCGGGCTACCACATGGGTGACTACCTCAGCCACTGGCTCAAGATGGGCCGGGAAGTCACCTCCCCGCCGCGCATCTTCCACGTGAACTGGTTCCGCCAGGACGAGTCCGGCAACTTCCTGTGGCCGGGCTACAGCGAGAACATGCGCGTCCTCGAGTGGGTCTTCAAGCGCCTGCACGGCAACGCCTACGCCGTGGAGAGCCCGGTTGGCTGGATGCCGCGCTACGAGGACATCAGCTGGAAGGGGCTGGACTTCTCCTTCGCAAAGTTCGGGGAGCTGATGCGCGTGGACCGGGAAGACTGGAAGCGCGAGACGCTGATGCACGACGAGCTCTTCCTGACGCTGGTGGATCGCCTGCCGCGCGAGATGGTCTTCGAGCGCGAGCTGCTGGTCTGCCGCCTGTGGCGCTCGCCGAGGCTCTGGGGCATGGCCCCGGACCTGCAGGAGTAGCTGGCCACGGCGACAGCCCCCCGGGTGACCGGGGGGCTGTTTTGCTGGCGGAAGGGGGCAGCCCTGGCCCCCCACGCGGGGGGCGGCGCCCCCGCTGGCCCTCGCCCCCGGCGCCCCTTACCAGATCCGCACCCGCTCCGATGCCGCCTTGAACATCCCGTCGCCGGGCTTCAGCCCGAACGCCTGGTGAAACGCATCCAGGTTCGTCAGCACGCCGTTGACGCGGTACTGCTCGGGCGAGTGAGAGTCCGTCTGGAGGCGCGTCCGCAGCCACTCCGGACGGCTCTTGGAGCGCCACACGCGGGCGTAGCCGAGGAAGAAGCGCTGAGGCCCCGTCAGGCCGTCCTTGACCGGAGCCGCCTTGCCGCCGAGGCTGCGCTCGTAGGCCCGGTAGGCCATGGCCACCCCCGCCAGGTCGGCGATGTTCTCGCCCAGCGTGAGGTTGCCATCGACCTTGAGGCCCGGGAGGGGCTCGTAGCTGCCATACTGGGCGACCAGGCGATCGGCGCGCGCCTTGAACGCGGCCTCGTCGGCAGGGGTCCACCAGTCGCGGAGGCGTCCAGCCGCATCGTAGCGACGGCCCGAGTCGTCGAAGCCGTGGCTGATCTCGTGCCCGATCACGGCCCCGATGGCCCCGTAGTTGAACGCGTCGTCCGCCTGCATGTCGAAGAAGGGTGGACGCAGGATGGCCGCAGGGAACACGATCTCGTTCCCGAGCGGGCTGTAGTAGGCGTTGACGACCTGTGGCTCCATCATCCAGCGAGACCGGTCGACCGGCTTGCCCACCTCGGCCAGCTCCCGGGCATGCAGGAAGCGAGAGGCACGCAGGGCGTTGCCCAGCGCGTCCTGCCGGTCGAACACCAGCCCGCGGTAGCCCCGCCAGGCGTCCGGGTAGCCGATCTTGACGCGCATGCCCGCCAGCTTGGCGAGCGCCTGCCGGCGGGTCTCCGGCGTCATCCAGGCCAGGTGGGTGAGGCCGTCCCGGTACACGTCCAGCAGGTTCGTCACGAGCGCCTGCATCCGAGCCTTGGCCGCGGGCGGAAAGTGCAAGGCCACGAAGCGCCTGCCGATGGCCTCGCCCACGTACCCGTTGGTCTGCTGCACCGCCGTCTTCCAGCGCTTCTCGGGGACCTGCAGGCCGGCCAGGGCGCGGCCGCGGAACTCGAACGCGGCCTTCCGGTAAGCCGCGGGCAGCATCGAGGCCGCCCCGTCCAGCAGGCGCGCCTGCAAGTAGGCGCGCCACGTCTCCACCGGGGTGTTGGCGGCCAGGGGGCCGAACCCCTTGAAGAAGCTGACCTCCCGCATCACCACCGTGCTGCCCTTCGGGATGCCCACGGCCTCGGCGTAGGTGGCCCAGTCGAAGTCCTCTCCGTAGGTCGCCGCCAGCTCGGAGAGGGGCACCGGGTTGTAGGTGCGCAGCGGGTCCCGCCGCTCCGCCCGCTTCCAGTGAAGGGCGGCCAGGCGGGTCTCGAACGCCAGCACGTCCTCGGCCAGCGCCACCGGCGACCGATCGTCGCCGTCCTCGGCCATCGGACAGCGGGCATCCCGCGCGGCCAGGCCGAAGAGCGTCTCGAGGTAGGTCCGGTAGGCAGCCCGCCGCGCGACGGCCTTGTCGTCCCGGCTGAGGTAGTCCTCCCGGTCGGGCAGCCCGAGGCCGCCGTGGGTCCAGTACACGGTGTTGACGGTCGGATCCTTGGCATCCGCCTGGACCCAGACCCCGATCGGGGTGCCGATCCCGATGGTGCCGAGCTCGGCCAGGAGGCGCGCCACGCCTCGCCGCGTCCGGAGGTGGCCGATGCGAGCCAGCTCGTGGCCCAGCGGCACCAGGCCGCGCCGGTCGATGGCGGCGGTGTCCTTGAACGAGCCGTAGAAGGCGCCGATGAGGCGGGCATCGGCATCGCTGCCGGGGCTCCTGGCCGCCTGCTCGAGCAGGGCCCGCACCTCCTCGTCAGAGCGCTCTCGAAGCAGCAGGAAGGTCCCGTAGGCCCGCTTGTCCGCAGGGATCGCGGTGGCCTTGAGCCAGCCGCCATTGGCCGCCAGGAACATGTCGTCCTGGGGGCGCACCGCCGGGTCCCCGCCGGTCCAGCCGGCCAGGCCCGCCGCCGCGGGGGAGGCCACCAGGCCCATCAGGGAGGCGGCGAGCACCAAGCGGGCGCCGAACGGACGGAGGGAGCGGGCGCAGGGCGCGACAGGGCGAGCCATCGGACAGACCTCGGGGCTGGGAGCGGGGCAAACCCCCGCATCATACCGGGTTGTGGCGCCCCTCGCACGCTCCCGACGGGGTACAATGCCCGAGCCAGCCCGCTGGGCCCCTTCACGAGGATCCCGCTTGGACGCCTTCCTCCTCCGCTGCGCGCCGCGCCCGCTCGGGCGGCTCGGAGCCTCCCTCGTGGGGCTGGCCGTGCTGTCGGGCTGCGCGTCGTTCGAGATTGTGAAGGACCAGCTTTTCGGAGAGGTCGACCCCGCCGGGGGGCCGCCGCCGCCGGGCCTGACGCCCGTGGGTGGCAAGGAGCGACGGGTGCAGCGCTCGAAGTTCGGCCCCGAGATGAAGGTGATCGACAACGACCGCTACACCGGTGCGCTGTACGGCTTCCGCAGCGTGCGCTACCTGACCTTTCTCCGGCCCGTTTACGTGGGGGGCATGGCCTATGGCACGCCCCCCCTCGGGGCGGCCGGCCGTGACCTGGCCCCGCTGTTCGGCTACGCGGGCGTGCTGGTGGGGCTGGAGACCCGGCTGCCCGGGCTGCGCGGTGATGGCCAGTGGCCCGGCTGGACGGGCTTTGCAGGCCGCACGCCCTCCTGGCTGGGGCTCGACGCGAACCTGCACGTCGGCCTGACCCAGGACCTGGCCCACGTTGGCCCGACCCCGCTGGGGCAGAACCTGTCGCTGGAGCCGAGCGCCTCGCTCAGCGTCCCCACCCCGTTCGTGCGCGGCAGCCGCATCGCCCTCAGCGTGGGCTACCTGTACCTGCCCTTCGCAGCGGACCACTCCGGGCTGACGGTCGGGGTCCGCCTCGAAGCCAAGACGGTCGAGTCCCGGTTCCTGATCGACGACTGAGGCTGGCGCGTGCCGCCCTCAGGGCACGGGTGGCGGGGACAACGGCACCGGTGGCACCGGATGAACCACGGTGGTGTCCCGAACATTGAACTCAGGGCAGGGGTGGCGGGGGCGACGGCACCGGTGGCGCCGGCGGCACGGGGGTGGCGGGCGGCGGCACCGGGGCGCCGGAGGGGGCCGGCGCAGGCGACGACGGCTCGTCCTGGCGGTGGCGCCGCTGGGAGAGATCGACCTGGGCTGCCAGGAAGGCCAGCAGAAGCCGGCGATCGATGGGTTGCTGGAGGTCCAGCAGCCGGGCCTCGCTGGTGGCAAACCACACGGGCGTCATCGTGCCGATTCGCTGGGCCTGGCCATCGAGCAGGTCCACCCGGGCGTTCAGCGTGAACCAGGCGGGGCTGCTGCGCAGCACCAGGCGCTGCGAGCCATCGAGCAGCCGCAGCACCACCCCGGGCCGCACCAGGCTCCGCAGGACGTCCTGGCGCACTTCCCCGACGAGGGCGCCCGAGGCGGAGCGGACGAGGGCCCTGAAGCCGAAGCTCACGGCGGCCTGTTCGAGCTGGCCGATGTCTCGTTCATCGGGGTCCATCAGCCGCCACGTGGAGGTCGCCGCGAAGAATTTCCGCTGCACCACGCCCACCCGGCGGGCTCCGGCCAGCAGGTCGTAGGTCGGCCGGAAGACGGACCACGGCCTGCGCGTCAGCCGCAGCTGGCCGGAGAGGCCAAACCCGGCCCCCGCGACCTCCAGGGCCTGCCCCGCACGCGCAGCTCCGCCCGCGGGCACGAGCCCGGCCGGGGTGGTGCCGCACGCGGTGCAGGCGAGGGCCAGGCAGAGGGTGCCGAGGAGACGCTTCACGGGGGAGACCTTTCTGGCAGCAGGGGTGAGGCCCTGGTCGTTGTCCCGCGCGACGGCCGGATGCTGAACCACCCCAACCCTAAGAAAGGGTAAAGATAAGATCCCTTTCTGGCACCCGTGAAGCCTTCCTGACCCCGAGGCGGGCACGGCGATGGCGGGAGGTGGTATCCTGAAGCCGCCTTGCGACAGGAGTTGACCATGTCCCGTCCCCTCTGTCTCGCGCTCTGCAGCTTGAGCCTGGTCCTGCCGGGGTGCGCCGCCGCGCCGCTCCCCCCCCCGCCGGACGGCCCCTGGGGCCAGTCCGAGCTCCAGGTGGGCCTGGGGGGAAGCCAGGCCGCCAGGCCCGAGTCGCGCCCCAGCCC
>JAYKHL010000118.1:0-49425 GCA_035284865.1 Candidatus Sericytochromatia bacterium | reverse complement strand
CGGGCGAGCACCTCGGGCGCGATGGGCACGGTCTGCAGGGAGAGCCGGCTCTCCCCGCCTCCTGCCAGGTGCTCCCGGGCCGTGCGCAGATCGTCCTCCGTGACGAGGCCCATCTGCAGCAGCATCGCCCCGACGTCCGGCTCCGCGGGACACCACGTCGGCGGCGGCGGCAAGGCCACCGTCAGCGGCATCTCCCGGAGGGCGTGCGAGCGCGCGACGCGCTGGCGCCCCAGGTCGAGCTGGAGCAAGTAGTGTGGCTCCCGGGTCTCGTACGAGTAGGTGACGAGGAAGGCCGACTCGCCGTCGAGGGCCGGCACGAGCGGCAGCCCGGGCCGCTCTCCCTCCCCCTTGCCGGGCAGGTTGAGCAGGTGCTTCACGCGCAGGTCTGGCAGCGAGATGCTCAGGATGCCCATCTCGCGCGGACCCTTGGCAAAGCAAGCGAGCAAGGTCTGCCCGTCGGGCGCGATCATCAAGGACCCCAGCGGCCCGGTGGGGAAGAGCTGGTGGCGCAGCTTCAGCGTCGCGAGGTCGAGGATGCCGAGCCGGGGCGTGAGGCCATCGCTCAGGTAGACCGTCCGCAGGTCGTGGCTGATGGCGACGCCGATGCCGCGGTCGTGGCCGGGAGGCCGCAGCGTGACGGCTCCCCGCTGCTCCAGCCCGTCGACGGACACGACATGGACGGACCCTGCGCCCCGGTTGGCGGCAACGAGCAGCTCACAGCGGGCGGAAGCCGTGAGATCGAGCGGTCCGCCAGCCCCGGGCGGGTTGAGCCAGGGCGAGGGCAGCGTGTGAAGGCGCGGGCTCGTGGCCGCCTGCGGCGGCAGGCCGGTGTACAGGAAGGCCCCGCCGGGCGTCGCGATGAGGCCCAGCCGCGGCTGCTCGGCCGTGGGCAGCCAGCGCCGGGGCGTGAGGTCGGCCGGGTCCGCCACCAGCAGGCGCGCGTCGCCGTAGCTGGCCCAGCCCGTCGGACGCTCCTCGCCATCGCCCGGGTCTCCGGGCGCCAGCACGACGCTCGCGTAGGCCGAGCCCTTCACGGCATCGTAGACGTGCAGGCGCTTGCCATCAGCGGCGGGGACGAAGGCCGGCCCGATGGGCAGCGCCTCGGGGCGAGGGGCCTGGCTCAGCGCGCGCTGAGCCTCCCCGAGTTGCTCGGGCGTGACGAGCCCCTGCTCGAGCAGGAACTCGCCGAGCAGCTGGGACGAGAAGCTGGCGTCGTCCGCGGCAGGGGTGTGGCTGTCGGCCATGGGCAGGGGGGATCTCCGAGTCGCGGGGCGCCGGGAGCGAATTATACCGCACCTGTTTAGGGGCAGGGCCCGGGGGGAAAACAGAGGGCGATCACGGGGGTGATGGCGTGCAGCGCATCGGGCTCTACATCAAGGCGGGGTGCACCACGTGCAACAGGGCGCGGGAGGTGCTGCGCGGCCACGGCGTGCCGTTCACCGAGCGGGACATCTTTCGCCACCCCCTGCTGGGGGACGAGCTCCGGGCCCTCGCCGGCCTGAGCTCGCTGCGCGCCCTCTTCTCGGCCCGCAGCCCGTCGGTGCGGGCCCTGGGCCTGGACCCGGACGCCCTGGCCGAGCCTGCGCTCCTCGAGGCGATGCTCGCCGAGCCGCGGCTGATCCGGCGGCCGCTGGTGGTGATCGGCGAACGCCTCGTGATCGGCTGCGACGCGGCTGCGATCCTGGCGGCCCTGCGCACCTGAAGGCGTTCACTGCACGGTGACCTGCGCCTTCAGGCGGTTGCTCTCGGTGCCGACGGAGTCCACGATCCAGAACTCCAGGTCGAACAAGCCGGCCTCGTCCTGCTCGGGCAGCGGCCCGGCAAAGCCCAGCAACACGCGCCCGCCGGCCACCACGGGCATGGGGCCTTCGAAGGGGTACACCTGGCTGCCAAGGCGCGTGGCCAGGCCATAGGCCCGCAGGTTGCCGCTGCCGGGCGTCAGCACCCGGAAGTGAATCTCGAACCCCTCGCCGGCCGTGAAGTGCAAGGAGGGCAAGCTCAGGCTGTCGATGGCCAGCGCCTGCCCGGGCCGAGGGGCGACCGCTGCAATGCCGGCGGTTGCCGGGCCATCCGCCTCGCAGGCCAGCAAGGTCAGGCAGATGAAGGGGCTGAGGCAGCGCAGCAATGATGGCACGAACGGGCTCCAAACGGGCCCCGCAGCCAGGCCGCATGCGGTAGCATGGCCGGGCCGAGCAGGGGCCGCTGATCTTCCTGCCCGGCCTCGCCCCCCCTCTAACGGGCTGGCCTCCAGGAGCCCCACGTGCCACCTCGCTCCCCCCAGCACGTCGTTCATGCCTTCGAGGCCCAGCGCCGCCGGGCGAGCCTGACGGGCCAGCTGCTCGGGCTGGACCTGCCGGCCCGGGATGCCGTCCTGCACGCCCAGCTGGCAGCGCTGGAGCAGCGGCTAGCCCAGGCCCGAGAGCGGGCCACAGCCACCGGTGAAGCGGTGGACGTGGACGGCTCCGGCGCCTCCTTGACGGACGGCCACGACACCTGGCGGGTGCACCCCGATGGGCGCCTTTCCCGTGTCCTGCAACCCTTCCCGGGCTTCGAAGCGTGCCTCGAGGCGGGCCCCGAGACGACGGAGGTGCCCCGGACCCCGCACCTCTCGGAGGCCTTGCCCCTGCTTTACCAGGCCTTCTGGGCGCCCTCGGCCACGAACTGGCAGCCGACGCGCGTGCTGGTGGGGCCAGGCGGCCCCCTCGCCGCGGCGCTCCGCGAGACGGGTGCCGGGGCGGCTGCTCGGGGCCTGCGCCTGCTGCTCTTGCGGCGCGACCGCTACGAGTCGCTGCTCGGGGACGTCCTGGAGCCCTTCGGGCTTGCCGTCACGGCCCGGGAGGAGTCCATCGACGCCGGCATCTTCGCCCAGACGCTGCGCCTCGCGGCGACCGCCGCCGGCCACCGCGTGTGGGAGCATGTGCTGACCACCGCCGAGGTGGCGCGGCTGCGGGAGCCCCTGCTGGCGGACCTCACGGCACGGCTCCAGGCCTCGGGCCCCTCCGGGGAGGACCACGACGCCCTGGCAGCGCTGCGCCGGGACGTGGCCGAGGGGCGCTACCTCGCGGACGCCGTGGTGGACCTGGCGGGCGGGCCCTCCCCGCGCTGGCCCGCCTTCGAGGCGCTGGTCGCGGCCCACTCGACCCAGCGCGTCGCCGCCCCGGGACGCGAGCTCCCGCCCGACCGGATGCGGCGGCTCTGGGAGGACGCCCTGGCGAGCCTCCCGGAGGGGGAGCGGGCCTGGCTGGCCTGTGCAGCGTTCTCCTGGCACGACAAGACCCCTCGCCACGTGGGCCAGGCGATGTTCGAGGCCCTGTATGGGCGTGGTGCCGACCCCGAGACCCGGCTGGGCGGCGAGGGGGGCCTGCTGACGCAGCTCACGGTCGGGGCCTGGCTTCGTCAGCAGGCCCCGGCTGGCGGTGCAGGCCCGGAGGCCCTGCCCCAGGGCTGGCAGGCGCTGCCCGAGGCCGCCCTCCGCCGCGCCGTCAGCGCCCTCCCCGTGCCGGCGGAGCGGCTGGGAACCCACCTCCGGGACCGGCTGCTGCGTGACGGCAAGTGGCACCTCGAGGATGGCTTGCTGCGCGACGATCAGGGCCGCCCCCTGACGGTCCCCGTCCTGGTGCGGCTGCTCCGCAGCCTGGCAGGGACCTTCGGCCACTTCTTCCTGAAGTTCCAGAACACCCACCCGTGCAACGCCTTCGTGCTTGCCCGGGCGGACGGCGAGGCGCCCCACCACGCCTGGCGGGCCGTCGGTCGCGTGGCCGCCACCATGACCTTCGCGGCCCGCGCTCAGGGCCTGAGCAGCATCGTGAAGACGGGCCCGATCGACCTGGCCCGGGACGCCATCGGCGCCATCCTGGCTGCCAACCCCGACCAGGCCCCGGTGCTCGCCGGCCTCTCCGGGGCCTGGCTGCCTGCGCTCACCTTCCAGGTCGGCTGGCCCCTGGCAGGAGGCGACGTGGTGGAGGGTGGTGCGGCCCAGCCCCACACCGGGTTGGAGGAGCGGCGCCGGGACAAGCGGCCGCCGCGCGGGCGTTTTGCCCACCACATCTGGGCACCGCCCTCGCTTGAGTGACACCCCTCTTGTCCCTTTAATTGAGTCTGATATACTCAATACGGTGTTCCCCGCGGGGCGTGCCCGTGGGCTTCTGGAGCGAGCGCGATGTGGAACAACGTCAAGACGTTTTTGTTGCTCGCAGCGCTGACGGCGCTGCTGCTCGGGGCTGGCCAGGTGCTGGGTGGCCGCACGGGCCTGGTGCTGGGCCTGGGGCTGGCGATCGCCATGAACCTCTCCGGCTACTGGTTCTCCGACAAGATCGCCCTCTCGATGAGCGGCGCCCGCCCCGTGGAGCCCCACCAGGCCCCTTGGCTGCATGAGGCCATCGAGGACCTGGCCCGCGCGGCCGGGCTGCCGAAGCCCCGCGTGTACGTGATCCCCACGCCCACGCCCAACGCCTTTGCCACGGGCCGCAACCCGGCCCACGCGGCCGTCGCCGTCACGGAGGGCATCATGCGCACCCTGGACGCCGAGGAGCTCCACGGCGTGCTGGCCCACGAGGTCGCCCACATCAAGAACCGGGACATCCTGATCAGCTCGGTGGCGGCGATGCTCGCGGGCGCCCTGACCCAGCTCGCGCAGCTCGCTCAGTTCGGCGCGCTGTTCGGGCCCCGGGACGAGGGGGAGGAGGGCGGCTCCGTGCTCGCAACGGTGGGCCTGATGATCGTCGCACCGCTCGCCGCCAGCCTGGTGCAGATGGCCGTCTCGCGCTCCCGGGAGTACGAGGCGGACCGCACGGCCGGCCTGCTGACGGGCAGGCCCGAGGCCCTCGCGCGGGCGTTGCAGAAGCTGGAGCGCGGCAGCGAGCTCGCCCCGACGGCCGTCTCGCCCGCGACCGCCCACATGTACATCGTCAACCCGCTGACGGCGGGCGCCGTGCTCGCCTCCCTGTTCAGCACGCACCCTCCCACGGCCGAGCGGGTCCGCCGGCTGGAGGCCCTCGCCGCCTCCCCCGAGGCGCGTCGCCTGCGATGAGGCCCGCAGCAGGGCTCGGCTGTAACCCCCCACACCGACGCACCGCGGGCGGGGCCCCTAGCCTGGACGCATGCGCCTCATCGCAGCTTCCGTCGGCCTCCTGCTGACGTGCGCGCTGCCTGGCTGGGCCCAGGCAGCGCCCGTCGCCTCTCCCTCCACCCTGCTCACCCCCCCGCCAGCGCTGCCGGACGGCCCCCCGAGCCTGGTGGACGAGGGCGACCCTGCCTCCCTGCTCGCCGCCGTGGCCCGCACCCGCGCCTACCTGGCCGGGCTTCCTCGTCGCACGCTGAGCGTGGCGGGCCGCACCCTCGAGGTGGAGGGGCTCCGGCGCGCTTACGAGGGCTTCGAGGCCCTCGTGCGCGCCGAGTGGGGCAAGCCCACCTTCGAGGCCGCGCTCCGGGAGCGCTTCACCTGGCTGCCGATGCCGGGCCGGGACGCGGCTGGCTCGGTGCTCTTCACCGGGTACTACCAGCCCCTGCTCGAGGCGAGCGAGCAGCCCAGCGAGGCCTTCCGGTACCCGCTCTACGCCCCCCCGCCGGACATGATCCCGATCGACCTGGGGGCATTCCGGCCATCCCTGGCCGGGCAGGTGGCGATGGCCCGCATCAAGAACGGCGGGGTCGTGCCTTACTACACCCGCCAGGAGATCGACGAGGGGCAAGCGCTCGCGGGGCGGGGCCTCGAGCTGGCCTGGGTCAAGGACCCGGTGCTGCGGTCATCCCTCATGATCCAGGGCTCCGGGGTGCTGCAATACGCGGACGGGAGGCTGGTGAACGTGGCCTACGCCGGGCAGAACGGCCACGTGTTCCTGGCGGGTGACCAGTCCCGAAACCCCAGCTACGTCTTCTTCCGCCTCGGCGGGGAGGGCCCGACGGGGTGTGACGGCGTGACCCTCACGGGCGGGCGCTCGATCGCCACCGACAAGCGCCTGTTTCCCACCGGCACCCTGGCCTGGATCAGCTACCCCCGGGCCCGGTTCAACGCCCGAGGCCAGGTGGAGGCCTACGAGCAGGGGGGCCGCTTCGTCCTCGATCAGGACACCGGCGGCGCCATCACGGGCCCCGGGCGCGTGGACGTCTTCTGGGGCGGAGGCCCCGAGGCGTCCCGGCGCGCCCACGCCCTCAACGGCACGGGGCGGATGTGGTTCCTGGTGCCGCGGGAGGGCGCGAGCCAGCCCCGGTCAGGGGCCCCCTCGGACCCGGTCGAGCCGGCCCCCGTCGGGCCGCCCGGGCGGCCCGACGGCTACCCGGAGCCCTGAGGCGGGCCCGGCTCCGGGCGCAGCGCCGCCTCGTCCCACCCGAGGGGCGCGGGCGTCATCCAGCGCATGAAGGCCACCGTGAGGGGGCCATCCAGCCCCAGCAGCAGGCGGTCGAGCCCCAGCGACGACAGGCGCCACCAGCCTTGCTCGACCCACCGCACGAGGGCCCCGAAGGCCCCCTCAGGCTCGGCCTCCGGAACGCCGTCCCTCGCCACGGAGCCATCGGCCTGGATCCAGGCCACGGGGGCAGGGAGGATGTCTCGCGGGGAGATGGTGCAGTTCAACAGCCGGGCGCGGGTGGCCAGCAGGTCGACCCCTTCGGCCCGCAGCAGCTCCCAGGCGTTGCGGGCACAGGAGGCGGCGGCTGCGGGCTGTTCCGGCGAGCTCAACAGGCCATAGGGCCGCCCCACGAGAGCCTCGGCAGCGACCGTGAGGCGCGCGACGGCCTCTGGCGCCAGCGCCGGGGAGGGGCGTGCCACCAGCAGCTCCGTCGCCCGGATCCGCCGGGCATTCTTGGCCATGGCCGCCTCCGGCGTGACGATCACGGCCCCCTCCGGCCAGTAGGGGTCCAGCAGGCGACCGTCGGCCAGCACCACCGACACGTGCATCCAGGGGCCATAGACCGCGCGCATCACCCACCACGGGAAGCCGCGCTCCAGGCTGCGCCAGAAGACGAGGTCTCCGGGCCTGGCGTGGGCGCGCAACGCCGCCACGCGGCGCCCGAGGGCCACGTCGCGGGCCTGCTCGGCCTCCCACTCCGGGTTGCAGGGCGCCGACGCCAGCAGGGCCTCCCGCAGCGCTGCCGCCTCGGACGTGACGGGGAGGGTTCGCAGCCAGGCTGCGGCCTCGGGCCTCACCCCTCCCTCGTGGAGGATCAGCGTCCAGAGCTCCAGCACCCCCGGGCGGTCGAGGGGATGCGGCAGGGTGGCGCGCAGGTTCTCGAGGTGACGCAAGGTGGTGGCCATCGGCCCGGCTCCTGACTCCGGCGTGGCCGGCGCGCGCTGGCCCCGCGGGGTGTTCCGCAAGGTTCGCAAGTTCCTCGACCATTAAGTCTATAATAAGCCCGTAATAACTCACACTTAAGTCCGCCCCACCCGCCCGCAGGAGACCCGCGTGACCTTGCTGACTCCCCGCTCCACCGCCCTTGCCCTGACGGCCGCCCTGCTCGCCGGCTGCGGCGCCGCCGGGATGACCCCGGTGGGCAGCGCCACCACCCCCCGGGGGGCCGAGGCCAGCAAGGCGGTGCTGGCGCAACGCCTGATCGTCGGCTTCAAGCAGACGGCGAGCCGGGCCGCGATCGCCCAGGCCGAGAAGGCCTCCGGCGCGAGGGCCGTGAAGGTGATGCCGAAGGTGGCGATGGCCGTCTTCGAGGCCCGCAGGAGCCTGAAGGTCACCCGGGAGACCCTGCTCGGGCTGCCTGGGGTGGCCTTCGTCGAGGCCGAACTGCTGCCCGCGCTCGAGCCCGTCAAGGCCGTGAACGTGACGGTGCGGCCCCGTCAGGACGGCAGCAAGGTGGACCCGCTCCGCCAGGAGCAGTGGTACCTCGAGACCATGGGCGTGCCCACGGTGTGGGCCGCGGGCCGCGCCACCAAGAGCGTCACCGTCGCCATCGTCGACACCGGCGTCGACCTGAAGCACCCCGACCTTCAGGGCAAGCTGGTGTCCGGCTGGAACGCGGCGGACCCGGGCGCCCCCCCGCAGGACGTCCTGGGGCACGGCACGATGTGCGCCGGCCTGGTCGGTGCCGTGGCGGACAACGCCCAGGGCATCGCGGGGGTGGCTCCCAACGCCAAGCTCCTGCCCGTCAAGGTGGGGAACTCGGCGTCGTCCGTCGTCGATGCGATGATGTGGGCCGCCGACCACGCCGACCTGATCACGATGAGCCTCAGCTTCAAGCCCAACATGAGCCAGTACCCCATGGCCGTGGAGGCCACCAAGCGGGCCGCAGAGTACGTCATGAGCAAGGGCGTGCCGATGGTCTGCTCGATGGGCAACACGGGCACGTCGTCCCGGAACGTGCCCTCGGCCTTCGCCGGCCACGAGGTGCCCAACCTGATTGCCGTTGGCGCCACGGACCGCAACGACAAGGTCACGAGCTTCTCCACCTACGGGAACTGGTGCTCCGTGTCGGCCCCCGGCGCCAGCATCATCACCACGGCGATGGGGGGCGGCTACAAGGCCGTGAGCGGGACCTCGTTCTCGACCCCGCTGACGGCGGGCGTGGTGGCCCTGATGCTTGGCGCTGGCATCGACCGGGACCCCGGCGTGATCAAGCAGCGCCTCCAGGCGACCGCCGTGGACATCGGCGCGCCCGGTTATGACGAGAAGGCCGGCGCAGGCCGCGTGGACGCCGCCAGGGCCGTGCTCTGACGCCCTCACCCTCACCCCGAAGGCCGACGCAGGGAGCCTGCCAGGCTCCCCCGTCACGGGTCTCGCCCCTCAGTCCCGCGGAGCGGCCAGCCAGCTAGCCACGCCATCGGCGATGGCCTCGGCGGCCGCCCGCTGGGAGGCGGGATCGACGCACCACTCGTACTCCTCCGGGTTGATGAGGAAGCCCAGCTCCAGCAGCACCGCCGGCGCGACCGTGGGCCGGGCCAGGGCGAGGTTGTCCCACCACACCCCATACGAGGGACGCCCGAGCTGGCGCGTCATCGCCCGGTGGATCGCCGCCGCCAGCCCGTGGGCCTGGGGGTGGTACCAGAAGGCCCCGAAGCCGCGCGTGCCCTCCGCGTCCCCGGCATCGGGCAGGGCGTTGTAGTGGAGGCTGAGGGAGAGGTGGGGCGCGATGCGGGCAATGGCGTCGGTGCGCGGCTTGAGGTCCACAAAGGCGTCCCGGGTGCGCGTCAGCTCGCACCGGGCGCCCCGGCGCTCCAGCGCCTCGCGCAGCGCCAGCGTCATCGGCAAGGTGACGTCCTTCTCGGCGCGGCCCGTGGGGCCGTGGGTGCCGTGGTCCTGGGTGCCGCCGTGCCCGGGGTCGAGCGCAACAAGGAGGCCGTCGAGGCGGCCCGGGGCCGCCGGCGCCGGCGGCGGGTGGCGCAGGACCAGCACGAGGCTCGTGCCCTCGTAGCGCAGCGACCACCCCCAGGGCAGTCGGGTGTGCAGCCCCACGCGATAGGCGATGCGCTCCCCACCCAGCGGCACCCAGTCCAGGCGACGCACGATGGCGTCTTCAGGCGTCCTGAACAGGTCGGTCTGGGCACTGACGTGGTGGAGCGTCAGGGTGAGCCGCCCGTCCTCGACGTCCACCGTGGCGGGTACGGGCTCCTGCAGGGGAAACACCAGCTCCGTCGCCCCGGCGACGGGCCGCACCCGCACGCTCCGGATGGCTGACCGGGGTGGTGTCGCCCCGGGCAGCGCCACCACCTCGGAGCGTTCGATCCAGGGCCCGTGGGCCAGGCGCAACCAGGCGCCCTCCCGCCCCGTCACGGCAGCCCGTGTGCCGCGCGGCAGGGGCGTGAGGCGGGCATGGTCCGAGGAGGGGCCGCTGCGGGTGATCCCGGCCTCAGCTTTCACCGCCACGACCATGGGCCGCTCCGGGTTCAGCACCTCCAGGGCCCCCGGCCCCGCCTCCTCGTGGGTCTGCCCCCCGGCCTTCACGCGGAACACCGGCTTGCCGAGGCGGCCAACCCTGGGGAACCGGGCGAGGGCCTCGTAGCGCAGGCGGGCCAGGGGCCGGGGCTGATCCGCCCCCGTCAGGCCAGCCTGCTGGTCCGGCAGGGCCGCGGAGGGGGGCTGGGGCAACAGCGGCAACGTCCGGCCCCCGATGCGCACGCTGACGCTTGCCCCCGGCTCGGCGACGGCGCAGAAGCGGACGAGCTCCCCGGGCTGCACGGACCGGTCAACGGCCGGCTCCAGGGAGCCGGCCGCAAAGGTGGCCCCCAGGGGCGGTGGCGGGAGCTCTGCCCGCCGGTGGACGGTCAGCACCAGCTGCTCCCCGCGGTGGCTCAGGACGATGCGGTTCGGCCCGGGCTGCAGGGGCACGCTCGGCGCGAAGTGTCCCCCGGGGCTCCGCCGGACGGGCCGGCCCGCGACCGTCACGTCCCCCCCGGGCGCCGCCGTGCCGATGAGGAAAATCCGCTCGGCCGTCGTCCTGTGCCCGTCAGCGGGATAGGCCACCTTCAGCCCCTCGGCGAGGGCCGGCGGCGCGGCGAACGCCCAGGCGGCGGCAGTCAGCAGGGCAGCGCGGGGCAGCGACACGGATTCCCCTTCCAGGCAGGCTTGGCCCCGTCAGGATGCCGCAGGCGGCGGCAGACGTCAACCCGAGGACCGGCACGGCCCGCGCGCACGTGATACCCCCTGGAAACGCTACACCCACTTGACGACGCCAAAAGGCCCAAATATGATTCAACTACACTCAAGTCAAATGACTCAACCCTGCCCCTTGGCAGGGAGAAAGTCAGCCCCAGTAAACCCTTGGAGGTACAGCCATGATCTGCCAGAACTGTGGACAGCGCCCCGCCCACCTGCGGGTCACAGGCCTGCTGAACGGCCGACGGCTGTCTTTCGAGCTGTGTCAGCGGTGCGCAGCCCACGGGGCCGCGGCGGTGGGGCTGCCCGGCGCGGCGATGTTCACGGGGCCGGAGGGGGCCGAGGCCGAGGAGCCTCCGCGCGGCCAGACGCCGGTCCTCGACCGCTATGCCCGCGACCTGACGGCCCTGGCCGCACAGGGCAAGCTCGATCCCGTCATCGGCCGGGAGGCTGAGGTGGACCGGATGATCCGCATCCTGGTCCGGAAGACCAAGAACAACCCGGTGCTGGTGGGCGAACCGGGCGTCGGCAAGACCGCCGCGGTCGAGGGGCTCGCGCAGCGCATCCAGGCCCGCACGGTGCCCGAGCCCCTGCTGGGCCGGCGCGTGCTCGTGCTCGATGTGGCCGGGATGCTGGCTGGCTCGAAGCTCCGCGGCGAGTTCGAGGAGCGCCTGAAGGGCGCCATCGAGGAGGTCCGGGCCCTGGACGGCAAGGCCCTGGTGTTCATCGACGAGCTCCACACCATCGTCGGGGCCGGCGCCGCCGAAGGCGCGATGGATGCCGGCAACATCCTCAAGCCCGCCCTCGCGCGCGGCGAGCTGCGGGTCATCGGGGCCACCACCCTGACCGAGTACCGCAAGCACATCGAGAAGGACGCCGCCCTGGAGCGTCGCTTCCAGCCGGTGCGCGTCGAAGAACCGACGGCCGCCGAGGCGCGCGCCATCCTCGCCGGCCTGGCGCCGGCCTACGAGAAGCACCACGCCGTGAGCATCGACCCGGATGCCCTGGAGGCGGCGGTGGAGCTCAGCGTGCGGTACGTCGCGGACCGCTTCCTCCCGGACAAGGCGATCGATGCGCTGGACGAGGCCTGCGCGATGGTCAGGCTGGCCTCCAGCTCGCCTTACGAGGAGGAGCGCACGCTGATCGACCGGCTGGCCGGGCTCGAGCGGGACAAGAAGGCTGCCGTCGAGGCGGAGCAGTTCACGGAGGCCGCCCGCCTGCAGGCCGAGCTCGCCGGCGGCATCGAGCGCTTGAAGGCGCTGAAGGCCCGTGGGGGAAGCCCCTCCGAGGCGCGGGTCACCCAGCGCCAGGTGGCGCAGGTCATCAGCGAGTGGACGGGGATTCCTGCCGGCCGCATCGGGCAGGCCGAGGCCGAGGCCCTCACCCGGCTCGAGGAGCGCCTGGGGCAGCGGGTGGTCGGGCAGGCGGAGGCCATCCGGGCGGTGGCGCGCTCGGTGCGGCGCGCGCGCGCGGGGCTGAAGGACGCCACGCGGCCGGTCGGCAGCTTCATCTTCCTCGGGCCCACGGGGGTCGGCAAGACGGAGCTCGCGCGGGCCCTGGCCGCGGAGCTGTTTCACGATCCCTCCGCGATGATCCGCATTGACATGTCCGAGTTCGGCGAGCGCCACACGACGGCGCGGCTCATCGGCGCGCCTCCGGGCTACGTGGGGCACGACGAGGCCGGCCAGCTGACGGAGGCCATCCGGCGGAAGCCCTTCAGCGTCGTGCTGTTCGACGAGCTGGAGAAGGCCCACCCGGACGTGCATCAGCTGCTGCTGCAAATCCTCGAGGACGGCAGGCTGACGGACGGCAAGGGCCGCACCGTCGATTTCCGCCACGCCGTGATCATCATGACCAGCAACGTGGGGGCCTCCAGGCTCGTTGGCCCCCAGGGCGGCATGGGCTTCCGCTCCGACACCGAGGGCGAGGATGCCCAACGCTGGGGCCGGATGCGGGAGGCGGCGCTGGAGGCCCTGAAGGAGGCCTTCAAGCCCGAGTTCCTCAACCGCGTGGATGACACGATCGTGTTCCACCCGCTGGGCAAGGCCGAGATCCTGGCCATCGTCGATCTGCTGCTCGAACGCACGCGGGCCAAGCTGGCCGACCAGGGTGTGACCCTGTCGCTCTCCGACGCGGGCCGGCAGGCCCTCGCCGACGTGGGCTTCGATCCCCTCTACGGGGCCAGGCCGCTGCGCCGGGCCATCCAGCGCGAGCTGGAGGTGCCCTTCGGCGACATGCTCCTCGCAGGCCAGCTGCCTCCCGGGAGCCAGCTCAAGGTGGGTTGGGCAGCCGGCACCTTCACGTTCAGCGCGGAGGCCCCCGCCAGCCCCGTCGAGGCCGCCGTGGGGAGCTGACAGGCCAGCCAGCGTCGCCCCCCCTCCCGGGCCGGGAGGGGGGGGCGTTGCGCGGGTACACCCCCGGCAAGGCCAGCAGGAGGGCAGCATGGTGTTTACCCGGGTCTGCGCGCTGCCGTTGGCAGCCCTGACGCTCACCACCAGCGCGCTGGCCGCGCCTGCGCGGCAGCCGGTGGCACGCCCCAAATCACCGTGCTCGGGGGCCGGCCTCGGCGTCACCCCGGCGGTGAGGCTGCGGGCCCCCCTGGCCGTGGCGCGCACGCACGGCGCGATCCTGGCCGCGGCCCGGGACTGTGACTACGACCGGCTCGAGCGGCTGGGGCGCGAGGGCCGCCCGGGCTTCACCTTCACCTTTGGCACCGAGCGCAGCGCGGCGGCCTTCTGGCGGCGCGAGGAGGCCGCGGGGCACCGGTTCCTGGGGCGTCTTATCCGCATCCTCCGGCTCGACTTCGGCCGGGACGGCCAGACGTACATCTGGCCGGCGGTCTTTGCACGGTCCGCCACGGCCGAGGACTGGAACGCCTTGTTGCCCATCTTCGGGCGCAGGCAAATCGTCACGTGGCGCGACCACGAGGGCTACACGGGGCTGCGCGTCGGGATTGCTGCCGACGGCGACTGGCTGTACGCCATCGAGGGGGACTGAGAGCGGCGGGCAGGGCCGATGCACCGGCCCTGCCCGGCCGGCCACCTCACCGGGCGGCCTTGCGCCCCTTGCCGTTCGCGGAGACGGCCTTGCCGGCACTGGCCCGCACCGGCTTGGCCGCCACAGGTGTGATGGTCACGGCACCCGCGTCCCGAAGGCGCTTGTACTCCTGCGGGTTGAGGTTTTCGGACCTTCCAGCCGCCTCCTGCTCGGTCTTCCAGGCCTTGTACTCCGCCCGGGAGACGCCGGCAGGCCACCCCAGGTTGGGGTTGGTGACGGTCCGCTTGCGACGCCGCTTCTTCTTGGGTTCCTCCACCGGCGGGGCGAAGTGCTGGTTGTAGACCGCGATGAGGTCCCCCCAGATGCGTGGAATATCTTCCGCCTTGCTTTCAGGCTTCTTGATCAGCTCTGCGAGAATTTCGAGAGCCTTTTCCTCTGCGATAGGCATGAACGCCCTCCTTTTAAGGCCATTATTTCATAAGATTCAAATGCATGGAATCGCCCCCAGACGGAACATGAAGGCGCGCAAAACGGGGCTCGCAATCATCCAAAGGTGATGCTTGCCACCCGGAGGACGCCATTGCACGGGAGCCTGCCGTTTCCACCAAAGAGCCGGTCACCGAGAGCCCTCAGCCGCGAATGGCGGTGAGCCACCTGCCAGCCAAGGCCTGAGGAGCCAGTCGGGCCTCGGCCGCCTGGCGGCCTGCGGCACGCGCCTCGGGCGAGATGCCCACGGCCTCGCCCAGGGCGTGGGCGAACGCAGCCCCGTCACCGGCCGGCACCCGCCAGGCGATGGGGCTGGGGGGCACCGCGTCGCGAAGGCCCTCCACGTCAGCCGCCACCACGGGCAGGCCCGCCATCGCGGCCTCGACGGCCACGAGCCCAAACCCCTCCATGTCACCAGCGGTCGGGAGGTTGGGCATCGCCAGGGCATCGGCCGTGCCGTACAGGAGGGCGCGGGTGTCGTCGTTGACCCGGCCGAGCAGCACGACCCGCCCGGCCAAGCCCCCGGCCCGCACCTGCTCAGCGAGGCGGGCCGCCTCCGGTCCCTCTCCCGCCACCAGCACCAGCGCCTCCTCGGGCAGCCTGGGCACTACGGCCTCCAGGAACCACAAGGCCCCCTTGCGTGGCACCAGACGCCCCAGCAGCAGCACGATGGCGCGTCCGCCAAGGCCAAGGCCCAGGGTGGCCTCGAGGCGACCGCGGTCGGCCACGACGGGCCCCGGACGCACCGGAGGAGGGACCACCTGACAGCGATCGGGAGGCACCCCACGAGCCAGGCAGGCCTGCCGGGTCGCCTCGCTGATCGCCAGCACGGCGTCGAAGCGGGGCAGCACCTCGCAAACGCGGCGCTGGTAGGCGGCTGGCCGCCACACGACGTCGAGGCCATGCGCCACCACCACCCGGCGCCCCGTGCCAGCCCGCGCCAGCGCCGGCCAGCCCGCCGCGAGCCCGACGTCGCCCACCAGCAGGGCGCCGGGCCCCGGGGCGCGCCACGTCAGCCCGAGCAGCCGGGCCCCGAAGCCGGGCAGGCTCCGCCTGCGCCCATCCCAGGCCACCACCGTCGCCGCTCCGTCCTGCGTCACCAGCGCCGCCAGCTCGGCAGCCAGTTGCTCCATCCCCCCGACCCCGGGCGGGAATTTGCGCGTCACGTAGGTGATGGGGGAGGGGGCGTGCTCGGCCGCGGCAGGCATGGGGGCAGCGTAGCACCGGCCAGCGCCCCCCACAACCCGCCCCAGCGGGCCCGACGGTCGCCGGATCCGCCCCCCGCATGCTATACCGGAGCGGGCGTCCAACGATGCCGCCCTGGACGCGCCCCCCCGACCCACACCTGGAGCGTGAGACCATGAAAGCACCCGTTCGCGTGGCCGTGACCGGCGCCGCCGGCCAGATTGGCTACAGCCTGCTCTTCCGCATCGCCAACGGCGACATGCTCGGCAAGGACCAGCCGGTCATCTTGCAGCTGCTCGAGATCCCCAACGAGAAGGCCATGAACGCCCTGAGGGGCGTTGTGATGGAGCTCGACGACTGCGCGTTCCCGCTGCTCGCGGGCATCACCGCCACCGACGACGCCGAGGTGGCCTTCAAGGATGCGGACTACGCGCTGCTCGTGGGCGGCCGGCCGCGCGGCCCCGGGATGGAGCGGAAGGACCTGCTGGAGGCCAACGCCCAGATCTTCATCGGTCAGGGCCGCGCCCTCAACAAGGTGGCGAGCCGCAACGTGAAGGTGCTGGTGGTTGGCAACCCCGCCAACACCAACGCCCTCATCGCCCAGCAAAGCGCCCCGGACCTGCCGCCCGGCAACTTCACGGCGATGATGCGCCTCGACCACAACCGCGCCCTGACGCAGGTGGCCCAGAAGACGGGGCAGCCCGTGACGGCCGTCAAGCAGATGACCATCTGGGGCAACCACTCGGCCACCCAGTACCCCGACGTGTTCAACGCGCAGGTCGCGGGCCAGAACGCCGCGGAGGTCATCGCCGACCAGCCTTGGGTCGAGACGACCTTCATCCCGACCGTCCAGAAGCGTGGCGCGGCGATCATCGAGGCGCGCGGCCTCTCGTCGGCGGCCTCGGCGGCCAACGCCGCGATCGACCACATGCGCGACTGGGTGCTCGGCACCCCCGAAGGGGACTGGGTCACCATGGGCATCCCGTCGGACGGCAGCTACGGCATCCCTGCCGGCGTCATCTACGGCTACCCCGTGACCTGCAAGAACGGTGCGTACAGCATCGTTCAGGGGCTGGAGGTCAACGCGTTCTCCCGCGCCCGGATGGACGCGACGCTCAAGGAGCTCCAGGAAGAGCGGGACGTGGTCCAGCACCTCTACGCGCAGCCGGTCTGACGGCTCGCCAGGCAAAAGCCCCCGGCCCCGGCCGGGGGCTTTTTGCCTGGTTGAAGAGGCGGACGTCCGTCACCGCCTCCCCCACGCCCTTGCCCTACGCTGTCAGGTGACAGAACGCAGGCTGCACCAGGAGGCGTCCCGATGGACTGGACCGACGGCTACGTCACGGAGCTGGGCTACACCCACGGCTATTACCGAGAGCTTTCGCCCGGGATGCTGCGACTCGCGTGCCTCAGCCAGGGCGTGGCGCCACCCGAGCTCGACGGCCTCCGCTACCTGGAGCTGGGCTTCGGCCAGGGGCTCTCGCTGGCGATGCACGCGGCCGCCGGCGACGGCACCTTCTGGGGCACGGACCTGAACCCCTCCCACGCCTCCCAGGCCCGGGCCTGGGCCCGGGCCGCCGGGGCAGACCTCACGGTGCTGGACGACGGCTTCACCGAGCTCGTCACCCGCCAGGACCTCCCGGAGTTCGACATCATTGCCCTCCACGGCGTCTGGAGCTGGATCTCTCCCGAAAACCGGCGGGCCGTGGTGCAGCTTTGTCGCAAGCACCTTCGCGTGGGCGGCCTCCTGTACCTGAGCTACAACACCACCCCTGGCTGGTCCGCGACCATGCCGGTGCGTCACCTGATGACGCTCCATGCCGAGCTGGCCACCGCAACGGCGAGAGGCTTGCCCGGCCGCATCGACGAGGCGATCGCGTTCGCCTCGCGCGTCGCCGATGCCGGGGCCGGCTACTTCCGGGCAAACCCCTCGGCCGCCGAGCGGCTCAAGGGCCTCTCAACGCTGGATCGACACTACCTTGCCCACGAGTACTTCAACCGGGATTGGCACCCGATGGCCTTCTCCGAGGTGGCCGACGCGCTGGCCGAGGCGAAGCTGAGCCACGTGGCGTCCGCCCACGTGCTGGATCACCTCGACGCCATCAACCTCACCGCGGATGGGCAGCGGCTGCTGGCCGAGATCACCCACCCGGTGCTGCGCCAGAGCGTCCGGGACTACCTCGTGAACCAGTACTTCCGCCGCGACGTGTTCGTGAAGGGCCCGCGCCGGCTGACGCCGACGGAACTCGAGCGCGCCTGGCGGGACGCCGCATTCGTGCTGACGACCCACCCCGCAGACGTTCCGATGACGGTGGCGGGCGCCCTGGGCCAGGCGAACCTCCTGGAGAGCCTTTACCGGCCGCTGGTGTCGGCCCTCGCCGAGGATGGCGCCGGGCCCAAGACCCTCGGGCAGCTGCTGGCCCACCCGAGCCTCCCAGGCACCTCGATGTCGCAGCTGCGGGAGGCAGCCCTGCTGCTGACGGGGGGCGGGCACCTCTTCCCCGTGCAGCCGGTCTCGGCTGCCGCGCAGGCACGCTGCCAGGCCCTCAACGCCCACCTCCTCGAGCGGGCGCTGACCCAGAGCGACGTCAGCTTCCTGGTCTCACCCGTCACCGGCGCGGGCGTGATGGTGCCTCGCATCCCCCAGCTGTTCCTCAACGGCACCCGGGCCGGGCGAGGCGCTGACGCCCAGGGCCTGGCGGCCCATGCCTGGGAGGTGCTGCAGCGCCAGGGACAGCGCCTCGTGCAGGAAGGCAAGCCGCTCGAAGCCGCCGAGGAGAACCTGGCCGAGCTGGCTCGCCAGGCCGAGGCGTTCCTCACCCGCAGGCTGCCGACGCTGCAAGCCCTGGCCATCGCCTGAGGCCTCGCCCGGAGGCGGGAGCACCGGGGAGGGAGCCGTGAAATTCGGCTTCCCCCTTGGGGCGAAGGCCCGCCGCTCCCTTCTCTGCATACGAAGAAGGGAGCCGAAAACGTCCACTCCCTTAACTGGATTTCGCTCCCCAGCACGGTCCAGGCTCGGGTGTCCTCTCCCAGCGAGCAGGTGCTGACGAGCCCACAACGCCCCTCAGGTCGCTCCCTCGGGGAGAGGGGAGCGAAATCCTGTTTCACCCAAAGGTTGCGGACGGTTTCCACGCCCTTCTCGGTCCGCGTCAGCGGGGATGAGGGGGGCAATGCGGAATCAGGGAACGCCCTGGCGTGTTCGACAGGCCCCTTCCGGGTATGCAGGAAGCAGTGCCAGCCGGAGCAGCGCCTCCGAGCAGCACCCCCGCCACGCCCATGAAGCCCGTCCGAATCGCCCCCGTCCCGGCCGCCCCGCCCCCGCCACAGCGCACCGGGGGCTCGGCGCCCGTCCGGCGAAGCCCGCCCCTGGATGGGGACAGCCTTTTGCTGTCTCCGGCTGCTCGCCCCGACGCGCCCGTGGCCCGGCTGCGAGAGGCCGTGGACCGCATCCTGGCAACCAACCCGGGCATCGGGAACTATGAGAGTGGCTGCATCGACGTCTCGGCTGCGCTGCGGGCTGCCCTTCAGCGCGAGGGCATCGAGACCGAGCTGGTGATGATCGAGCCGTCCCTCGGGTCACTCCAGACGATGACCCTGCGGGGGGAACGGGCGGAGGGCAAGATCCACGGGTTCCTGGTCTTCCGCCAGCGGGGCGAGGAGGTCATCATCGACCCCACCGTGCAGCAGTTCTTCAAAGGGCCTGCCGGCAGCGTGCCCCGCGCCTTCGTCGGGACGCGGGATGATGCCGCCACGCTGTTCACCCGCGAGCAGGAACGGCTCCAGGTGGAGATCGACGCCGATCCGCAGACGGGGCAGTACGATCCCCTCGCCTTCACCGAGCTGGTCTACGGGCTCGGGGCCTACCGCTCGCTGCGGTTCTACGCCGGCAGCTGACCGGGCGCACCTGGCGGCCCCGCCGGCGTCAACCCGCCGCGTCGTCCTCGAGCACCCGCTGGGCGTAGCCCTCCACGAGCGCCGCCCGCCGGCTCTTCCCCATGGCGCGCGCCAGCGCCTCCAGGGCCTCTTGCGGCGATGCGCCCCGACCGTGCCACTGCGCAGGCCCTCCGGCCCCCGGCAGGAACCGCCGGGCGGACGTCCCCTTGAGCGAGAGCTGGGTGAACCACACGCCCGCGTCATGGGCGATGGTGAAGGTGATGCCGGGCGCCACGGCCACGGTCTGGTTGGGGCTGGCGGCCTTGTGGATAGACTCGACGCTCTCCCCCCCGCACGCCTCCTTGAGCGCCAGGAGCAGCTCGAACGGCCCCTGGGCTTCCCAGCCCTCGGCCTTGATGGTGGCAAGATCCTCGATCCGACCTGGCCCGTGCAGCAACCCGGCCAGCGTGCTCTGCGCCTGCCGGTGCTCGGCGATGGCCGCCATCTGGCGCTGGTGCGCCAGCGCCGCTCCCCCCACGACGCACGCCGCGAGGCCCGCCCACAAGGGGCCGCCCAGGACGTACGCGAAGCCCAGGGTTCCCAGGCCAGCGGCGGCCATGCCGGGCTCAACGGATGACAGGGGGAAGCGGGAAAGCGGCATCGGCGAACCCCTCGGCGCTGGCTGCAGGCACTATACCCGACCGCCGCGCCTCCGCGCGTTCACCGGACCGCGCGGCTCCACTGCGAGGGGAAGCCCACGCCCGGCGGCACGATGCCGATGACGCGACCGTTGGTCGCGTTGACGTGGACCAGGTTGCCGCCAGCCGCCACGCTCCAGACAGGGGTCACGAAGTTGATCGGGTGCGTCAGCGTCAGCACCCGGAGCGGGTTGGTGTTGCCCGGCACGTACCACGGGGCCGACAGCTGCAGGGCCCGCTGCGCCGAGATCGCGACCTCCCCGATGGGCTTGAGGCGGTCCATCGGCTTGACCAGGGTGGGTTCGCTGTAGGTGACCACCTTCTGCCAGGCCTCCCGGGGGAAGCTTGCCACCACCATGACAGCCTTCTTCTCGGGGGAGTAGAACGTGTGGTTCACGCTGGAGAGCTGTTCCACCCGCAGCACCGCCCAGGCCACGAACCGCAGCTCGGCGTCGGGGGCCCACTCGAGCGCCCGTGTCCGCGCAGCGGCCTCGACGTCCTCGGGGGTGACCGTCACCCCGGGACCTGCAATGCGGCGGCCGCCCAGGTCGGCGGAAGCCTGCAGCGTGCCGGCAGCCCGGGACAGGGGGGCGGTCCCCGGGGCCACGGCGCAGCCGGTCAGCAGGGCCAGGGCGAGGGGCAGGGCACAGCAGCGCATCGGGTGGATCCTCCTTGACGGGCCACACATCGTGGCGCCTTCCGATGGTGACACGTATTTAAATCAAACAGCAACAAATTATAACCTTTTCTTAACAATACACCCAAGGCCCGCCCCCCTGTGAGCACAACGCGACCGCGCTGGTAGGATCCGCCCCAGGCGCGAAGCCTGGAGGGAGGGGCCATGGGCCGCAAGAGCAGCCACAGGATGGGGTGCGGGAAGCACCACGAGCCGCCGAGCGCGGCGCGCACCCAGCCCGAGACCCGCCAGTTTCGGCCCCACGTGCCCCACGCCCACGCCGGGTTGCACGGCACGGCGGTGTGCGAGCGATGCCACGCGATCTGGCACAAGAAGCGCTGGCACCTCGACGAGGCCGCCTATGCCGACCTGGTTGCCGCGCCTGACACCACCCGCACGGTGTGCCCCGGGTGTGTGGCCGTGGAGCATCAGGCGTTCGATGGCGAGGTCCGCCTGCGCAGCCCACTCATCGAGCGAGACCAGGAAGCCATCCTGGGGCTGGTTCACCACACCGAGGCCTTGCTCCGGGGGCACAACCCGCTCGACCGCATCGCGGCGATCGCGCACCAGCCGGGCGAGTTGCACATCCTCACGGTCTCCCCGTTCCTCGCCGAGCGGATCGGGAAGGAGCTGCGAAAAGCCTACGACGGCCACCTGCTGATCGAGCACGCCGACCGGGAGCGTTTCGTGCGCGTGTTCTGGACCCGGGACGACGTGGCCCGGTAGAACGGCGGCGGCGCCCCCCCCCCCCCCGCTCAAGGCCGCTTTCGGCCGAGGGAGAGGCCGTCCCCGAGGGGAAGCAGGCAGAAGTCGATCGCCGGGTCGGCCTGCATGCGGGCGTTGAGCGCCCGGATGGCGGTCGTCTCGGCGTCGTCGGCTTCCGGGTCGGCCACGCGGCCACCCCAGAGCGTGTTGTCAACGGCCAGCAGGCCGCCGGGCCTCAGCAAGGCCAGCACCTCGTCGTAGTACCGCCCGTAGTTGGGCTTGTCGGCATCGACGAAGGCGAAGTCGAAGGTCCCCTCCTCGCCCGCGGCGCGCAGCGCGGCCAGCGTGTCCAGCGCGGGGGCCAGGCGCAGCGAGACCCGCTCGGCCACCCCGGCCTGGGCCCAGTAGCGACGGGCCACGGCGGTGAAAGTCTCGCTAACGTCGAGCGCGAGCAGCCGGCCTTCCGGCGGCAGGGCCAGGGCCACGGCCAGGCTGCTGTACCCGGTGAACACCCCGATCTCGAGGGCCTTGCGGGCCCCCGTCAGCCGGACCAGCATCGCGAGCAGCTGGCCCTGCTCGGGGCTCAGCTGCATCCGGGCCTCTGGCATCTGCCCCGTCTCCTCTCGCAGCGCCCGCAGCACGGCTGGCTCCCGGGAGACGGGCCCCGTGAGGTAGGCCCAGAGGGGGTCGGTGAGCGAAAGCGTGTGACGGGACAAGGCTGGCGAGCCTCCTTTCCCGGCCATGATACCAGGCAACGTGCCCCTGGCCGCGGGGTACAAGGCTGCGTGTCCCCCTCACGCGGAGGCCCCATGTCACGCCAAGCTGCCCGCCTCACCGGTCTCACCGCGCTGCTCGTGGGGGCGATCGCCGCGCCAGCCAGCGCCATCCAGCTCGGCACGTCGTCCACCACAGGCCAGTCCGTGGTGCTGCTGCCGGTGCGGTCCAGCGGGGCCCTGGTGGGCCCGTTGGGGTACACCTACGGGCTCCGCCTCGGCCAGCACGTCGGGGACATGGTCGGCCCCACGCCGGCCAACGCGGGCCTGCGCGAGGTGGGTAGCCTGCTGGCCGACGTCGACCTGGCCCTGAGCTACCGCTGGACCCTCATGGACGTGGCCTTTCTCGGCCGCTTCAACCCCACCGTGGCCCCCTTCGTCGGCTACCGCTGGCTCGGCGCCCTGACGGCGCAAGCGACGGGGCCGGCCGGGCTCGTGCAGGTGCTGACGGGGCAGGGGGGCAGCGTGGACGCCGTGGCAAGCCTCGCCCAGCTGCACGGCCCCACCCTCGGGGTGGGGGCGGACACCGAGCTGCCGCTCGGGCTCAACGCCTTCGCCAACGCGGGCCTGACGGTCCTGACAGGCGGTGGCTGGGACAACCGTCGCAACGGCCTCACCGTGACGAGCGCGGGCCAGCTCGCCACCGGCCACATGGTGTTGCCGGGCCTCGGCGCGGGCGCCTCGTGGTCCCCGCTCCCCGGGGTGACGTTCAGCGCGGGCTACGACCTCCTGGCGCTGCCGACAGCCCTGCGGAGCCAGGCTGCCGCGCTGGCCCCGGGGCTGACGTGGCTCCGAAGCTGGTCGGTGGGCGTCAACATCCTCGGCTGGGGGTTTTGAGCCAGGCGCTCCCCGCCCGCCGTGGCCAGCCGCCGCGCCTGCCAGCCCGACGGGGCCCCGGGGAGCTTCCTGAGCCCTGCCCGCGATCGCCCGCCTGCCTCGCCCCTCAGAGGGGCGGCCTGGGCGCCCGGCGGACCCGGACCACCGCGGTGCGCACCCCCAGCTCTTCACCGCTGGCGGCCCAGGCCCGAAGGGTCACGGTGCACGGGCCAGGGGCCGTCGGGAGGAGGTGGAACAACCGTTGCTGGTCCCAGCCCACGAAGGTGGCCTCGGTGCGCCACGCGAAGCGCATCCGTGCAGGGTCCCCGCCCTCAACCACCGGCTCGAGGGTCATGGGGCGCAGCACCTCGCCGTCGAAGACCTCGGAGACCCGGCCATCGAAGGCGATGCCAACCAGGCGTGGCGAGGCCACGGCCACGTTCGTCCCCTGCCCGAGCCGGGGCCCGGGCGTCCCCGGGAGCCTGGAGCTGCCACAGGCGCTGGTGAGGGTCAAGACGGCCAGCCCCGCCGCCAGGCGAGGGAGGACGACGCGGGCCGGGGCGATGATCGAGGTGGCTGCGGCCATGGCTTGGCCCTCCGTCGGCCCAGGCCTCCAGCGTACCAGTCAGGCCCCAGGAACCGGCAAGCCTTAACCCCTTTATAACCTTTTCCTTGCCCTGCCCGCGGGGGGAGGCTGACGCCCCGAATGGGTATACCGTCAGGGTCCGGGCCACCCCGACCAAGCCCTCTCGCCGTGCCTCATGACCCTCCACCTTCGCGCCCTGCCCCTGCTCTCCCTCTCGCTGCTCGCGGCCTGCGACGGCCAGTCTGCGGAGCCGCTGGCAACCCCGTCCCCCACGGCTCCCGTGGCGGTGGGGGTGCTCTCGTTGAGAGACGCATTGCCCTCACCCACGCCGGACCCGGCGCTGCCATCGATGCCGCCCCCCCTGATGGGGGCCTTCGTGTTCTATGAGGACTTCGAGCACGGCATGGCCCGCTGGCGCATCGACGGAGGCAAGCAGGGGGTCGGTTGGCACCTCTTGCAGGCGTCGACGTGCGGAGGCCGGTACACGATGGTGCTGGGACGCGCCAACAATGCCAGCGCCCGGCTTGTACCGACCACCGCCCAGCTGACGCTGAAGGCCCCCATCCGGCTCCCAGCCAGGCCGCCGCTGCAGCTGAAGTACGATCTGAAGGGCACCGTGACGCCCCCCGAGGCAGCCTCGATCCAGCCCGAGTGGCGGGAGGGACTGGGCCCCTGGCGCCCCCTGGGCCCCCCGGCCACCGCGCGCTTTCCGCTGATGGTCAGCCACCGCGTCGACCTGTCGCCTCTCGCTGGGCGGCAGCTCCAGCTTCGGTTCCGAGCTGCCACCCGGACGACGGCCACCCCCCAGAAGGGCTTCTACCTGGATGACGTGCACGTCCTTCAGGGCACCCTGCGCTGAGGGGAGCAGTCGGGTACAAGAACCCAAGTCCCCCGAAGAGGAGCCGCCCCTTGCCACGTCCCTTCCTGTTCGTCCAGCTCTGCGCGATCACCTTGGCCTCGCCGGTGTGGGCCGCGTTACCCCTCAGCGGCGCGATGCCCTCAGGGCCCGAGATGCCCCTGTCGGTGGCCCGCGAAGCGACCAGCTGGCGCCCGGCGGTGGTGACGGACCTGGAGGCGCTGATGCCGCCTCCACCGCCCGGCTACGGCACGCCGGCGGCGCGCGCGGAGCTCGACGAGCTTCAGGCCTGGCAGAAGCGGCGGACGGACGACGACATCAAGGCCATCCGGTACTGGAACGATGTCCCTGTGCCCATGCGGTGGAGCGAAGAGGTGCGCGCCGAGATCATCACGGCGAGCCTCGTGCCACCCCGCGGCGCGCGAGCCCTGGCGCTGGTTCACGCAGCCATGTACGACGCCACCATCGCGACGTGGCGCGCCAAAGCCCGACACCTCCGCCCCCTGCCCGCTCAGGTCAGCCCCTTCCTGAAGCCCCTCGCAGGGGAGCCCGGCATCCCGAGCTACCCATCGGAGCATGCCGCCATCTCGATGGCCGCGGCCGTCACGATGGCCGAGCTGTTTCCCGATCACCGCGAGGCCCTGCTCAGGAAGGCCCGCCTGGTCGGAGAGACCCGCATTGCAGCGGGTGCCGCCTTCCGCTCCGATGTGGAAGCTGGCCTCGCGCTCGGCGAAAAGGTCGGTCAGGCCGTGCTGGCAGCGAGGCGCAAGGACGGCTCGGAGCTGCCCGCCCCAGCCGTTGCCAGGAGGCCCGGCAAGTGGTGGGTGCCGGAGCCCATGGAGCCCGGCGCAGGTGACTGGAAGCCATGGCTGCTCCAGAGTGGACGGCAGTTCCGCATGACCTACCAGGGGCGCCACGACCTCGGAGACACCACCTTCGCCCGGGCCTTCAAGGAGGTGGACGCGGTCCACCGCAAGCTCACGCCGCACCAGATCGAGCGGGCCATCTACTGGAACTTCGACGTGCCCGCGGTCCTGTGGAACGACATCGCTCGGCGGGCCGCCCTGAACCACCAGCAGCCCCGAAAGCCGGACTCGATGGGCATCCTGTGGTCGGACATCGCCCGGCAGCGGATGGCCAGCAAGGCCCTCGACACGCCCCACACGGCCCGCATGCTCAACGTGTTGCACCTGACGCTGGCCGACGCCTTCATCGCGTGCTGGGACACGAAGTACGCCAACCTCGTGCCACGCCCCGTCATGGTGGCGCCGGCGGGGCGCCCGATGCGGACCGTCGTGCCGACGCCCCCCCACCCCTCCTGGCCGTCCGGCCACGCCACCGCCTCGATGGCCGCCGCCGTGGTGCTGGGGCACTACCTGCCAGAGGACCGGAAGTACTTCGTGGAGCAGGCCCGCGAAGCCGCGATGAGCCGGCTGTGGGGAGGCATCCACTTCCGCAAGGACAACGACGACGGCCTGAAGCTCGGAGAACGACTCGGGCGCTACTGCCTCACCCAAGCGGCGGCGCGGGGCTGGACGAAGTAAGGCACGGGCCTCGAGCCGCAGGTTCAACCGAGCCACGACCTCAGCGACAGCCCGGTGATGAAGGCCCCGGGTTGTTCCCCTGTTGACCTCAGCTCAGAACACCTCGAGCCTGGAAGGCGACTGGCCACGCAACAGCGTTGCGGCCAGCTCGCACGTCGGCAGGCTCCCGTGAACCGCCACCAGCCATCCCCCACGCTCCAGATCCGCCTGGTAGGCCGCCCGGTGCTCCTCGCTGCCCCGGTCATCAAGGATGGCCCCGACCAGGATGCCGAGGCCCCCGCTGGCCGTGGCGAGCCAGAAGGCGGTGCGGGCGATGGCCAGTGGCCCGCCGGCGAGCATGGCCGGCCCGAATCCAGGCGCGGCCAGCAGGGCCAACGTGAGGAGCAAGCCGACACCGGCCCCGTCCATCAAAGCCCTGAACTCCTCTTGTCCGGTGCCCTCGGCCTCCTGAGACAGGCTCGTGGGGGACTCGACCACCACGGCGTCGAACTCGGCATGGCGCGCGAACAGCTCCCGCGTGGCCTCAGGCTTCAGCGCCAGCAGGGACACCCGAGGCTGCGGGATGCCCTCCTCGACCAGCCGCGCGATGGCCCGGGCCGCCGACTCGCCATCCGGTAGCGTTGCGATGGCGACGTGCTCCCGACGCGTCAGCCAGTCGGCCATTCGCTCCATCGTGACTCCCTCCGTGCGATGCAGGCCACCTGAGCATGCCAGGGCCTCACGGGCCGAGCCCTGTTTGACCTGCCCAGGTTTCGTTGGCAGGGGAGCCCGAGCGACCGCCACCGGAGCCAGGCCCGGGCCCGGCAGACGCCCCGCGGGCCTGCTCGATGCCCTCCGGGCCCCCAGACCACCAATCACGTCTTTGCCCGGCGGCTGGCTCGTGCTGACGCCCAGGGACGTCGTCCCTCCTAGGTCACGTGCCTCCGGGCACGCTCCCTCGTCGTTCCTGGCCCCTGGACGCGAGCCCGTCGCCATCCACCCGCGCCCATGACTTGACCGGTGCTCTAGCCAGGGCCAAGACCCGACCGGCCCCGAACAACAAGAGGCCCCATTCCAACCTTGGAACGGGGCCTGTGTTCAAGAGCCAGCGACGAGACTCGAACTCGTGACCTGCTGATTACGAATCAGCTGCTCTACCAACTGAGCTACGCTGGCGAAAGGCCTGCAGGCCCCATAAAGGTAACAGAGACGTGGGCTTGCTGTAAAGGACCTGCAGGCAGGGGATCAGGGGCCCCCCCGGGAAGACTCTCAGCCCCCCACCCCCGCCGGGACGGCCTTGGACAGCAGGGCCTTGAACGATGCCCCCGCCCTGTCGATCAGCGGGACGGCACCCGGGACCGCCGTGGTGAGGTTGAAGGTCCCACACCCCGCCCAGACGACGGCCACGATGGCGTAGGCGATGACCGCCTTGGTGGGCCCGGGCACCGGTGCCGCCGCCTCCTCAGTGCCGGCGGGTTCCATGAACAGGGTGATGACCACTCGCAGGTAGTAGTACACGGACAGGATGCTGTTCACGATGGCGACCACCACGAGCGGGAGCATGTTGGCCTTCAGCGCCGCGGCAAACAACAGGTACTTGCCGAGGAACCCAGCCGTCAGCGGGAACCCGATCAGAGAGAACATGCAAACGGCCATGCCAAGGCCCACCAGCGGGTACCGCCAGCCCAGGCCGGCGTAATCCGCCACATCCTCCAGCCTCTCCTCCTTGCCCGCCAGGAAGGCAACACACGCCAGCGCCCCCAGGTTCGTAAAGGCATAGGCCACGAGGTAAAACAGCACCGCAGCCCCGGCATCCGGGGCGGCGACGCCGCCGGCCTGATCGAGCACCGGCAAAGCCGCCAGGCCCACCAGAAGGTAGCCCGTGTGGGCGATGCCGGAGTAAGCCAGCATCCGCTTCACGTTCTGCTGCGCCAGCGCGAAGAAGTTGCCCGCGAACATGGTCAGGACCGCCAGGTTCCAGAGGACGACCTGGCCGATGTCGTGCAACTGGCCGAACCCGAAGACGGCCACCCCGAAGCGGAGCGCCAGCGCGAAGGCAGCCGCCTTCACCGCGGTCGCCATGAAAGCCGTGACCGGAGCCGGCGCCCCCTCGTAGACGTCGGGCGCCCACATGTGGAAGGGAAAGGCCGCCACCTTGAAGGCCACGCCGGCCAGCACCAGCAGCGCCCCCAGCGTGAACATCGGGTGCACGGCGAGCACCGGCGCCCCCAAGGCCTGAGAGATCAGCAGCAGGTTGGTGGTACCCGCCGTCCCGTAGATGAGGGCAATGCCGTACAGGAAGACCGCGGCAGCGAGGGACCCCAGGAAGAAGTACTTCAGCACCGCCTCGTTGGACCGCAGCTGGTGCCGCCGCCAGCCCACCAGGGTGTACACCGACAACGACATCGTCTCCAGCCCCAGGAAGAGGGTCATGAGGTCATCGGACGACACCATGACGAACATCCCGAGGAGCGAGAACAGCATCAGGGTGTGAAACTCCCCGCGGAGGGCCTGCTCCCGCTGGAGATGAGGGATGGCCATCACCGCCACCACGATGCCGATGAGCGCGAACAGCACGTAGAAGAAGTACGAAAAGCCATCGACCGTGACCATCCCGGCCAGCGTCGTCGCCCGATCGACGGCCCGGAAACCCTGCTGCACCGAAAGTGCCAGCACACCAGTCAGGCCGGCGGCCGTGAACCACCCGACCTTCGCCGCGTCCCGGACCATCGCGGACATGAGCATCGCCACCAGCGAGATGCCGGTCAGCAGCAAGATCGGGAGGAGGGGCGCGTAGGCGGACATCGAAGGTTCCTCGGGAGCGTTATATGGAAAGGGAGCAGGGTGGGCGTCAGCGCGAGGGAGAGGAGGCTACAACCAGGGCAGCCGGCCCCGCTGCGTGGGGCGCCACGTCAGAACCAGCAGGTGCGGCGGCACCGTGGCCGGCCGCCCCGTCCGAATGGCCGTGGGACGGAGCCCCCGCCCCGCCGTGCCCCCCATGGCCGGGAGCCGGTGGCGCCAGCTTGGTGGGGGCCGAGGCCGGTGCGGGGTCAGCCTTCAGGCCGAACACCGCAAGGTGACGGGCGGCGACAGGGTTGATGGCAGCGATGACGGGCTGGGGGTAAACCCCAAGGGCAATGACGGCCAGCAGCACCGACGCCAATGTGGCCCCTTCGCGCAAGGACAGGTCGGGCAGCGCGGCCAACTCGGGCCGCTCGAGCGGGCCAAACATCACCCGCTGGTACCACCAGAGCATGTACGCCGCACCCAACACGATGGAGGTGAGCGCCAGCCCGGTCGCCGCCTTGTGAACGGCGAACGCCCCGGCGAAGATGAGAAACTCGCCGACGAACGCGGAGAGCCCTGGCAGCCCCACGGCACCAAGCATCAGCACCATGAAGAAGGTGGCGAACCAAGGCATCACGCGTGCCGCGCCCCCCCAGTCAGCCAGGCGGGTCGAGCCCGTGCGCTCAGCCATGAACCCGACCACCAGAAACATGGCACCGGTGGTCAGCGCATGGCCCACGAGGTGGAACACCGCCCCGGAGACGGCCTGCTGGGTCAGCGAGAAGGTGCCCAGCAGGATCACACCCAGGTGGCTGATGGAGGCGTACGCCACCACCAGGCGCGCATCATCCTGGGCAAGGGCCGCGAAGGCCGCATAGATCACCCCGGCGACAGCCAACCCCGCAAGGACCGGCATAGCGGCCTGGGCCGCGTCCGGGAAGAGCGGCAAGGCGATCCGGAGCAAGCCGTAGATCCCGAGCTTTGCCATCACGGCCGAGAGCAGGAAGGTCACGGGCATCGGCGCCTGGCTGTACGTGAGCGGCAGCCAGGTGTGGAAGGGAAACAGCGCGGCCTTGATCCCGAAGGCGAGGAGGAAGGTGAGGAATGCCCACGTCGCCGGCCCGTTGGTGTAAGGCAACCCCTGCAAGGCATCCAGCGAGAAGCTCCAGGCCCCCCGCAGCACCAGGTGCTGCCAGCCGAGAAACACGACGCCGACCAGCATCAGGAGCGACCCGACCATGGTGTAGATGACGAACTTCAGCACGGCCGCCCTGCGCTCGGAGCCCCCGAACACGCCCACCAGGAAGAACGCCGGGATCAGCATGATCTCCCAGAACACGTAGAACAGGAACAGGTCCGCCGCGGCCAGGACGCCGATCATGCCTCCGGCCAGCATCAGCAGGCAGCCGTAGTACACCGCCGCCCGTTGCTGAATGGCGCGCCAGCTGGCGGCCACGGCGACGGCCGTGGCAAAGGAAGCCAGGATGATCAGGAAGGTCGAGAAGCCGTCCACGCGCAGGTGGTAGCTGATGCCGAAGGCCTCGATCCAGCGCCGCTTCTCCTCGAAGCCTGCAAGCATCGTGCCAGCAGGCCCCCGGGTGGCGCCGGTCAGCAACCCCAGGGAAGCCACGGCATTGGTCACCGCCACCACCAGGGCCGCCCAACGCGGGAAGGACGCGTCGTCGCGATCGGAGAACGCCACAACGGCAAGGCCCGCCAGCAGCGGGAAGGCGATCAGGAAGGAAAGAAGCAGCGACATATCGAGACCTGACTGGTGGCTGGGACGGCAGGGGTGAGGCGCGTCACAGGACGCGAAGCAGCGACCACGTGGGGCTGGTGAGGACAAGGTACAGGAGGAGCAGCAGGCCCACCATCATGACGTAGGCGTAGACGCGCACGGCCCCGGTCTGCACCAGGCGGAGCGTGGCGGAGAACTTCCCGTAGAGCGCAGGGACCCCGAGCACCACCAGATCGATCAAGGGCTCGACCGCGTGCCGGAAGCCCCATCCCAGGAAGTAGATCGCGGGCTTGACGATCACGGCATCGTAGACGTGGTCGAAGTACCAGCGGTCCTGGAACACGGCGAACAGCCCCCGAGCACGCCCGAAGACGGGGGTCCGATGGGGGCCATGCCGCAAGTAGGCCAGCAGGATGCCCAGCCCACCCGCAACCACGGCGATCGAGGCAAGCAGCCACTCCCTGGTGTGAAGCGACAGTGTGGCCGCCTTCAAGGCGGTGCCCGAGAGCCCTTCCGGCAGGTGGCCGTGAGCGCCGACGGCCGGCGCGAGCCAGGCCGCAAGGGCAGACCCTCCAAGGGCCTCGGGCAGGCCGAGGAACCCGACGACGAGCGTGCCGAAGGCCAGCACGGCAAGCGGCAGGTTCATCACGGAGGGCCCCTCATGGGCCTGGGCGTACAGGTGAGGGGCCCGGGGCGTGCCCAGGAAGGTGAGGAACCACATCCGGAACATGTAAAAGGCCGTCAGGAACGAGGTGAACAAGCCGACCCCGTAGAGCCAGGACCACCCCGCCTCCCACTGAGAGAACAACACCGCGTCCTTCGAGAAGAACCCGGCGAGCGGGGGAATGCCGGCGATGGCCACGCAGCCGACAAGCATCACCGTGCCGGTGAACGGGAGTTTCTTCCACAGCCCGCCATACCGGTCCATCTCCTCTTCATGGTGCATCGCGTGGATCACCGCGCCCGCCCCGAGGAACAGGAGGGCCTTGAAGAAGGCGTGGGTGAAGAGATGGAACACCCCCGCAGCATAGGCACCGGCGCCCACCGCGGCGAACATGTAGCCCAGCTGGGAGACCGTCGAGTAGGCCAGCACCTTCTTGATGTTGTGCTGGGTGATGGCGATGGTGGCCGCCATGATGGCCGTCGCCATGCCGATCACCGCGATCACGTGGCCGGCGTTCGGTGCCACGTTGTAGAGGGCGGCCATCCGCGCAATCATGTAAACGCCAGCCGTCACCATGGTGGCGGCGTGGATGAGGGCGGAGACCGGGGTCGGGCCAGCCATCGCGTCAGCCAGCCAGGTGTGAAGGGGAATCTGGGCACTCTTGCCCATCGCGCCGACAAACAGCAGCAGGCCAATCACGGCGGCCATGCCGGGGGCGATGAGGTCCGCGTGGGCCCGGATGGTCGCGAAGTCGACCGTCCAGACCCCCTTGGAGCCCAGGTACCAGAACAGCGTGAACAGGCCGAGCAGGAAACCGAAGTCTCCCACCCGGTTCACGATGAAGGCCTTGTTGGCCGCCATGGCCTTTTCGGTCTCGCTGAAGTAGTAGCCAATGAGCAGGTACGAGCAGGCCCCGACGCCTTCCCAGCCCAGGAACATCATCGGCACGTTCTTCCCGAGCACCAGCACCAGCATGGCGAAGGTGAACAGGTTGAGGTACGCGAAGAACCGCGTGAAGCCACGTTCGTGGCTCATGTAGCCCACCGAATAGATGTGGATCAGGGAGCCGACGAAGGTCACAACCATGGCCATCACGCCGGAGAGCCGGTCGAGCCAGAACTCCACTGGCACGTGCAGGGCTCCGACCGAGAACCAGGTGAAGGCCGTGTGGACGTAGCCCTGCGGGTGATCGGCCAGCCCGAAGAACAGCCGCGTCGCGACCAGGCACGACAAGATCGGCCCCAGGCAAGCAATCGAAGCCACAACGGGCTTCGAGAAACCCCGCTCGTCGTGGGACCAGAGCAGGGCGATGAGCCCCAGCAATGTGGCACCCACCAGGGGGAAGAGCGGGATCAGGCTGACGAGGTGGCTGTTGGTCATGCGGCGGTTCTTTCGAGGACGGTGCCGGGAGTCAGTGCTTGAGCGCCTGGTAGTGGTCGACGGACAGGGCGTCGCTCGCGGCCTGGTCGCCCGCGTTCTTGAAGATCAGGATCACGATGGCAAGCCCGATGGCGGCCTCCGCCGCGGCGAGTGCGATCACCAGGAAGGTGAACACATGGCCCGCCATGTCACCCAGGTGCCGGGCGAAAGCCAGGAAGCTGAGGTTCACGCCATTGAGCATCAGCTCGACGGACATGAAGATGATAAAGAGGTTGCGCCGGGACACGAAGCCCGCGAGCCCGATGCTGAACAGCGCGGCGCTGACAATGAGGAAGTGGGTGGTGGGAATCACGAAGGGCCTCCGGTCAGATTCGGCGTTTGGCGAGCACCACGACGCTGACCACGGCGACCGTGAGCAGGATCGAGATGACCTCGAACGGGAACGTGAACTGCGTGAAGAGGACCTGGCCCACGTCGTGGATGGTGCCGAAGCCGGGCTTCAGGACCGCGGGCCCTCCGTCGAACTTCTGAATGGCCGCCAGCAGCAGCGCGAACAGCGCCCCCGCGATGGCGAATCCCCCAAGGGTGTGGAGGCCACGGCTCGGCTCGGCGGGCAGATCGGCGTCCTGCACGTTGAGCAACATGATGACGAAGACCACCAGCGCCATGATGGCGCCGGCATACACCAGCACCTGAAGGATGGCCAGCAAGGGAGCCGAAAGCAGGGCGTAGAGGCCCGCGAGGCCGAGGAAGCTCAGCACCAGCGCGAAGGCCGCAGGCAAGGGGTGGCGTTGGAGCACCATCGCCAGGCCAGCGCCGATCGCCACGGCTGAGAGCAGGTAAAAAAGTGGTTGCATAGCGGGCTGCGTTTCCTGGGTCGTTCAGAGTCGCGGGGTCAAAAGGTCTCGCCAGCGGGCCTGGGGTCGGGCTTGACCTGCATGAGCTCCTCCTTGGTGACGAGGAAGCTCTCGCGATCAAAGGCCGTCAGGGAGTATACGCCGGAGTCCATCCGGATGGCGTCCACCGGACAGGCCTCGACACACATGCCGCAGAACACGCACTCGAGCAGGTCGATATCGAACCGTGCCGGGTAGCGCTCGATGTCCGGGTCTTCGCTCTCAGCCGGGGTGATGTGAATGCACTCCGCCGGGCACGCCGTTGCGCACATGAGGCAGGCCACACACTTGGTGCTGCCGTCCGCCCGCGTCGTCAGCCGGTGTTTGCCCCGGTAGCCCTCCGGGATGGCGCGCTTCACCTCGGGGTAGCCCAGGGTCGGGATCCGCTTGATGCCGACCAGGTTCTTGACGACGTGCCCCATGGTCACAGCCAGCCCCTTGGCAATCTCGAGCAGGTACACGGCCTCGCCCAGATCGTTCTGGTGACGCTCAACAACCTGCAGGCCAGACTCGAGGCCTTCGGGGAAGTGTTCGGGGTTCAGGTCAACGGCCCCCTTGGCGAGGCCGCGGATGTCAATCGGAGCGTTGTGACTCATCGATTCAGCACCGTGATGACCACGCCCGTCACCAGGATGTTGACGAGCGCGAGCGGGAGTAGCGTGCGCCAGCCCAGGTTCATGACCTGGTCATAGCGGAAGCGGGGCAGCGTCCACCGAACCCAGACAAAGGTCCAGCAAAGGAAGAGCACCTTGGCAATGAAGACGTGGAACTGGAGCACGGCTGCAAAGATGGGCCCGAACCACGCCGGGAGGGGCAGCAACCCCACCAGGATGGAGGCACCCAGGAAGGTGACGGCGCCGCCGCCCAGGACGAGCGCCAGCACCAGCCCCTCCCAGTCCCGGAGATCGTTCCAGCGTCCTGCGTTCGACACGAAGTTGACGAGCGCGAAGGCCGTGAACATCAAGAACAAGGTTCCGACGATGCCGAAGGTCCACATGGCCACCGGCCCCGCGTGGGCGACGATGGTGGCCGTCGGCAGGAACGGCACCTGCCAGCCCCCGAGGAACAGCGTGGCAAACAAGCCCGATGAGATGGTCATCGCGGCGTACTCGCCCAGGAAGAACATGCCGAACTTCATCGACGAGTACTCGGTGTGGTAGCCCGCGACCAGTTCAGACTCGGTCTCGGACATGTCGAAAGGCGTGCGGTTGGTCTCAGCAAAGGCGCAGACAATGAAGATCAAGGCCCCGATTGGCTGGAGGACGATCCCCCACGCATGGTCCCCCTGCCAGCGCGCAATCTCCGGCAGGCTCACCGTGCCATAGATCATCAGCGCCCCGATGACCGAGAGCCCGAGGGGGATCTCGTAGCTGAGCACCGCCGCCGAGGCGCGCATGGCACCGAGCAAGGAGTACTTGTTGTTGCTCGCCCAGCCCGCGAAGATGATGCCGTAGACGGTCAGCGAGGCAAAAGCAAAGAACCAGAGAATGCCCGCATCAAGAGGCGCGCCCCCCACCGTGGGCCAGCCCTCCAGCCCCACCTTCGTGAAGTCGACGGTGTCCCAGAAAGGCAAGATGGCGACGGTCAGGAAGGCCACCCCGACGACGATCACGGGCGCGGCCAGGTAGTAGAACCGGTTCACGCGAGCGGGAATCACGTCTTCCTTGAAGAAGAGCTTGATGGCATCCGCCACGACGTGGAACAAGCCAGCCAGCCGGAGGGGGCCCACCGCGGCGCGTTCGGGGCCGGGGCGGTCTTGAATGTAAGCCGCGCCCTTGCGCTCGAGCCAGATGAGCAAGGGCACGATCTGGAGCACGACCGCGATGGCGAGGACGTTGCGGAAGACGATGAAAAGGGGGTCCAGCCAGTGCTGCATCGAGGGGCTCCGTTCAGGCCGAGGCGCCGGCCGGGGACAGGGTGCGGCCCACGCCGAGCGGGGCCAGCTGCACCTCGCCGAGCGAGGGAAGCTGGAAGCCCTCATCGCCGAGGCCGAACCAGCTGAGATCACCCAGCTCGGGGTGGGCGGTCCGCAGGTCGGACCAGACCTCCTCCACGTCGGACCAGCCATAGGCGGGATCCAGCTCTCGACCGATGCGGCCCAGCAGCTCCCACTCGCCGACGGCGTCGCCCGGCGCCTCGAAGGCCTTGAAGAACCGCTGGAGGCGGCCCTGGAAGTTGATGAAGCTGCCGTACTGCTCGGCGTGCGCGGCCACGGGGAAGGTGTACGTGGCCAGGCCCGCCGTGGCGTTGTCGTGCGTGCCCAGATACACGAGCACGGGCACGCGCCCGAGGGCCTCGCGCACCTCGGGGTCCGCGGCGAGGTCATTGTTGACCACCACCATCAGCTGCAGCGCGCCCCCACGGAGGGTCTCGAGGAGGGCATCCCGGGAGGTGTCGAAGCCCAGGTACCCGAGCGCCGCCCGGTTGGGCGCCTGGTCCGCCCGCAACAGGAAGTCGTCCTCCGGGCCGGGCGCAGAGCCCTCCCAGCCCAGCAGGCGGGCCCCGCCCATGAACCGCTCGGCGAAGGACTTCAGGGCCTGGTTCGCCTCCAGCGAGCTGTGGGGAGACCCCACTGCCGCGAAGGCGCCGGCCGCACGCGTCCCCATAAAGAGCCCCGCAACTTCCTTCAGCGCTTCCATGAAGGGCGCCTGCTGTCCCCGGCACGAGACGTGGGTGAGGCGCCCTTCATTCAGCGCCTTGTAGCTCAACCGGCCCGCATCACTCATCCACCAGCCGTTGACGTGGGCGTTGTGCCGGGGCCGGTAGCGGTAGACCAGCTCATCCTTGAAATCGAGGTACACATTGCAGCCCCGGCTGCAGCCCGTGCAGATGCTCTTGACCGACTTCATGAACCAGACGCGCTGCTTGAAGCGGAAGTCCTTGCTGGTGAGCGCCCCGACCGGGCAGACGTCCACCACGTTCCCCGAGTAGGGGTTGTCGAGGCGCATGCCAGGGAACGTCTCGATCACCGACGTGTCTCCGCGACCCGAGACGATGAGCTCGTCGGAGCGAGAAACCTCGTTACAGAATCGCACACAGCGGGTGCAGAGGATGCAGCGCTCCTGGTCGAGCACCACCATCGGACCAATGTCGACGGCCTTCTCCTTCTGAACCTTGCTGACCTCGGATCGGTTGTCGTAGCGACCGAACTCCATGTAGTAGTCCTGCAGGCGGCACTCGCCGGCCTGGTCACAGATGGGACAGTCGATCGGGTGGTTGAGTAGCAGAAACTCCTGGACGCCCTTCCGCATCTTCTCGACGGCTGGCGTGTCGGTCTTCACGACCAGACCATCCCGCACGGCCTGGCTGCAGGCGATCTGAGGCCCCCGCGCACCCTCGACCTCGCACAGGCACATGCGGCAGTTGCCCGCCACGCTGAGGCCCGGGTGGTAGCAGTAGTGGGGGATCTCGACCCCGTGCAACTTGGCGGCCTCGATCAGGTTCATCCCGTCGGGAGCCTCGACCTGCCTGCCATTGAGCGTAAAGGTTGCCATCGGCGAGCCTCGGTTTCTAGCGCGCGGCGGCGACGGGCGCCGCCGACCGGAGGTACCGGCCGCGGCGGTCCACGGGCCGCCCACCCTTGACGAAGTAGGACACAAACTCGGACTTGAACTTCTGGATGTAGCTGCGGGTTGGCATCGTGGCGGCCGCAGCGAGGGCGCAGATCGTGCGCCCCTCCATGTTGTCTGCGATGTCCAGGATCTCCTGCAGATCGGCCTCACTGCCCTTGCCCTGAAGCATCCGGCCGAGAATCTTGTACAGCCAGTCGGTGCCCTCCCGGCAGGGCGTGCACTGCCCGCACGACTCGTGCGAGTAGAACCGCAGCAGGTTGTGCAGGGCCCAGACCAGGCTCGTGTCCTGATCAATGACGATGAGGCCGCCCGAGCCGAACATCGTCCCGTGTTTGGCCATGGACTCGTAGGTCATCTCCACGGACCGGGCCTCGTCGGCCGTGAGGATCGGGCAGGAAGAGCCCCCCGGGATGGCGGCCTTGAGCTCGCCCTTGACCCCGCCGCAGTACTCGTCGATGTACGTCATCAGGGAGATGCCGAGCGGGATCTCGTGCACGCCTGGCTTGTGGATGGCGCCCGAGGCACACATCAGCCGCGTTCCCCGAGAGTCTACCTGCGGGCGCCCGTCGGGGCCGACCACATACTTGCCGACCTTCGAATAGGCCTCGCCCCCGTGCCGCACGATCCACGGCACGTTGGCGATGGTCTCGACGTTGTTGACGACGGTGGGGCACTGGAAGAGGCCGTGGGTGGCCGGGAAGGGAGGCTTGAGGCGCGGGTACCCTCGTTCGCCCTCCAGGGAGGTGAGCAACGCCGTCTCCTCCCCGCAGATGTAGGCCCCCGCGCCGGAGTGGACGGTGACATCCAGCCGGAAGTCGGTGCCGAAACAGCGTGCTCCGAGGAACCCCTTGTTGTAGGCTTCCTGGACCGCCTGCCGGAGCGTGTTCTGCTGACTCCAGAACTCACCCCGGACGTAGATGTAGCAGTCATGAGCCCCGATCGCATACGAGGCCAGGATGCAGCCCTCGATGAGCATATGGGGGTCGTTCTCGATGATCCGCCGATCCTTGTAGGTGCCGGGCTCCGACTCGTCCGCGTTGATGACGAGGTAGCGGGGCCGGGGATCCCCCTTGGGAAGGAAGCCCCACTTCATACCCGTCGGAAAGCCCGCGCCACCCCGTCCGCGCAGGCCACTCTTCTTGACCTCGCTGGTGACGTCATCCGGCGTGCGGGCCCCGCCGAGCACCGCGCGGGCGATCTCGTAGGCCCCTCGGGACATCGCCACGTTGATGTGGTGGCTGTCCGGGACCCCCCAGTTGGCTGTCAGAATCTTGGGGAAGGACATAGGGCCTCCTCAGGCCAGGCTCGCCAGAATCTCATCCACCCGTTGGGGGGAGAGGTTCTCGTAGTAACGCTTGCCGTTGACTTGCATCACTGGACCCATCCCGCAAGCCGCCAGACACTCCTGCGTCATCAGCGTGATCCGCCCGTCCTCGGTGGTCTCGCCCACCTTGATGCCGAGCCTGTCCTCCAGATGGTCCAGGACCTCGAAGGCGCCGCACATCGCGCAGGAGAGCGTCCGGCACACCTCGATCTTGTGACGACCCACCGGCTTCAGGTTGAACATCGTGTAGAACGAGGCCACGCTATACGCCTTGGAGGCCGGCAGGTCCAGCAACCCGGCGCAGTAGGCCAGAGCCTCGGGCGAAAGCCAGCCAAGCTCGTCTTGCGCGAGCCACAGCGTGGGAATGAGCGCAGCCTTCTTTTGGGGGTAACGCCGGACCAGGGCGTCAAACTTCTCTTTGGTCTCGGGGGAGAACTGGTAGGCCATGGGACCTTACTCCTGACAGGGGGCTAGCGCTCGAGCTCGCCCGCGATGATGTTGATGGAGCCCAAGGTGGCGACCGCGTCAGCGATCATGTGCCCCTCGACCATCTCGTGAAAGGCATTGAAGGCGTAGAAGCAAGGCGGCCGGCACTTGATGCGGTAAGGATACCCCGAGCCGTCAGACACGATGTGGAAGCCCAGCTCCCCGTTCCCCGCCTCCGTGGCATCGTAAATCTCCCCAGCGGGGACCTTGACCCCTTCATACACCAGCTTGAAGTGGTTGATGAGGCCCTCGATGTTCTGGTAGGTCTCCGTCTTGGCCGGGAGCGTCACCCGCTTGTCATCAACGTTCACCGGCCCACCCGGCAGCTGCCTGACAGCCTGCCGGATGATCCGGATCGACTGCTCGATCTCGATGAAGCGGATCATGATGCGATCGTAGGTGTCGCCGGTGGACCCAAGGGCAATGTCCCAGTCGAAGGTGTCGTAGTAGTAGTAGGGATGGGTCTTCCGGATGTCATAAGGCACGCCGCACGCCCGCAGGTTGGGTCCCGTGAAGCCGTAGGACATCGCCCGCTCGGGCGTCAGGATGCAGATGCCCTGGGTGCGGTCGACAAAGATCCGGTTCTTGGCAATGAGCCCCTGCACCTCGGCAGCGGCCTTCTCCAGCTCCTTGCAAAGCGCCAAAACGTCTGCCTCGAAGCCGTCGTAGGCATCTCGGTAGAGCCCGCCGATGCGCGTGAAGCTGTTGGTCAGCCTCGCCCCCGTGAGGCGCTCGAGGACGGTGTAGACCTCTTCCCGCTTGTTGAAGAGGTACCAGAAGTTGGTCAGGGCCCCGATGTCGACGAGGTTGGTGCCAATGCAGATGCAGTGATCGACGATCCGCATCAACTCCCCGACGATGACCCGCAGGAATTTGCAGCGGTCGGTGATCTCGATGTCGAGCATCCGCTCCACCGCCTTGGCGAACCCGATGTTGTTCAGGATGGCCGAGCAGTAGTTGAGGCGGTCGGTGTAGGGAATGACCTGGTTGTAGGTGCGCACCTCGCAGGTCTTCTCGAACCCACGGTGCAGATACCCGATCTCGGTCACGGCCGCTGCAATCGTCTCGCCATCCAGGGCCACGAAGGTACGAAGGGTGCCGTGGCTGGCGGGGTGAGAGGGGCCGAGGTTCAGGAACATCAGCTCCGTGTGGAGGTCCTGATAGGTCTGAGGCTCCTCCCCGGCAGCGAGCACGGCGGGCTTGTTGTCGAGGCTTGGGACTTTCATCATGTTGACCTCTGGCCCTTCACTTGAGGCCCTTGAAACGGAGTCGCTGCTCCATCTCTTCCACCATGGTGTCGGACTCGGAGAGGGGCTGCCGCTTCTTCACAGGGTAGTCCTTGCGCAGAGGGTGGCCCACGAAATCCTTGTGGGTCAGCAGCCGGCGCAAGTTGGGGTGGCCGTCGAAAGAAATGCCAAACATCTCCCAGCACTCGCGCTCGCCCCAGTCGGCCGAGGCCCACACCTCACTCAGCGTGGGCACGGCCTCGCCGAGGCCAACCTGGACCTTGACGCGCAGGCGGTGGCCCCAGCGCAGCGAGAACAGGTGATATGCCACCTCGAAGCGCTTGGGGCGCGGCTCCGGATAAGTAAGGTAGTCGACGCCGCCGACGTCCATCAAGAAGTTGAAGGACAGGCCGGGTTCGTCGCGAAGGTAGGTCATCAGGGCAAGGAGATCCTCCTTGCGGACCACCACGGTGTCGTCCCCCCGAAAGTGAGCGGTGGAGACAATGGCACCCGGGAACTGAGCCTGGAGCGCCTCGGCCGGGTGAAGCTTGGTGTCGGTGTCTGTGGCGGACATGGTGTCTTGCGGTGCCTCGGTCGCTCAGCGCACGCCGAGGTCGAGCCGGCGCTGCGCCGTCGCCTCGGGCACGCCTGTGTAGGTCGGGGCCTTGACGGAGGAGAGCCCCATCTTGCCCTGTATCTTCATCACGGCGTCGAGCACCGCCTCGGGGCGGGGCGGACAGCCCCCGATGTAGACGTCGACAGGGATGATCTCATCGATGCCCTGCACCACGGCGTAGTTGTCGTAGAAGCCGCCAGAGCTGGCGCAAACGCCCATGGAGATGACCCACTTCGGCGAGGCCATCTGCTCGTAAATTCGCTTCAGGATCGGGGCCTGCTTGTAGTTGACGGTGCCAGCCACGAGCATCAGATCGGCCTGACGCGGGGAGAACCGCACGAGTTCAGCACCGAACCGGCTGATGTCGTAGGCCGACGACACGGTCCCCATGAACTCGATGGCACAGCAGGCCGTGCCGAAGGGCATGGGCCAGAGCGAGTGCTCTCGCCCCCAGTTCAGAACGGCATCGAGCGTGGTCGTGATGACGCCATCAGGCAGCTTGGACTCGAGGGATTCTAGTCCCATTTGAGCGCCCCTTTCCGCAGGACGTAAACAAAGCCGGCAAACAGCACCCCGATGAAGACGAACATCTCCACGAGCCCGAAAAGCCCGAGCTCGCGGAAGTTGACCGCCCACGGGAACAGGAACACCGCCTCCACGTCGAACACGATGAACAAGATCGCCACGAGGTAAAACTTGACGGAGAAGCGCTCCCGCGCCGTGCCAACCGGGGAGGTCACGCCCGACTCGTAGGGTTCGAGCTTGTTGGCGCCTGACTTCTGAGGCCCGAGGACCGCCGAGAGGCCCAGAATGATGAGCGGCAGGGCGACGGCGATCGCGACGGTGACGATCAGGGCAAGGCTGGTCTGGTTCATCGTTTCGCTGCTGTGGAGGGGCTGGAAGGCGAGGTTGCGAGCACGCCGGGCAAGCCGATCGCACGCGCTGGTATCTTCGCATGCTTTTCCGGGAGCGTCCACGGGGAAGCTGCGGGGGGTGAGGCCCGCGTTTACACCGGGCCTTCCTGTATATAATGAGCTTGGGGCGCGGCGAGGTGATCAACCTAACATCCGGCCGCATCGCGGTGGCGTATGCTGAGCCCGTGTCGGGCTTCGGCCGACCCCTCCACGGTCCCCACCCAAGACGCCGGTTCCTGCACCGGCCCCTCCAAGAGGTTGCGCCCTCCCGATGCTGGCAGATTCGAACGACAAGGTGCTTGAGGCGGGCGGCGATGACATCGCCGACGAGCTGTCGCTGTTGCTGGGGCTGCTCGAGGGCTCAGACGCCACCTTCACGGCCGAGGTGTTGCGCGGCTGGGGGGCGGTCGGTGATCTGGAAGCCGGGCTGGCCCCGCGGGATCGCTTCCGAGCAGCTGGGCCCACGGTGACGCGCGTGGCAGCGGTGGGCATCGCCTCCCTCCCGGCGGTGCTGACGCCTCTGCCGGCCTTCGCCGGCACGCCGCTGCCGCCGAACATGATGCTCGCGATGGCCGCCAGGCCCGCCGCCCCGCCTGCCACGCGGGACGTGCCACCGGCCCTCGCCGCCACGGGCCCCCAGCTGTTCCCCTTCACCCGACCGATGCAGGCAGTCCGCTCGCAGTCGAGCCCCCCGCTCGCAGCGCCTCGCGCCGGGCGCCAGGAGCAGCAGGCCTTCACGCTGAACCCCAGGCTTCGCTCGATCTTCCGCGAGCAGCGCAAGGTGGCTGTCACGAGCAAGCACCAGGGCACCAGCGTCACCTTTTACCGGGTCCGACCGGGGGACTCGCTGTACGCGATCGCCCGGGAAGTGCTGGGCAGCGGCGCCCGCTGGCGGGAGATTTACCGGGCCAACCAGGACAAGGTGGGCGCAGGCTACCTGCTGCGCACCGGGCAGCGGCTCGTCATCAACACCAAGCCGGCTCAGGCCCCCCACGTCGCCCACGCCGCGCCCAGGAACAGCCGAGTCGCCCACGGCGCCACGGGCCAGCAGTACAAGGTGGTGCAGGGAGACAGCCTGTATGCCATCGCGGCCAAGACCCTGGGCAACGCGAACCGGTGGAAAGAGATCGTGGCCCTCAACAAGGCTGCCCTTCACGGGCGCACCACCATTTACCCCAACCAGTGGCTGACCCTGCCCAACCAGCAGGCTTGACCTCTTGACCCAGGGAGACGCGCATGGGCGTTCCAGAGCTCCCACTTCAACCCGGGGACACCCTCGACGTCGTGCTCGAGGGCCAGGCCGCTCGCAGCGAGGTCATCTCGGTCGACGACGATCAACTGGTCGTCCGCGTGGGCATTCATCAGCCCGCCCTGAGCCACGCAGGCCTGATCGGCAGGGCACAACTTGCGGACGGGCGCGAGATCAAATTCGATCTGGGCCAGTGTGGCCGCTATGTGGCCCTGGAACTCACCATTCCTCTGGCCGCCAGGGAGCAGTTGCTGGAGGAGCCTCCCGCGATCGACCGACGCCGCTTCTTCCGGCTGGGCATGGAGCTCGACGTCGACGTCATCGAGGCCTATGGCGTGGGCAGCGGTGGGCGGAGCTTCGGGTCCGAGATCATCCGCACGCGCGGCAAGAGCGTGAATGTCTCGGGCGGTGGCATGCTCTGCGCACTGGACCAACCGCTGATGCCCGGGCTCTACACCGTGCGCATCTACCTGCCAGGCGAGACCGTGACGGCGACCGCCAAGGTCATCCGGAAGCCCCTGGCATCCCCCGTCTTGACGGCGATGGAGTTCGTCAGCATCCACGAGATGGACCGCTCGAAGCTGATCCGCCTGATCTTCAACCGGATGCGAAACGTCAAGGCCTTGAACACCGCGTCTCCAAAGGAAAAAGCCAAGAGCAAGGACGCGATGTCCAGGTCGCAGGCTCGTCGTGAGAAGTACTTCAGCCCCCCGCGGATCCGCTACTGGTAGCCTGCCCCGGCGTGACCCTCCGCCGGATGCCTGCTGCCGCAGCGGTGCACGCCCGCCCGTGGCAGGAGCCCGCCCCTGATTTCGCAAGACCCCTCATCCCCGCTGCCGCGGACCTTCTCCGCGTGGAAGAAGGGAGGGGAAAACGTCCGCACCCTTCGGGTGAAACAGGATTTGGCTCCCCTGTCCCTCAGGGAGAGGGTGGCCGCAGGCCGGGTGAGGGGCCAAGGAGCCCGAAGCCGGGTAGCCCACCACGACGCTGGGGTATGAAGGGCCGGGCGATCCTTGTATGGAAAGCCCAGTGTCCGTCCTGACCGGAGTCCTCCGCTTGCCTCTCCCAGCTGGTTTGTCGGCCTGCGCGGCCCGGGGAATGGCCGCCCTGGCGCTGGTGCTTGCCCCTTCGCCTGCGGTTGCGATGACGGCTGCCGAGCTCAGCGACGTGGCGCCCGACCACTGGGCCTACAAGGCCATACAACAACTCACGGAGCGGTACGGCGTGATGGACGGCTACCCGGACGGCACCTTCCGCGGCACGCGGACCGTGACCCGCTACGAGCTGGCCGCTGCCCTCACGCGGGTCATGCAGAAGGTCAGCGTCGGCCAGGCGCCTGCGGCGAGCGCGTCCCCGCAAGCCGCTGCGGCCGCCCCCCCTGCGAGTGCCTCGCCAGAGGACCGGGCGACGCTGGAGAAGCTGAGGGTTGAGTTCAAACAGGAACTCACCGCCCTCGAAGGGCGGGTCAAGGCGAGCGAGGAGAGCCTCAAAGGCCTCCAGGGCAAGCTCGGCAAGATGCTTACGCTGAAAGGCCGGGTGGACAGCGTGCTCGGGGACGAGCTGCTCGATGTTGGCAAGGACCGCACGGCGCCTTACGTGGGCAGCACCCTGGCCCTGACGCTGGCGGGCAAGGTGTCCGAGGCCACCAGCTACGATGCCGCCATCGGAGGCGCCATCAAGGCCTCGGGCTCAGGGGACGTGCCGGCCGTCATGGCGGGCGCGCTGGGCAGGACCCCCACAGCCGACACCATCTCCCTGCGAAGCGCGCGCGTCACCAGCAAGGTAGGGGCCGCCACCATCAACCTGGGGCGGTTCCCTCTGTGGCTCGTCGGCTTCGGGCCGTACTCGGACCAGGCCTTTCGGACCAACGACTTCCTGGTCGGGGTGGGGTCGCTGGCGCCCGACGCCTCCGCCCTGCGCGTGGGGAGCGACGTCGGCATCACGGTGGACGCCCCGCTCGGCCCCCTGAAGGTCATGGGCGGCCTGAACTCGAACATCATTGCCGCGCAGCTCGGTGGCTCGATGGGCCTGGTCAGCTTCAAGGCCGGCTTCGAGACCGACCACAAGGCCATCACGCAACAGTTGCTCAACACGCCCCAGCGCGTGAAGACCACCTACAACACGGCCGCCGTGCTGGACGTGGGCGGCGAGGGGCCGGTGGGTGGCACCCTTCAGCTCAACGTCACCAACGACGCGCTCACCCAGGTGGGTGGCGGCGTGCGAGGCTCCATCGCGGGGATTGATCTGAACGCCGTCGTGGTGTCCGCCTCAGACCCCGGACGCAGCGTCGATGTGCTCAGCTACGGCGCCGTGGTCGGGCTGCCGGCCTACGCCGTGCTGGGCGGGCGCCTCACCCTGCCGACCGTCACGGTTGCCATGGTCGACAACTTCACCTGGAACGCCCCCGCCCGGGCAGACCGCCGGGAGACCACGGGCCCCGGGGGGCAGGCCCTCGGCAAGAACGCCGGGCTGTCGATCCAGCTGGGCCTCGAGAACCCCCTCATCCCTGGCCTGGTGGTCGAGTACAACGCCCAGGCCAAGCTCATCGAGGACATCTTCCTCCCGAACGATCAGGACCCCATCACCTCCGAATCGCTGCTGTTCAAATCCACGATGCGGTTCTGAGCCGTGCCCGAGGCCGCTCTTCTCGCCCGGCAGGGCGGGCTTATCACCCTACTGCTCTGCTGCGGTGGCTGCTGGGGCGGGGTTGCCCCGGGCACCATCAGCGGCCTGGTCACCTACGATGGCAGGCCGGCCGCCGGCAAGCGCGTCCAGTTGCTCGGAGGTGAAGCCCGCGCCGCAGCAACGGACGCCAACGGCCGCTACACGTTCACCGGGGTGCAGGCCCGGCGCTACCAGGTCGTCTTCCGCAGCGAGGGCGACGCGCCGCGGGTGGTGCCCAACGAGGTGGCCGAGTGGCGCTCGCTGGCATTCGAGTTCGTGGACGGCTCCGGCAAGGAGGTGCCCACCTTCGAAGTCGCCTATAATGGGCTGCTGTACCCGGACGACGCGATGGCGCTGGTGGTCAGCGAGGAGGCGGTGGTGCCCTTCCACTGGTCGGTGCATCCACGCGCCCAGCGGTACCGCGTGCGCCTCGAGAGCGAGGCCGGAGGGTTTCGCTGGAGCAGCCCCTGGGTCGGCGAGCCAACCGCCATCTTCGGGCAAGCGGTGGCGCCGGGGCGGTACCGCTGGGCGGTCGAGGTGGACGGCGGGGAGAGCGGCAGCGGCTGGACCCGATCCCGCCAGGTGGACCTGTGAACGGTACCCCATGACGAGACACGACGCGCAGACAGACCAAGACGCCATTCCCGAAGAGGGCGCGGGGCAGCGTCCCCTGCAGCGCCTGTCGCCCCGGGCCAAGTGGATGCTGCCGAGCTGGTACCAGGAGGTGCTCGCCTCCACCTCCTTCCGGACCCTCTACGATCCGTTCGCTGGCGATGGCGTGGTGGCCCGCTACTTCAAGCGGAGCGGCAAGCGCGTCGTGGTGGGCGACGTGCTGGAGAGCAACTACTGCCACGCACGGGCCCTGATCGCGAACAACGAGCGACAGGTCTCAGCGGAGCGGCTGGCCGCGTGGACGACCGTCCTGAAGGACCCACGCGCGGCGACCCGCTTCGGGCCCTGGGCCCACCGCTTCTTCAGCCCCGAGGAGACCATCTGGCTGGGGATCTGGCACGCCCACCTCGCTGCGGGCGATCTCGGCGCCACCGAGCGGGCCCTGGGGGCAGTGGCCGTTGGCCTCACGATGCGCTACTGGCGCTCCTTCAACAGAGAAACCATCGGACCCAAGCCGCTGGAGCCAGCCCAGGTGTTCGCGCACTACGTGCAGACCTTGAACGCCCTGGTGTTCAACAACGGGTTGGCAAACGAGGCCCACTGGGGCGATGCCTACCAGCAAGCGGGGCGTGTTGAAGCAGACCTCCTTTTCTGCTATCCTCCCACCCATCTGGGGTTCCACCAGTACCCGGAGGCGCAAACGCTGTTCGAAGGTTGGGTGAAGGGAGACCCCCTGCTCACGTTGCCCGGCCAGGTCGAGATGATCCCGGGGCCGCCCACGCTCGGAATGCCGCTGCCCTCACCCAAGATCTACGCGGAGGCGCTTCGACGGTTCCTGGCCCGCTGTGAACACATCCCCATCTGGGCGATCGCCTTCAACGACCGCTACCCCCTAGACGAGGCTGATATGTCGGATCTCGTGGGAGAGTTTCGCGCTATCGAACGACGTGCGAAGATCACGGTGCCGCAGGGGGGAGGCGTGGCCGCCCCGACCGAGAAACTGATCATCGCCCGCTAGGGACCCGGGTCCCGGAAGGAACGTCTCGATGCTCAAAGAAGGAAGCCTCCAGGACTTCAACCTGCCTGACCTGGTCCAGATCCTGGTACTGGGTCGCGCGACGGGGACCCTGAACCTTCACAGCGAGGGCCGTAGCGGGCGGCTGATGCTGCAAGGTGGACAGCTGGTCGCGGCCGACCTGGAGGGACGTCAGGGCGAGGACGCGGCGGCTGACCTCTTCCTCTGGACCACGGGCGTGTTCGACTTTGACCCGAGCGTCCAGCGCCCGGCAGGCGACGCCCCGCTGTCTCTCGATGACGTCACGCGGACCGGCCTGAAGCGGCTCGAACGTGCCAGGGAGCTGTACGAGGCGCTGCCCGATTTCTTCTCGTCCCGTACCTGGGTGCACCCCGCCCAGCTCTACCAGAGCAGCCCGGAGCCGTTGCTTGCCCTGGTGGGAAGCGGTGGTTCCTACGAGGACCTGCGCCGGCGATATGCAGGCAGTGAACTGGCGCTGCTCGAGGAGGTGACGCGGCTCTATCAGGCTGACCAGCTGGGGTTGTCGTGTGCCCCCGAGGAACAACTGCGACTGCTCTTCGCGCACGTGGCCACTGCCCTGTTTGCTCAGTTCGCCTCCATCAGCGGCGTGAAGATGGTCGAGGGGCTGGAGCACCGGCTCAACGAGGTGGCCCGCAGCGCTGCGCTGGGCCTGCGGTGGCGAGGTGGCAGGCTGCAGGACAGCCTCCCGGCCGGGCTCAGCAAGGAACAGCTGCTCGCGGCCTACAGGCCCCAGGTGGCCGGGCTCGCGGACTACATCGGCAAGGTGTACGGCCCGGCCTTCGTGCAGCGGGTCGTGGAACCTCTGCTCGAAGAGGCCAACCCGGCCCAGCGAGCGCTGTGGAATGAGCTCGCGGCACCGACGCCCGCCACGCAAGGCTGAAGACGAGGCGGGCGATGGAGAAACCGAGTGGCAACCTGGTCCTCACCGAGGCGGGCGTCAACGCCCTCAATGCCCTGACCGGCGAACTCCAGCGGGACACGGGAGCGCGGGCGGTGCTGCTCATCGAGAAGAGCGGGCAGATCGTGACCGCCCAGGGGCAGACCAGCACCCTGGACACGCTCTCTCTCGCTGCGCTCATCAGCGGCTCCTTCGCCTCCACCAAGGCCCTGGCGCGCCTGCTCGGCGAGAAGCACTTCAAGACCCTCTTTCAGCAGGGCAAGACCGAAAGCATCTTCGTTGTCCAGCTAGACACCACAGACACCCTCGCCGTGGTGTTTGGACAGGCCGTCACGGTCGGCCTCGTGAAGTTCAAGACGATGCAAGCGCTCGAGCGCATCAACGCCCAGATGCGGGCCCTGTACACCGACAAGAAGCCCTCGCTGTCGAACCTCTCCCAGTCCATCGACAACCTGTTCTGACCCCTTCGATTCGCGGGGAGCCCCCATGGCCCTGATCAACTACGCCTCCCGGGAAGTCAACTGCAAGCTTGTGTATTACGGCACGGGCCTGGGCGGGAAGACCACCAACCTCGAGTTCATCCACAAGCAGGTGCCGCCGCATGTCCGGGGCCAGATGGTGAACCTCGCCACCCCCACCGAACGCACGCTCTACTTCGACTTCCTGTCGCTGGACCTTGGCAGCGTTCAAGGCTTCAAGACCCGGTTCGCGCTCTACACGGTGCCAGGTCAGGTGGAGTACAACGCCAGCCGCAAGCTCATCCTGAACGGGGTCGACGGCATCGTGTTCGTGGCGGACTCGCAGCGGGCCAAGTGGGATGAGAACCTGCAGTCGATGCAAAACATGAGGGAAAATCTGGCGGAGTACGGGCTGAACCGGGATGAGGTGCCCTGGGTGCTTCAGCTCAACAAGCGGGACCTGCCGGACGTGGTGACGGCCGACGAGCTGAACCGCGCCCTCAACCCCCGTGGCGTGCCTTGCTTCCAGGCCGTCGCACCTCAGGGCCACGGGGTCTTCGACACCCTCAAGGCCGTCAGCCGGGCGGTGCTTGCCCGCCTGTCCTAGAGCACCGCTCAAATCATGAGCGCGAAGGGCCGGGCCCGCGGAGCCAGAGCCGCCGCGGTCCGGACGGCACAGGATCTGGATCAATTGCCTGGTGGCGTGCTACACTGGCTGGACTCGGTCGCGCCCCCGCTGCACCGTCGTACGGGGCTGCCCGGCGGCGAGCCAACAGCCTGTTTGACGCTCACGCGCGACGCTTCCGCCTACCAAGGAGCTTCCTGTCCATGTCCAAGATCAACGCTGGCGAGATCCTCAAGTCGATCGAGCAGCCTCACCTGAAGTCCAACCTCCCCGAGATGGCGCCGGGCGACACCGTCAAGGTCTTCGCCAGGATCCGTGAGGGTGGCAAAGAGCGCATTCAGGCCTACGAAGGCACCGTCATCAAGCTCCAAGGTGCTGGTGTGAACCGCGCCGTGGTCGTGCGTCGGATCTTCCAGGGCGTCGGGGTCGAGCGAACCTTCCCCGTTCACTCCCCGCGCGTGGATCGGTTCGAAGTGATGCGGAAGGGCGCCGTTCGCCGCGCCCGCCTCTACTACCTGCGCGGCCTGCAGGGCAAGGCGACCCGCATCAAGGA
>JAYKHL010000117.1:0-6986 GCA_035284865.1 Candidatus Sericytochromatia bacterium | reverse complement strand
CGCTCCCCTCTCCCTCAAGGAGGGGGGGCCGCAGGCCGGGTGGGGGGCTAGCGCGGCATCACGAGCCGGAGGCGAGGCGGCTGGTGCGCCGCAGCTCCATCAGACAGGCCAGCCCGAACGCGGCGATCGTCAGCGCCAGCCCATTCAATAGATGGGGAGGAACGAGGGTGCGGCGGAAGAGGCACCACCAGAAATCCGGCACCAGCTCCGCCCGCGCTCGCCGCAGGGCATTGGCGTCGGGGGACGAGGACGGTGGAGGAAGCCAGACAGGTGGCGCCCCCCTACCGAGGTCTGGCAGCGCGCGCAGGGCGAGCAGCAGTGGGCTGCGGAGGGGCTCGCTCATGATCGCCATGATCCGTGTGCCAGGGTGCTGGGCGAGCTCCCGCTGGTAGAGGTAGACGAAATCGTAGGGCACGGCCACGAGCTGGACCACCAGCCCGGCACCCAGGCACAGCCGCGCCCAGGCTCCGAGAGGCCGTTCGAACAGCTCCGCCGCGGGGAGCATCAGGAAGGGCAGGAACACGTAGGAGTAGCGCATGCCCCAGGCCCAACTTGAGGGTCCCCAGCCAACGACATAGAACGCGAACAATGGCACCAGCGCCGCCCCCAGCAGCCCCACGAGGGGGCGACAACGCCGGCCCCACGCCCTCAGGCCGGCCAGCCCCAGAAGCGCAGCTGGAGAGAAAAAGAGGAGCCCCTGGTTCGGGCTGATGCTGTGGCGGAACACCCCCTCGAGGATGCGCCACGCCTCCAGCGCGGCGCCAGTGCCTTCCCGAGGCAGCCGGTAGTTAGGAAAGGACAGCCAGGCACCCCAGCGGACGTGTTCGTAGGCGAGGTGCAGCCCCAGGCCGAGCGCCAGGGGCACGCCGAGGCCGACCAGGGTGGCGTTGCTCGGCCGATGTCCCCGTCGATTCAACCAGCCAAGCCAAGCGGCAGCACCGATCACAGGAACCAGGAACTCCTGCCGGATCAGCAGGGCCAGGGCGAGGCAACTGCCCACCCCCCAGGCCCGGAGGGGGCTGCCCTGCGGCCGCTCCTCGGCCTGCACCAACCGCCACAGGCCAACCAGGCCAAGGAACAGGGCCAAGGTGGCGGCTGGCTCGGACCAGCACGTCTTGGCATAGGGCCAGGCCGCAGTGCCCAGGCCGAAGGCGAGGGCTGCAGCCAGCGAGGCGCGGGCGCTGTGGCCCATCCACCGCAGCGCCTGGAACATGGCAACCGCCAGGGCCGCCGTGACGCCGGCGTTCTGCAGGGCAACCACCACGCGCTCGACGTCGTGGGGGGCAACCCCCGGCAGCCAGGGTGCCAGCGCCCGCCCCACCAGATAGCCCGGCAGCATCACGAGAGAGGCGCCCAGGGGGAACCAGGCGTACCGGAGCCCGAAGCGGCCCTGAATCCAGCCGCCATCAATCGCGGTGGTGCCCTCTTCGAGGACCGTGGCGAGCACCGCGAACTTCTGGTGTCCGTCGCTCGAGTAGAAGTGCCCCCCGGCCGTGAGGAGGTAGAGCGCGCACAGGCAACCAAAGAGGCACCAGGCCAGCCGGGCGTCTCGAGGGTTCACGTGCGCACGGTCTCCAGGGCTGTCGAGGGGGCCCCGGTGGGATCCTCGCACAACGACCGGGGATCTGCAACCCGCGAGGCCCGAGCCCCTCAGCGCAAGGAAGCGGCTCGGTTTCCTTCGCTCCGCTGGCGGAGCCATTGCTCGGCCTGCTTCCGGGCTGCCTCCCGCTGGTTCACGGACAGCCCTGAGGCGGTCCTCTCCCACAGCTTGCGGGCCTCCGGCCGGCCCGCCCGAAGCGCGACGTGGTACCAGGCGGCCGCCGCGACGGGATCCTTCTTCACGCCCCGCCCTTGCGCGAACATATCTCCGAGGTGGACCAGGGCCTCGGTGCCGCCTTCCCGGGCAGAGCGCTCCAGCAGGCGCAGGGCCTCCCCGTCCTCGCGGCGGACGCCCTCACCGTTGGCGTAGAGCACGGCCAGGTTGAACAGCGCCTGGGCATCTCCCCGGTTGGCGGCCTTGCGGAACCAGGAGGCAGCCTTGGAGGGGTTCCGAGGCACGCCAGCACCCCGGTAGTGCATCACGCCGAGGCAGACCTCGCCCCCACTGTGCTCCTGCTCCGCGGCCCGTTGGAACCAGGTGACGGCCATCTTGTCGTCCTCCTTGACGCCCTCGCCGGCATCCAGCATCAGGCCCAGAGCGACCTGCGCGTCGGCATGGTTCTGCTCGGCTGCCTTCTCGTACCAGTGGACCGCCTTCGGGTTGTTCTCTGGCGTGCCGATGCCCGCATCGTACATGTGCCCAACGCTGTACATCGCCTGGGGAAGACCCCGCTCGGCGGCCCGCAGGTACCACTTCAGGGCAGCTGCCTTGTCGGCCTTCACGCCGATGCCATGATCGCACATGTAGCCGAGGCGAAACTGGGCTTGCAGCTCTCCCTTGTCCGCTGCCAGCTTGTACCAGCGGACGGCGGCGGCCTCGTCGCGGGGCACCCCCATGCCGTACTCGTTCATCACGCCGAGGTGAACCAGAGCCTCCACGTTGCCGGCCGCAGCCGCCTTGCGGAAGCCCTCCAGGGTAGCGGCCAGCGACTCCTCCCGGGCCGCGTCGGCGGTGCCCGGAAGGCCGCCCAGGGCGATGGCAGCCAGGGCAATCAGGGTGCAGGAACGGGCGATTCGCATGAAGCCTCCTCGGGCCGACCAGGACACCCGGCCAGCAGCGTTGGCTCCATGCTAAGGAAGCCGCCCAGGGCGGTCTGTGACCAACACATCCCGTCCAGGCGGCAAGCAGGCCCGCGCGCCAGCGGCGTGCGGGCCTGCCTGGTGCGCGCGCTCAGGCGGCGCCGGCGCCTGACTTCTGCCGAAGGAGGTTGAGGGCTCCGCCGGCCTGGAACCACCCGATCTGCTCGGCGTTCATCGTGTGCCGCAGGGTGAGGAGCTCCCGGGTGCCGTCGGCGTGATGGAGGATCGCTTCGACAGACTGCCCGGGCGCAATGGCCTCGACGCCGGCCACGGAGAGCGTGTCTCCCTGCCGAACCTTCTCATAGTCAGCCGGGTCGCTGAAGGTCAGGGGCAAGATGCCCTGCTTCTTGAGGTTGGTCTCGTGGATGCGCGCGAAGGATCGCACGATGACGATGGCGGCGCCCAGGAAGCGAGGGCTCATGGCGGCGTGCTCCCGGCTCGAACCTTCGCCGTAGTTCTCGTCGCCGATGATGACCCAACGGCGGCCTGCGGCCTTGTAGGCGCGGGCCACCTGAGGCACATCGAGGTCGCCCTCCTCCGTCAGCACGTTGTGCGTGGTGCCCCGTCCTCCGGTCCAGGCGTTGATGGCGCCCGTCAGCATGTTGTCGGAGATGCGGTCGAGGTGACCCCGGTACTTCAGCCAAGGGCCGGCTGGAGAAATGTGATCCGTCGTCGTCTTGCCCTTGGTCTTGATGAGAATGGGCATCTCCGCGAACTCGGCCGGGGCGAGGGCCCCAAAGGGGGCCAGGACCTGCAACCGCTCGGAGCCGTCGGCCACGGCCACCTGGACCTGGCTCGGGTCGGCAGCTGGCGCTTCATAGCCAAAGCGGCGTCCGGTGTAGCCCTTGGCTGGCACCTCGGGCGCCTCGGCCGGGGCTTCGAGCTTGAACGGCTGTCCATCGGCACCCTTCAGGGCGTCCGTCAGAGGGTTGAACGTCAGCGAGCCTCCGAGCCCGAGGGCGATGGTGATCTCCGGGCTTGCCACGAAGGCGTAGGTCTCGGGGTTGGCATCGTTCCGCCCCGGGAAGTTGCGGTTGAAGGAGGTGACGATGGCATTCTTCTGTCCCTTGGGCACGTCGTCCCGCTTCCACTGCCCGATGCAGGGCCCGCAGGCGTTGGCCATCACGATCGCGCCAATGCGCTCGAGCGGCTGCGTCAGGCCATCCCTTCGGGCTGTCTCGAACACGGCTGCGGAGCCAGGCGAGATCGAGAGGCTGGCCGCACTCTCGAGGCCGTGGGCCGCGGCCTGGCGCGCAACCTGCGCGGCACGGTGTACGTCTTCGTAGCTGGAGTTTGTGCACGAGCCGATGAGGGCCGCGCTGACCTCCAGCGGCCAGCCGTGGGCCCTCGCCTCGTCGGCCAGCCTGGAGATGGGCCGGGCGTAGTCAGGGCTGTGGGGCCCGACGACGTGAGGCTCCAGCGTTGAGAGATCGAGCTCCAGCAGCTGGTGATAGAAGCGTTCAGGCTCGGCGAGCACCTCGGGGTCTGGCACCAGCAGCTCCCGGTGTTGCTCGATGACGGGCACCAGGTTGGCGCGTTCGGTGGCTTCCAGGTAAACCTTCATCCGCTCGTCGTAAGGGAATACCGAGGTGGTGGCGCCGATCTCCGCCCCCATGTTGCAGATGGTGGCCTTACCCGTGCACGACATCGCCTCCGCGCCAGGGCCAAAATACTCGACGATCGCATTCGTACCGCCCTTCACCGTCAGCTGGCCGGCCACCCAGAGGATCACGTCTTTCGGCGAGGCCCAGCCGTTGAGCTTGCCTGTCAGCTTCACGCCAATGAGCTTCGGTTGGAGCAGCTCCCAGGCGAAGCTGGCCATCACGTCCACGGTGTCGGCGCCACCGACCCCAATGGCCAGCATGCCAAGCCCTCCCGCGTTCGGGGTGTGGGAGTCCGAGCCGATCATCAGGGTGCCGGGCGCGGCGTAGTTCTCGAGCACCACCTGGTGGATGATGCCGGATCCAGGACCCCAAAAGCCCATGCCGTACTTCGAGGTGGCGGACCGGAGGAAATCGTAGACCTCCCGGTTGGTCACGGAGGCACTCTCGGTGTCTTTGCTGGCGCCGAAGTGGGCCTGGATCAGGTGATCCGCGTGGACGGTGGAGGGCACAGCCGTCTGAAACACCCCCGCTTGCATGAACTGAAGGATCGCCATCTGGGCGGTGGCGTCCTGCATGATGACCCGGTCCGGCCGCAGCATCAGGTAGGCCTGACCTGCCTCGAGGGACTGGGTCTCGGGCTGGTCGAGGTGCCCGAACAGGATCTTCTCGGCCAGCGTCAGTGGCCTACCAACGCGCTGCCGCACGACAGCGAGGCTCTTCGCCATCTTCTCGTAGACGGCGCTCAGCGCCTCCGGGGTGGTTTCGATGGTGGGCATGGGTCTCCTCCAGGGGTCTTGGGGCCGGGCAAGGCCGGCCGGGGCCATGTTACCAGAAGGGGGCACAAAGGAACGGCCGCCGGACTGAACCGGCGGCCGTTGCGAGGGGGGCCTCGTCGCTCAGCGCTCGCGTGCGAGAGCCACCAACCTGGCCCGGATTTCCGACGGCTGTGGCACGCTGGCATCTTCCAGCGGGGGCGCCAGGCCGATGCCTGGCACGTCGGCGCCGGCCAGCAGCACCGGAGGGGCCTCGAGGTGGTAAAAGCAGCGGTCCATCAGCTTGCGGATGAGGTGCTCGCCGAAGTTGGTGACCTCGGTGTCTTCATTCACCACCAGGAGGCGTCCGGTCTTGCGCAGTGACGCCTCCAGCGTCTCCATGTCGAGGGGGTAGAGGGTGCGCAGGTCGATGACCTCCGCGGAGACACCTTCGGTGGCGGCCGCCTCCTGCGCGACCTGCACGCACAGCGGAAGCATGCGGCTGTACGAAACGACGGTCACATCGGTGCCAGAGCGAACCACGTCGGCCTTGCCGAGCTCCACGGTGTAGGCCTCGAGCCCCTCGGGCCAGCGTGGCTGCCAGCCCGTGCGGTCGCCGACCGGGGCATTGATCATCGCATCGAGCTCGCGTCGATCGGCGGGTTCACCTGGAATGAGGTCCTCTCCGACTGCCCGCATCAGTGCCTTGGACTTGAGATACAGCACCGGGTTGGGCTCCTTGATGGCCGCAATCATGAGGCCATAGGCGTCCCGTGCATTTGATGGAGCCACGATCTTCCAGCCCGGGATGTGGCTCGCCACGCTTTCGAAGGAGTGGGAGTGGTAGATGGACCCCCTGATGCCGGCCCCGACGGGGGTCATCACCACCAGCGGCAGGTGGTACTGCCCGTAGCTGGACCAGTGCATGTTGCCCGCGAGCTTGAGCAGGTCGATCGTGTTGAAGATGTAGTCGGCGAACTGGATCGCGGCGACGGGCTTGCCGCCGGCCATGGCAATGCCCACCGCCATCCCGATGATCCCTCGCTCGTCGAGGGGAGAGTTCCAGGCCGTCTTGAGGCCCTGAGTTGCCGTGAAGACCCCACCGAGTGGCGGTCCCACGTCCTCGCCGAAGATGTCGGTGACGCCAAGATGTGTCTCACCGTAGTGCAAGGCCATTCGGATGGCCTGGGCAATCGTGGCCATGGTGTTACCTCAGGGGCTGGTCAGGGGCGACGAAGGAGGGTTTCTCACCGGTGTAGAAGATGAACCGGTCCCGATCGCTTGCGAGGGGTTCGGACTTGACCTGGTCCAGGTCTTCGCGCAGCTGGGCGCGCACGCGTTCCCAGACCTCGTCGCACGAAGCGCGGGTGGCGAGGCCGAGCTCGATGAGGTGCGCCTCGAAGCGCTCGATCGGGTCCACCTCGCCTGCCACACGGTTGGCCCCGGACGCTGAAGAGTGGCCGTGTAGCCGGCTCACGTTGGCCTGAAGGCAGTAGGGGCGACGCTCCGTGCGGATGTAGTGCATGGCCTCCGAGATGGCCTGCCAGCTGGCCAGCACGTCGTTGCCGTCGACCACGCTCCAGCGGATGTCATAGGGCTCTGCCCGCCTTGCCAGGTTGCTGGAGCTCTGGACCTGCTCCGCTGGCGTGGAGATGCCGTAACCGTTGTGGTTGACGATGATCAGGATCGGGAGTTCGCAGCCGGGACGCGTCGCCCAGTTCAGGCAGGAGGCGAAGTCCCCCTCGGCCGAGCCGGCGTCCCCGCCGTTGACGATGGTGATGCCGTCGCCGCCGTGACGCCTCTGCACCCACGCCGTGCCGGGGGCCATCACGTACTGGGTCTCGATGGTGGGCGTGACCGGCGTGACGTTCCAGGCATGGATGGCGTAGTG
>JAYKHL010000116.1:0-5980 GCA_035284865.1 Candidatus Sericytochromatia bacterium | reverse complement strand
ACCACCCGTCGGCCCGGCAGGTGGTACTTGACGGGGTGGTACAGCGGCACCGCGGGCGCGTCCTCGATGATGATGGCTTCGGCTTGCCGGAACAGCCGCGCCCGGTCTGCAGGAGCAACGCTTGCCTCCGCCCGATCGAGCAGCGCGTCGACCACCGGGTTCTCGTAAAACGAGTCATTCAGGGACTCGGTGTCGTGCACGTTCTTGCCGTGGAACATCGTGGTGAGGAAGTTGCCGGGATCAGGGTAGTCCTGCGACCAGTTGCCGCTGCCGATGGCGACCTGGCCGCGCGTGGACTTGGCCTGAAGGTACGTGGGCAGCGCCATGGGTTTGATGGTGAGCCTGATGCCCACGCCCGCCAGATCCTGCTGAATGGCCTGAGCCACCTTCCGTTGGGTGTCGTTGGCCACGCAGGCGTAGGTCGCCTCGAAGCCCCCCCCCAGGCCCGCGCGGGCCAGGAGGGTCCGCGCCCGGTCGGGGTCGTGGGGCAGGCCTCGCAGGGAGGCATCGAAGCCCGGCACGGTGGGAGGCAAGATCCCGGCAGCGGGCTCCCCCCGCCCGTTGATGAGGCGAACGATCCGACGCTTGTCGATGGCCATCGCCACGGCCCGCCGCACCTCGCGTCGGTCGAACGGGGGCACCCCCGTGTTGATCGTGACGTAGTGGACGGCCGCGTCGGGCGCCCGATGCAGGCGAGGCCTCCAGTCGGGATGGTCCGCAAGGAAGGCGAAGTCGGCAGCCGGAATGCCGCGCAGGGCCCCCACCACATCAAGATCTCCGCGTTCGAAGCGAAGGACCTCCATGCTTTCAGCCACGCCAAGGCGCACCTCGACGCCACGAGGCGGCCGCGACCCCGGAGGCCCCGCCGGAGGCGGCGCGTGGGGGTGGCGTTCGAAGGCGATGCGCCGTCCCGACTCCCAGGCCGCCAGCCTGAAGGGGCCGGTGCCCACCGGAGGCGTCCCGTGGGAGTCTCGCCCGGTGCCTGCTGGCAGCACCGCCGTGAAGGGCATCGCCAGCAACTGCAAGAACACGGGCACCGGCCGCGTGAGCGTGATGCGGACCGTCGCCTCGTCCAGCGCGGTGACGCCCAGAGGCGGCGCTGGCCGTCCGGCCAGACGCTCGGGTGCCCCGGCAATGGCCGCGTAGAATGAGGCCCCCGGGGAACGGGTGGCAGGTGCGAGCAACCGCTCGAAGGTTGCCACCACGTCCGAGGCCCGGACGGGCCGACCGTCATGGAACCTGGCGCCCGTGCGCAGGTGAAACACCCAACTGCGGTCCCCCCGGGCCTCCCACGAGGCGGCCAAGGCCGGCACGATCTCGCTTCTGGGCCCGTACCCGACCAGGCTCTCGAACATCAGGTGTTCGAGCGCCCAGCTCGCGACGTCGTAGCCCAGGGCAGGGTCCAGCGACCTGGGCTCGTCCTGCAGACCGACGCGAAACACGGCATCCGAAGACCTCTCGGCCCCGTCACAGCCTGACAGGATGGCGATCAGGGCCAGGGAGGCAAGACGGGCGGAGGGGGTGGTCACGGAGCCGAGGCCTCCTGGCGACGGGCTTGGAGGCCCGATTGTACCACGGGCTGGCGTGGTAAACTCGACGGCTCCCGCCCCCTGATGCCGCAGGACCCCGCATCCCCGCTGACGCGGACCTCCTCCCCGTGGGAGAAGGAACCGGAGAAGGTCTGCCCCCTTCGGGTGAAAGAGGTTTTCACTGCCTTCTCCCCGGGGGAGCAGGGACCGGAAAACGTCCGCACCCTTCGGGCAAAACAGGAATTCGTTGCCCTCTCCTGCAAGGAGTGGGTGGCCGCAGGCCGGGTGGGGGGCTATCGCGGAATCAGGCCCTCGACGCCGCCTCGCCAGCCCGCTCACCCGCCTCGCGGTGCGGCCCGGCCCGGGTGGGTAAAAAAGCCGGGTCCGCCTCGCCGACCGTTCTCACCGGAGTCCTCATGCCTGCCCGCTTCTCCCCACGCCACTTTGCTCTTGTCCTGTCGGGCCTGGTGGGCCTGGGCTGGATGGCTGCGCCCGGCTGGGCTGCCCCCGCAGGGAAAGGAGGTCCCCAGGCTGCACCGACGGGGCGCGCGAGCGCGGCGCCTCGGCGCCCCAGCGTGCTCGACCGGCTGCGACAGCTAGCCGAGAGCGGCAACCCCGAGGCGCAGTACAACCTGGGGCTGCTGTACGATCTGGGGCAGGAGGTGCCTGAGAACAACCAGGAGGCCTTGCTCTGGTACCGCAAGGCGGCCAACCAGGGCTTTTCCAGGGCACAGTTCAACCTCGGCATCATGTACGACGAGGGCGAGGGCGTGCCCGAGGACAACGTCGAGGCGGTGAAGTGGTACACGAACGCAGCCAACCAGGGAGACCCGTCCGCGATGTTCAACCTGGGGCTCATGCATGCCCGGGGGGAGGGCGTGCCAGCCAACAAGGAGGAGGCGCGCCAGTGGTTCTTGCGCGCCGCCGAGGCGGGTGACCTCTCCGCCATGTTCAACCTCGCGCTGATCTTCGACGAGGGCGACGAGGTGCCGGAAGACGACAAACAGGCCCTCAAGTGGTACAGGCGAGCGGCCGAGCGAGGCCACCCCAAGGCACAGCTCAACCTCGGCCTGATGTACGACGAGGGCGAGGGCGTGCCAGAAGACAACGTCGAGGCCGTGAAGTGGTACCGGCGCGCAGCCGTCCAGGGCAATGCAAAGGCCCAGTTCAACCTCGGGGTGATGCTCTCCAACGGGGAGGGCGTGAAGCAGGACAAGGCCGAGGCCGTGAAGTGGTACACGAAGGCCGCGCAGCAGAACGACGTCTCGGCCCAGTACAACCTGGCGCTCGCCTTCGACGAGGGGGACGGGGTGCCGACCGACATGGTGAGCGCCTACTTCTGGTACCGCCTGGCGGCCGACCAGGGCGACGACGACGCCCGTAACAACGCCAAGGCCCTGAAGCTCCGCATGAACGGCAAGCAAGTGACGGCCGCCGAGCGCCGGCTGGCGGAGTGGAAGCGCGGCAGCAAGTCTCGGTGACGCGGGTCAGCTCCCCGGGCCTGCCGCGAGGCCGAAGAGGCTGAGCAGCCACCCAGCCAGGACGTGTCCGATCAACCGGGGTGTGGCTGGAGGCGCGCAGGGCTGCCTGGGGCCCACCGGGCGGGTCGCGTTGAACGGCCTGGCGACACACGAGCGGAGCCGTCAATCGCGGGGAACAGGCCCCAAGAGGGGTCAGCCCTGGGGCGGCTTTGCGGCCCCGCCCAGCCAGCCTATCAGCTTGTGGCGTAGGTTTCCGGTCACGGCCTTGAAGCTGGACAGCAGCTGGTCCACGGCCTCGTCCGGGTCGATGTGCGCTGCTCCCGCAGGCGTGGACGAAGGCCCGGGTGGGGTGAGGGCCCCCTGGCCGGGGGGCAAGGGAGCCTCGGGGGCCGGCGCGGTGGGGAGCTTGGGTATTGGGATGAGCTGTGCGATGAGGGGGTGGTCGCGAAACACCGTGGGCAAGTTCACCAGCGGGTACAGCTGGCCGCGCAGTTTCTCGACGTGGCAGGTGGCCTCAACGTGGGCGTCCCGTGCACGCCCCTCGAGACGCATCGCCTCCTCATAGGCCTCGCGCGCTGCCACCACCCCGCCCCGCGCCTGCTCCCACTGGTACAAGGCCACCTGAACCTGGCGCAGCCACTGGGCCGAGTCTTGCAGGGCCAACGCGACCTGGCGCGTGAAGTTGGCCTCTCCAGCCCCGACGCCGGCACAGAGGCGCGTGACGTCGTTGGGCCTGGCCTGGATCGCGCAGGCCCTCTCCAGCACCGCCATCCGGGGCTTTAACTTTTCGATGAGCACCTCCCCGTTGTCGAGCTCGGCCTTCAGCAGGGTAAGGGCCTCATCAGCCGGCAAAGCGGCCGACCCGAGCCGGCGGGTGACCCCGTGGTGGCTCAGCGGAGAGGTGCGGGAGGGCTGGAACGAGTCCACCCGCGGCGTGCCGCCCAGCCGCCCGGAGCCGCTCCCCCCGGAGGGTTTCGGGCGCTCTGTTTTGGGGTCTTCCTTCTGGTAGGAGTCCACGCCACCCTCCTCGTGGTTGCCATCCGCCCCGAGGTCGTCATACCCGGCTGTTCGAGCGCCCACACCGCGGGGCCCCATCCACCCGTGAACCACCCCCTCTCCCGCCTCATTGCCCGCTACGGGAACGACCACGGCACGTACCTCTTCGGGGAGTACGCTGCGATGGTCACGCTGGGCTTCGAGGCCTTTGCGGCCCGTCACTCCTCAGCGGCCCTGGCACGCCTCGAAGCCCAGCTGGCGCCGCTGGCGCTGTGGCCGTCCTCGCCAGCGCCTGGTGCGGACGGCCCAGAGGTTCGCGCCTCTGAGGCCGATGCGGTGATCGCGACCCTCATCCAGCCGGCCCTGGTGTGGCGGGCTGGCATCGACCTGATCGATGAGGAGGCCGCATGGGCGCGCACGGCTCCAGCCTCCTCGGGCGCCTGGTTCGAGGGCACGCGGGGCGAGATAGCCGCGCGCTGGGGGTTTGCCCCTCCCCCGCTGGAGGTTGCACCGGAGGCCGCCCTGCCCCCTCACGCCTGGCGGCTCGAGGCTGCCGGCGAGTTGCTGGCGGCCGGGGAGGCCTACCCAGGCCAGGATCTCGTCCTGGCGCCAGGTGGAGCCCCACCACCACCGCTGCCATACCCCTGGACCGACGACCCCACCGGCGCCGGTCGGGTGGCCTGGATGCCCATCGGCCCGGGGGCGACCCCTCCAGCGGGCTGCAAGCGGCTCCACTGGCTGGCGGCCGTGGCCCGGCACGTCGCCTGGAGCGCGCATCGGAGCGTGCCGCGGCTCCTTACCTCCGACACGCTGGCGGCTCTGCTGAACGGCCTGAACGACGACGATCACCTCTCCACGCTGGCGCGCCACGTCTCCCTGGGCCAGCTGCTGCGGGTGTTCCGAACCTTGTTGGGGCAGGGGCTGCCGCTCCGGCCCCTCCCCAGGATGGCGGAGGCCCTTCAACGCGCCATCGTGGCGGACCTGGCGACACGCACGCTCTCCCTGGCCGACGTGGAGCGACTTGAGCGTCAGCTCCCGATGTACGCCACCCCGTGGCTGGTGGGTATCATCCGGAAGGATCTCGGGCTGCCGGCAGCACCGGCCGCCCCGATCCAGGAGGGATGGTCTTGACCCTGCTTTCAGAACGTGAGGCAGGCCCCGACGGGGAGCCAGTCGTCTCCCTGGCCGCCACGGGCCGCTACCTCGCGGGGCTGCCCGTGCTGGCCGAGTTGTTGCGGGAGGAGCTGGCCCCCAGGCTGACGCGCACCACCACCGACGGGGAATTCCGCGCCCTGCGCCGGGAGGCCCTCTCAGCAGTGGTGAGCCGGCACCGCGATGCGCGTGCGGCCTACAAGGTGCTGCATTTCTCGGAAGACCAGGTGCCGTGCAAGGTCGCAGCATGCCAGGAGCCCATCGTGGGAGCCTACTGCGAGGTGGTAAACCCCATCACGCGCGCGGACCTGAAGCTGCCTGCCCGGGTCGCCCACAACCTCATGCATCACGGCGATGGGGTCGCCTCGGAGCCCCTGCGCAACATGGGCAACAGCCCCTACGGCGAGGCCCCTCTCGTCCTGGATGCTGCCGCGCTCCGCAAGGTGCTGACCCAGCTGGCGGTGCCGGCGGAGGTTTTGTCCGAGCTGGAAGCCTGGGCACGCGCCCACCCGCAGCCGCGGTCAGAGCGGGTGGCCTTCCAGCCGGTGGCGCCGAGCGAACGGGAGGCTGCGCTCGGCATCCACCCGTTACACAACGTGCTGGCACACCTCGTGGAATACGGATGTGCCGACATCCACATCAAGGCCGGCCATCCCCCGTGCGGTGTGCTGCGGGGCCAGGTCACGCCGTTTGGCGACTTCGGCGTGCTGACGCCCGAGGCCACGCGGCATTACGTGGACACGCTGATGAGCGAGGCCCAGCGAAGGACCTTCGACCAGGTTCGTGAGATGGACCTTGCCTTCCCCGTGCCCGGCGTGGGGC
>JAYKHL010000115.1:0-18321 GCA_035284865.1 Candidatus Sericytochromatia bacterium | reverse complement strand
GTGGTCACTGCCCCCGGCGTCATCACGTGCCGCACCTCCGTCGCCACCAGGCCATGCCTGGCGGCCCGCTCGAGGTCGCGACGGGACACCACCCCAGCCAGGCGGCCCTGTCGCGTCACGACGAGGCCGCTGTGCCCGTGATCCCCGAGCAGCCTCACGGCCTCCTGCACGGGGGCGCAGGCCTCGATCGTTCGAACGGGGCTCGACATCAGGTCCTCTGCCCGGGGCTCGGGGGGGAGGTGCTGCCCGAGGTGGGCGTCGACATGCGCCACCACCGTTTGCCACGGCAGGCCCTCCGCGTGTGCACTGGCTGCCCGGAGGTGTCCCTGGGCGCGGTACGGGGCCAGCAGCCCACGCATATCCGCGCCGTCGAGCCTGCTGCGCGCCACGATCTGGGTGCGCTTGCCCGCCATCTCAACGGCCAGGACCACCACATCCGCGTCGAAGACCCCCTGCAGCCGGTCAGCCACGTCTGCGATGCCTCCGATGTAGGCATCCGTGCAAGCGCCCACCACCACCGCCACGGCGCCCTGCACCTCCTGGGGCGCCGCTTGCACGATCAGGCGCTCGAGCAGGGTGCGTTGCGCCTGGCTGAGCCCACCCTCCATCCAGCGGGTGATGAAGGCAAGGTCCGCACCGCGCTCCAGCAACCACGCCACGGCTCGCACGTCCGCGGCCGTGGTGCTGGGCAGCCGCAGGGCGTCCGTGTCGGCATAGATCCCCAGCGCGATGAGCGTGGCCTCGACGGGCGACACGGATGGCCCAGGCAGCGCTGCGAGGGCCTCAACGAGGAGGCTGGCACAGGACCCGCGGACCTCCCGGCGCCCGCCCCCCACGGGCAGCTCGTCCGCCGCAGGTGGGTGGTGGTCAAAGACCACCCACTCCACCTCGGGCCGATCGAGCGGCGCCAGGAGCGTGCCCAGCCGTCCACGCGACCGGGTGTCGACCACGACGGCCCGCCGCGCCCCCCGGAGGTCGACCTCGCCTGCCGTTCGCAGCCCGAGCGCGTCGCGGTACACGGCGACCAGCTCTCGGACCTGCGGGTCCAGCGTGGGTTGCAACACCGGCACGGCCGAGGGATACAGGTGGCGGGCCGCCACCAGGGAGCCGAAGGCGTCGAGGTCGGTGTGGATGTGGGTGACGACGACGGCCTCCGGTGCCGGCGCACCCGGCCCGGGCTTGCTCATGCCGGCACGAGGTCGGGCAGCCGCACCACGGTCACGCCCGGATCGACCTCCCGCTCCGAGAGCACGGGGAGGTCGGGAAGCTCTCGCTCCAGCAGGCGCCGAGCCGCCAGGCGCAGCTCGTGTGGCGCGAGCAGCACGGGGCGCTCGTGCACGTCGCGCCCGGCATCGAGCCGGGCGCGCAGCTGGCGCACGAGCGCATCGACCTCGGGGGCTCCCGGTTCGGAGCCCCGGACCGTCTGCCAGCGGTCGCCGAGCGGGATGACCTCGAGCACACCCTCGCCGTTCACCAGCGCCGCCGTCAGGTAGCGTCCCAGGTGGAGCCGGACGCGCACCACGAGCTCGTCCAGGCTCAGCCCCTCCGCTGCCGCGTCCGAGATGGCCTCCAGCACCATGGGGAGCTGCCGCAGGCTGACCTGCTCCCGCAGCAGGGCTGCGAGCACGCCTTGCACCACGGGCACGGGCACCCTGGCGAGCAGCTCCTTGACCGTCCGCGGCGCCTGCTGGGCCGCGACGTCCAGCACCCGGTGCGTCTCCTCGCGGGTCAGGAGGTCCGCGAGGTTCCGCCGCAGCAACGCCTCGAGGTGAAGGGCCAGGGCGAAGCCTGGGTGCAGCACATCGCAGCCCATGAGGCGCGCGGGGCCCTCGTCGGCCTCGTCCACCCACACCCCGGTCCGACCCGACACCGGGTCCACGTGGCGCTCGCCGGGAAGCCTGCTGGCACCGCCCGCCACGGTCTCCAGCGCGAGCACGCACCCGGGGTGCACGCGACCGCTCCCCACCACCAGCCCTCTGAGCCGCAGCTGGTAGGCGTGGGGTTCGAGCTCCACGCTCTCCCGCCAGTGGATGTGGGAGGGGGCAAACCCCAGGTCCTCACGGATCGCGCGAGGCATCTGTCCGACGGTGCCCCGCAGCTCGCCGGCCGAGGCGGCCAGCTCCGAGCCAACCACGACCTCGACGTCAGGCGAGGGGGCCGGGCCATCGAGCTTGCCGCGGTGAGGGCCCAGGGGAAGCCTGGCCGGCTGGGCGAGGATGGCCCCGGCTACGGCGCCGAGGCCGAGCGTCACGACGAGTGCGAGTGGGTTTCGGATCGACATGGGGCTCCCTCCTGTGGCCTCGATTTTACACCTGAGCCGAACCGGACGCGAGGCGCCTGGGCCTGCGCCTGTGCGCGCGGCGTCACGGCCCCACGAGTTGAAGCACGCTGGCCGTCGTCGATGCCCCGGCGGGGCGTCGGTGCACCGTGCCGACCATCTGCAGGCCGTGGTGAGCCGATAGCTCCTCCGGTGCCACCACGGCGAGGTCGGGCAGGGCGACGCGCAGCCAGCTCGCCACGCATCGCCGGCGCGATGCGGGCACGACGAGGGCAACCCTGCCACCTCCCGGGCCGCAGGCCCCGGCCCACCGGGTTCGACAAGCCTCCACAAGCTCCCGCGCCAGCACAGGAACCTGCGTCTCTTCCGCCAGGACCTCGGTCCACTCTGGCGCCAGGGTCAGCACCCGGATCGTGCCGGTGGTGTCCGCGAGCCCCAAGCTGATCGCCAGCGAGAGGTGCCGGCGAACGGCGGCGAGCAGGGCCTCGTCCGAGCCTGCCGCCGGGCCGGCTGCCAGCATGGCCTCGAGCACGCCCGCCAGATCCCGCACCGGCACGCGCTCGCGCACGAGGGCCTGCAGCAGGCCCTGCACGCGGGCCAGCCCAAAGGCCTCCAGCGCCAGCGCGACGGTGACGGGATGCGCCTCCCCAAGCTCGTCCAGCCAGGCGCGGCAAGCCTCCAGCGACAGCAACTCGTCGGCGTGCTCCCCGACCGTGCGGGTCACGTGGTCGATGAGCGCCCGGCTCGGCTCCTCCGGCCCGATGAGCCCGCTGGTCCAGGCCACGCCACGGACGGCCACGCGGAACCCACGCGCCGGCAAGGCCTGGACAGGCGACAGCTCGAGGCGGGGCACGGGCAGGCCGAGGTCCCGCGTCAACCCGGTTCGCAGCTGCAACGCCAGCTCCTGGAGGGCCCGTCGGGAGGGGCCTGCGAGGTCGCGACCCAGCTCGATCACGACCGGAGCGGGCGCCTGCTCGGCGGCAGCCGTCAGCGCTGCTGGGGCCCGCGCACCCGCGATGGCGTCCTCGAGTGCCTGCGTGAGCCACTGAGCCAGTGCCGCGGTCACCACGAGCGCGGGCAACCCGGTCAGCACCGCCTCCCCCAATGCGTAAGGCGCCACCGTGACAGCAGCCAGGGGCCAGGACCACCCCTTCACCAGCACCGCCGACGTGAGCACGGCGCCCAGCAGGGCCGCGGCGAGGCCGGCGGCCAGCCAGGCCTCGGCGCGGAGCAGCCGGTAGACCTGGCGACCGTCGAGCAGCACCTCGGCCTCCTCGCGGGCCGCGGCCGCCTGCGCGGCCACGCGGCTCGGTGGCAGCCGACCCTCCCGGCCCAGCGCCTCGATCCGGGCCAACTCTCCCTGGAGCCCGCCCTGAGCCCGACTCAGCCGGTCTGGGAACGGGAACGTGGCGAGCGCCACCCGCGCGGTCATGATCGCAACCAGCACCACGAGACCCACGCCCGGGTTCCCGTGCAGGGCGCCCTGGGCGACCCACTCGAGGAGGGCCCCTGGGCTGGTGCCCAGCAGCACGGCCTTGAGCAGGGCCACGGACAGCGCCAGCTTGTGCAGCAGAAAGCGCCGCAGGAAGCCTGGAATCGTGGCCAGGACCTCCCCGGGGCGCAGGTCGTCACCCACGGCGCCGATCAACGCCGCGAGCCCCGCCGCGCCCCCCAGCGTCACCAGCACCCAAAGGTCCAGCAGCCACCCTGGCAGCGGGGCCGCGACAGCGACGACGAACAACGCCAGGCCAGCGGCCAGCCGCGCGCCAGGGTGCTCGTCGAGCCAGGCCTGGACGGCATGCAGGGGGGCCAGGGGACGCACGGGCATGAGGGGGTCGCCAATCACGGGAAGCGCAGACTCGATTCTACCGGACCTGCGCCCGGCTGTCTTCGGTGCGCTCAGCGCTGGCGAGGCTGCGCCAGCCAGGCGCCCCACGCTTCCAGGAAGTCCTCCTGCTCGACGCTCTGCACGTATTCTTTCCGGAGGCTTCGCACCCGGGACAGGGCCTGACGCGCCGACAGGCTCTCGCGCCACATGAGGTAGCTGGCCAGGAACGTCCCGGTGCGGCCGATGCCGGCCAGACAGTGCACCACCACGGCCTCCCCGTTCTGTTCAGCCTCGTCGACCAGCTGGCAGAAGCGCTCAACTTGCTCGACGGCCGGCGCTCCCATATCCCCGACGGGGAGGTGGTGGGTGGTGAACACGGAGCCCGCCGGGACCTCCAGGGGAAACTCGGTGAGCGTGACGATGTGCCGCACACCCTCGCCCGCCAGGTGGTCGAGGTCGGCCTCCAGGGCGGTGAAGTACCCCGGGCAGGCCGTGCCTGCCAGGAGGGTGGGAAGGACCCAGGTGAAGCGGTAGGCCACAGCGCGCTCCTCTCTCAGCGCTTCAGTGTACCGGATCAACGGCCGTCTTTCCCTCGCTTCAGCCTCCGTGATAGGATTCACCATCCGGCAACCACTGCAAGAAAGAGTCTGCGTCTACCATGATTTCCTCGAACGACCTGCGGCCCGGCAAGAACATCGTGATTGACGGCCATCCCTGGACGGTGCTGGAGTTCCTCCACGTCAAGCCCGGCAAGGGAGCTGCCTTCGTTCGCACCAAGCTCAAGAACCTCCGGGCGGGCAACTCCGTGGAGCGCACCTTTCGGGCTGGGGAGATGATGCCGGTCGCCAACATCGACAAGCGCGAGATGCAATACATGTACGAAGGCGCGGGCGAGTGGAATTTCATGGATCAGGAGACCTTCGATCAGGTGGCCTTGACGGCCGAACAGCTGGGGGATGCCGTCAAGTGGCTCAAGGAAGGCACCATCGCCCAGGTGCTCTACTTCGACGGCACGGTGATCGGCGTCGACATCCCGAACATGGTCGAACTCGAGGTGGTCGAGACCGACCCCGGCGTCCGTGGGGACACGGCCACGGGCGGCTCCAAGCCGGCCAAGCTGGAGACCGGGGCGGTGGTGGCAGTGCCCTTCTTCATCAACCAGGGCGAGCGCATCCGTGTGGACACGCGGTCGGGTGAGTACCTTGGCCGGGCCTGAGGTGGAGACGCGCGAGGCCACTCTGGGCCTCGAAGACATCAAGGCGCTCCTGTCGGCCTTTGACGCGTCGGGGGCCACCGCATTCAAGCTCAAGCTGGGAGCCTTCAAGCTGGAGCTGGCGAAGGGCCCAACCTATGCCCCTGCGCCGGCTCCGGCACAGCCGCCTGTTCCGCGCGTGGCCGAAGGGCCATCCCCCGCGGCGCTGGACGCAACCCCTGCCAGGCCAGCCGGGCTCGTCGTCAGGTCGCCGATGGTTGGCACGTTCTACCGGTCGCCTTCGCCGGATGCTGCGCCTTTCTTGTCGGTCGGTGACGTGGTGAAGCCGGGGCAGACGGTGTGCATCGTCGAGGCAATGAAGTTGATGAACGAGATCGAGGCCGAGCAGGCGGGGCGCGTCGTGCGTATCCTGGTCGAGAATGCGCAACCGGTCGAGTTCGGGCAGGTGCTCATCGAACTTGAACCCGTCTGACCGCGTAGCCTGAGGCCGTTTCGATGATCAAAAAAGTGCTCATCGCCAACCGGGGAGAGATCGCCTTGCGGGTCCTTCGGGCGGCGCAGGAATTGGATCTCGAGGCGGTGGTGGTGTTCTCGGAGGCTGACCGGGAGAGCTTGCCCGTGCGCCTCGCACACGAGGCCGTGTGCATCGGACGGGGGCCAGCCACCGACAGCTACCTGAACGTCCAGAACATCTTGTCGGCAGCGGCCGTGACGGGGTGTGACGCCATCCACCCGGGCTACGGGTTTCTGGCCGAGAACGCCCGGTTTGCCGAGATGGCCGGAGCCCATGGCTTCAAGTTCGTGGGGCCGTCTCCATCCGCCATTGCCCAGATGGGTGACAAGGCGACCGCGCGCTCGCTGATGCTGGCGGCCGGGGTGCCGGTCGTGCCGGGTTCTCAGGGGGTCGTTGGTGACCCCGACCAGGCACGCGCCCTCGCAGAGGCCATTGGCTACCCGGTGCTGATCAAGGCCACGGCCGGTGGCGGTGGGCGAGGAATGCGCGTTGCCCACCACCCGCGCGACCTCGTGGACAACCTGAAGCTCGCGACCAAGGAGGCGGCAGCGGCCTTCGGCAACGGGGAGGTCTACCTGGAGAAGTACCTCGAAGAGCCTCGCCACATCGAGTTTCAGATCATCGCCGATGCCCACGGGAGCGTGATTCACCTCGGGGAGCGGGATTGCTCCGTCCAGCGGCGCCACCAGAAGCTGCTCGAGGAGGCCCCCTCTCCGGCCCTCACGCCCGAGCTCCGAGCGAGGATGGGCCAGGCGGCGATCGAGGTCGCCCGGGCCGTGCGCTACGAAGGGGTGGGCACCGTCGAGTTTCTGCTCGATCGCCACGGAGCGTTCTACTTCATGGAGATGAACACCCGCATCCAGGTGGAGCATCCCGTCACCGAGCTGGTGACGGGCATCGACCTGGTGAAGGAGCAGCTTCGCATCGCCGCCGGGGAGCCCCTCGGTTACGGCCAGGACGAGGTTCGCATCGAGGGCCATGCGATCGAGTGTCGCATCAACGCGGAAGACCCCGAGCGAGACTTCCAGCCGTGCCCCGGCACGATCCAGGCCTACGTGGCCCCTGGAGGGCCGGGTGTCCGGGTTGACAGCCACGCCTACCCCGGCTACGCCATCCCGCCCTACTACGACTCGATGATCGGCAAGCTGATCGTGTGGGCGCCTGACCGGAAGCAGGCCATCGCCCGCATGTCGCGCGCCCTCGGGGAGTATGCTATCACTGGCATCAGCACCACGATCCCGCTCCAGGAAAGGATCCTGGGCAATGCCTTCTTCCGCAGCGGCGAGGTCTACACCAACTTCGTCCAGCGTCGCATCCTGGGGGCCTAGGCCGCCCAGCACCCGAGGACCCACGCTTCATGCTCAACATCCGTCGCGTCGCCCGTGAACTCGCCTTGCTGACGATGGCCCAGATCTCCAACCGGGTCGAAGGGGGAACCGTGAGTGTCCCTGAGATGCTGGGCCGGGCGGCGGACATGCTGGCTGCCGAGGCCCGGGACCGCCTGCAGGAGAGCGGGGCCGAGCTCGTGGGGGCTGAGACGCGCGTCCACGGTGCCTACCTCGAGGTGGGGGCTGGCGAGGCGCTCTCCAAGGCTGACCTCGAGGGGCTGCTGGGCGCCTTGGAGCGGGCGCAGCGCGCGGTCGAGTTGCTGGGGTCGGCGCTCGAGATGCCGGCACAGGTCGCCCTGGCCGACAGCGAGGAGGTGCGCGCGTTCGTGCGGGCCCAGGTGCAGCGGTACGTGGAGCACGCCTCGGACATTGATGCACGCCTCCAGGAGGCTGCCCAGAACTGGTCGGTCGAGCGCATGGCCAGCCTCGACCGGGACGTGTTGCGGCTCGCCGTCGGGGAACTCCTCTGGGCGGCGGACTCTCCCGTGGAGGTCGTCATCAACGAGGCCGTGGAGCTCGCCAAGAAGTACGGAACGCCGGACTCCGGGCGCTTCGTGAATGGCGTGCTGGCCCGCTTCGCGCCGGAAGGGTCGCGCTTGCGGGCGGGGAAGACCGAGCATGTGGTTTAGGCGTCCGGGGGCCGAGCCCACCCCCCCGCCAGCCGAAGTCCCCCCCCCCGCCGGCGAGCAGCCGGAGGCCCCTCCGGGGCTTAGCCCTCCCGAGGCCAGCGCCGCTCCACCAGCGGCACCGCGCCCGAGCTGGTGGGCCCGTGCCTGGGACGCGTTGAACCGGCCTGTCTTCGACAAGGATGAGGCCTGGGCGGTCAAGACGCGGGAGCGGCTGGCCGAGACCCGCAAGCTGCTCGTTAACCGGGTGCAGGTGCTGGTGCTGGGGCGTGGACGCATCGACGACGCGCTGCTCGAGGAACTCGAGGAGATCCTGATCGGGGCCGACGTGGGGGTGGCCACCACCGACGACATCCTCACCCACCTGAGGGTGCTCGCCCGGGAGCAGGCCCTCAAGCCGGAGGGCATCCCCGCCGCGCTGGCTCTGTTCCTCGAGCAGCGGCTCGGGGAGGCTCAGCCGCTGCGGATCGACCCGGATGCGCTCAACGTGGTGATGGTTGTCGGGGTCAACGGGGTCGGGAAGACCACGACGGTCGGCAAGCTGGCTGCCCGCCTTCAGCGCGGGGGCCACCCGACGGTGGTGGCCGCTGCTGACACCTTCAGGGCCGCGGCGATCGACCAGCTGGAGGTGTGGGCCGAGCGGGCGGAGGTGGAGGTGGTCCGGCACCAGCAGGGTGGTGATGCGGCTGCCGTCGTCTTCGACGCCATCAAGGCCGCAGAGGCTCGTGGCAAGCGCGTGTTGCTGATCGACACGGCGGGGCGCCTGCACAACAAGGCGAACCTGATGGAGGAGCTTCGTAAGGTGCGCCGCATCATCGACCGCGAGCTTCCCGGGGCCATTGTGCAGGTCCTGCTCGTGCTTGATGCGACCACCGGCCAGAACGGGTTGCGCCAGGCCGAGGTCTTCAAGGAGGCCGTCGGGCTCACGGGCGTGATCCTCACCAAGCTGGACGGCACGGCCAAGGGTGGGGTGGTGTTCGCCATCCAGCAGGCCCTCGCCATCCCCGTGCAGATCGTGGGCGTGGGTGAGAAGCTCGAGGACCTCGGGGACTTCGACCCGAAGGACTTCGTGCGTGCCCTGTTCGGAGCCTCCACGCCGTCCGCGTGACGGCATCAGGCGGGCCCGTGCTAGAATGGGCCGCCTCGGGGACGTGGCGAAATTGGCAGACGCGCGGGTTTTAGGTACCCGTACTTCGGTGTGTGGGTTCGAGTCCCACCGTCCCCACTCTGGCCCCGCGCGCCAGCCGGCGTCGTCAGCGCTCCCGCGTCCAGGTCACCCCCTCGCGCAACACGCTTGCGGGGGACCCTGCGGCCAGGCTGCCAGGGGGCACGGACCTCGTGACGAGAGAGCGGGTCCCCACCACGGAGCCCGCTCCCAGCGTAACGCCCTTGAGCACCTGGACGTGGGCCCCGATCCAGACCCCGGGTCCGACGGCCACGGGGGCCGGGGGGTTGAGCCGCGTCCCAGTCTCGGCATCGTAGATGGCGTGAGAGTCCGAGGTGCGGATATCAATGTCGTGCGAAAGCATGCAGCCCTCGCCGATGGTCAGCCGCATCGTCGGCTCGACCGCCGCGAGGTGGGCCCCCTCGATGGACGTGTGCGCACCCACCAGCACCTGGCAGCCGTGGTCCTCGAGCCGGATGTGTGTTCGCAAGATGCGGCATCGCGGGCCCACGCGCACCTCGTGTCCGGTCCCGAAGACCTCGATGGTGCAGTCCCGAAGCTCCGTGTCGCTCGCGAGCCAGACCTGGTTGCCCGTGCCGTGGAACACGAACCGGGTGTGCCACACGTCCGCGCCCACAAGGTGCAGCCCATTGCCGCGCCGGCCCTCCACCCGGTTGCCCTGGTGGCGGAACACGATGGCGTCGAGGAGGTGGTGCAACCGGACGGAGGACGTGGCGCGCTTGATGGCGAACGCGCAGCGTTTCAGCAGGTGTCGTGAAGCCATGGCGTAGCTGGCCCAAGGTGGGAGGGGCGCCTCCCAGCATGAGGGCACGTCGCCGTTGGTGCAACCCCGAACGGCCTCCCAGACGGCCCGCCGAGCCGGAACTCAGGGCCTGGTCCGCACGCCCCAAGCCCCAGGGCCGCGGGGAGGCTGGCGACCTCGGTCGAGCGGGGCACCGCAGGCCCCATCGCGTTGTCGCACCAGGGTGGGTGCGATATGATGCGGTGTCCGCGTTCAAGCTAGCACAGGAGCCTCCTGATGTTTCACCTGCGAGCCTCGCTCCCTTCCTGCACGCTCTCGCTGCTGGTCGGCCTGGCCGCCACTCTGGCGCCTGTCGCCGTGGCGGAGGCCAGCGCGCCGGCCAGGGCCCAACGGGGCGACCGGCCACGCCCGGCCACGCTGGCCGAGCTTGAGAAGGCAGCTGGCCACAAGATCAAGCCTGGGCCGACCGTGGTGCTCAAGACCTCCAAGGGGGTGATCGAGCTGGTGCTTTTCCCGAAGGAGGCCCCCAGGACCGTGGAGAACTTCCTCAAGCTCACGCGGAAGGGCTTCTACAATGGCACCACCTTCCACCGCGTCATTCCGGGCTTCGTGTCCCAGGGCGGCGATCCCCTGTCCAAGACGTTGCCGGCCGGCCACCCGCGGATCGGCACGGGCGACGCGGGTTACGCGATCCCGGATGAGCATGGCAACGGCCTGAAGCACCTGCCAGGGGTCGTGGCGATGGCCCACTCGTCCGCGCCGAACTCCGCAGGCAGCCAGTTCTACATCACACACGGACCCATCCCGCACCTGGACGGTGGCTACACGATCTTTGGTCTTGTCACCAGGGGCTTCGACCACGCCGTCGCGTTCAGGCCCTCGGACGAGGGGGGCACGCCCGACAAGATCCTCCAGGCCACCGTGCGGTAGGTGCCCGATGCCCCTGAATGCGCTGCAGCTCAACTTCGGCAACCTTCCCCCCGAGCACGCCGACCCCACCACGGCCAAGGCCTGCGTGATCCCCTTCCCCTATGAGGCCACCACCAGCTACCGGGGGGGGACCAAGGACGGGCCGGCCGCGATCCTCCTGGCCTCGGCGCAGGTCGAGCTTTACGACGATGAGCTCGACTGGTCCCCGTACGAGGTAGGCATCGCCACCACGGCCCCTGTCTGGCCCTCGCGGGAGGACTACGTGGCGCCCATGAGGCAGCTCGAAGGCGTGGTGGATGCCGCGCTGGACCGTGGCCTGTTTCCCGTCGTCCTGGGCGGAGAACACGCCATCACCGTGGGGTCCGTGCGCGCCGCCCTGAAGCGGTGGCCGGATCTCGCCGTGTTGCAGATCGATGCCCACGCAGACCTGCGGGAGGCCTACGACGAGACGCCCCACTCCCACGCCAGCGCGATGGCCCGGCTGGTCGACCTGGGGGTACCCCTCGTGCAGGTTGGCGTCCGCAACATCTCCGCCGAGGAGATGGCCTGGTGGCGCGAGAAGAAGCCCTCCACCATTTTCTGGGCGCGCGACTACTGCCGCGGGCGGCACAGCGTGGCCGAGGTGCTCGCCGCGCTGGGCAGCCGTCCGGTGTTCCTGACCATCGATCTGGACGGCCTCGATCCCGCCGTGATGCCCGGGGTGGGCACGCCCGAGCCCGGCGGGCTGGGCTGGTACGAGACGCTCGACCTGCTGCGCGCCGTTTTTCGCGAGCGCGAGGTGGTGGGATGCGACGTGGTGGAACTCGCCCCGATCGCCGGGGAGAACGTCTCGGAGTTTGCCGCGGCCAAGCTGGTTTACAAGCTCATCGGCTACAAGTTCGAGGGGTTGAGGCCGGATGCCTGAGGCGGAGGCCTCCCCTTCCTACGCCCTGCTGCGAGGCCTGCCCGCCGTGGGCAAGCTGGTGGAGCACCCCCGGATCCTGGCGGCAGCAGCCGGCCTGGACCGCAAGGTGGTGCGCTGGGCGCTGCGGGGGGCGGTGGCCGCGGAGCGGGAGCGGCGGTGGCGCGGGGAGCCCGGGGGCGATTCCGAGGCGGTGGTCGATGACGCCATCGCCCGCATGGAGGGGTTGGCCCGCCCTCGGCTGCGGTCCGTCGTCAATGCCACGGGGGTGGTCATCAACACCAACCTGGGGCGCTCCCCGCTCCCGGACGCTGCCCTGCGTCAGGTTGCCGAGGTGGCGAGCGGCTATTGCAACCTCGAGGTCGACCTCGAGAGCGGCCAGCGCGGCTCCCGCCATGGGCTCGTCGAGGCCCTCGTGACCCATTTGACGGGGGCCGAGGCGGCCATCGTCGTCAACAACTGTGCGGCCGCCGTGCTCCTGTTGACGGACACCTTCGCGCGAGGGCGGGAGGTGGTCGTCTCCCGGGGGCAGCTCATTGAGATTGGGGGCAGCTTCCGGCTGCCGGAGGTGCTGGAGGCCTCGGGGGCCCGGTTGCGTGAGGTGGGCACCACCAACAAGACCTACCTCGCTGACTACGAGCGGGCGATCGGCCCCGACACGGGCCTGCTGATGCTCTCGCACACCAGCAACTACCGCATCGTCGGCTTCACGGCAGAGCCGGACCGGACGGAGCTGGCGGCGCTGGGACGCGCCGCGGGCGTGGTGACGGCCGAGGATCTTGGGTCGGGGCTGCTGGTGGACCTGCGGCGCTATGGTGTGCCGGCCGAGCCGACGGTGCAGGCCAGCCTGGCCGCCGGGCTGGACCTTGTGGTTGTGAGCGCGGACAAGCTGCTGGGAGGGCCCCAGGCAGGCCTCGTGCTGGGGCGTGCCGGCCACATTGCGCGGCTCCGGAGGAACCCCCTGATGCGCGCCATCAGGCCCGACAAGCTGGCCCTGGCGGCGCTGGAGGGGACCCTGCGCGCCTACCTGGACCCGGAGGCCCTCGAGCGCGAGGTGCCCATCTACGGGCTGCTGGCGCGCACGACGGCGGAGGTGGCCCGGGCCGCCGAGCGCCTCGCCGGGCGTCTCGAGGAGGCCTCCGGGGTGGAGGTGACGACCCGTGAGGGGGCCTCCGCCGTCGGCGGTGGCACCTTGCCCGGGGTCGAGCTGCCCACCGTGCTGGTGGGCGTCCGTCCCGTGCAGGGGTCCCTGGATGCCTTTGCGCGGGCGATGCGCACGGGCCGTCTGGCGGTGGTCGGGCGGGTCTCGGAGGGGTGGCTCTGGCTCGATCCCCGCACCTTGCTCGCCGGGGATGACGCGCGCATCGAGCAGGCCGTCCGGCTGGCCGCAGGTGGGTGCCAGTGAGGGCAGAGCGGGCTTCCCTGGTGATCGGCACCGCGGGCCACGTGGATCATGGCAAGACGACCCTCATCCGGGCGCTGACGGGGGTCGACACGGATCGGCTCGCGGAGGAGCAGCGCCGGGGGATGACGATCGACCTCGGGTTCGCCGCCTTCACGTTGCCGGGCGGCCAGCCGGCCGCGGTGATCGACGTACCAGGGCACGAGCGCTTCCTCAAGAACATGCTGGCCGGGGTGGGCGGCATCGACGTCGCGTTGCTCGTCATCGCGGCGGATGATGGGGTCATGCCGCAGACGCGCGAGCACCTCGCCATCCTCAGGCTGCTGCGGGTGCCGGCGGCCGTGGTGGCGCTGACGAAGTGCGACGCCGTGGATGCCGAGCTGATCGCGCTCGCGGTGGAGGATGTGCGGGCCGCCCTCGCGGATGGGCCCTTCAGGGATGCGCCGCTGCTGCCCGTCTCGGCGGCGACGGGCGAGGGGCTGCCCGCCCTGCTGGAGGCCCTCGCGGCGGTGGCTGCCGCCACGCCAGGCCGGGACGCGGCCGGGCCGGCGCGGCTGCCGATCGACCGGGTCTTCGTGAAGCAGGGCTTTGGCACCGTCGTCACGGGGACGATGCGGTCCGGGACGCTGCGGGAGGGGGACGCGGTGGTGCTTGCGCCGTCCGGTCTGCCCTCGCGCGTTCGCGGGCTGCAGGTGCATGGCCGCCGTCGGGAGGAGGCCGGAGCGGGAGAGCGCGTGGCCCTGAACCTCGTCGGGCTGGAGCGGGCTGAGCTTGGGCGGGGCGACTGGGTCGTGGCGCCCGGGTCCGACGTGGGCGCCGAGCGGCTGGACGTGCACCTCGAGGTGCTGCCGGACGCCCCCGCCGTGGCGCACCGGACGCGGATCCGGCTGCACCACGGCAGCGGCGAGGTGGTCGGGCGGCTGGTGTTGCTGGCGGGAGACTCGCTCGCGCCCGGGGCCACGGGCCTGGCCCAGCTGGTGCTCGAGCGGCCGGTGCCAGCGGCCTATGGCGATCGGTTCGTGCTTCGACGCTACGCGCCCCCCGAGCTGATCGGTGGGGGCGTCGTGCTGCACGGCCAGCCCACCCGCCACAGGCGGAACCAGCTGGCGGTGCTCCAGCCGCTGGCGCGGCTGGCCCAGGGGGATCCCCTCGAGGCGATGGCCGAGGCCTTGCGGGTGGCGGGGGATCGACCGCAGCCGGAGGCTTACGTGCTCGGCTTCGTGCCGGCCGAGCGGCGCCCCGAGGCGCAGGCGTGGCTGGCGGCTCACGCCTTCTCGCTGGGGGACGGGTCCTACCTGCATGGGGAGGGGGCCGGGCAGGTGGCGGCCCGCCTGAGTGCCGCCCTGGAGGCCTTTCACGGCGCGCAGGCCTGGCGCGTTGGGCTCAGCGCCGAGGAGCTTGCCCGACGCACCAAGGTGGCGTTGCCGCTGGTGCGTCGCGTGGCGGGAGCCCTCGTCGCGCGGGGGGAGTGGGCCGCCCGGGGGCGGCTCTTCGCCCTGCCGGGGCACGCCCCGCAGCTGCCGGCAGACCTGGCGCGGTCCCGGGAGGCGATGCTTCGCGTCCTGGCCACGCAGCCCCTCGCTGACCAGGCGGACTTCGAGCCCCTTGGGGCGGGTGATCGGCTGGGGGCCCTGCTGGAGGACCTCGTCGAAAGCGGCGGCTTGTTGCGCTTCGCAGGCGGCATCTTTACCACCCCCGCCGGGCTTGCGGGCATCAAGGACCGGCTTCGCGCTGCCTTCGCGCCCGGAGCACCGCTCACGGCATCCCAGATGCGGGAGGCCATCGGCACGTCACGCAAGTATGCCATTCCCTTTCTCGAGCACCTGGACGCGAGCGGGTTCACGCGGCGCCAGGGAGACGCCCGCACCCTGCTGGAGCGCGCCGCTGAACGCTCCGAAGGCTTGCGCTGAGCCCCCCGGCCGATGGCGCCCCTCATCAGGCGTTGCGCGAGGCCGTTGTGCCGGGTGGCGAGGGTGGGCGTGCGCTCCCACGTGGGTGATGTGGCCCCCCTCGACGTGAAGGTGGACGCCCTGATGTACGCCTCGGGCGCACTGGCGTCTGCCACGGCCAGGTTTCGGAACACGAGGGATGCCACGGCCCCCTCCCGCCACGCCTGCCGCGCCATTCTACCCGAGCCACAGGAGGCAGGGTAGAATGAAGCGGTCGTCACGGGGGGCCCTCGGTCCCCCTGTTGTGGCGGTGGGGAGGATCAGGCACAGCCGATGCCGCTCATCACGCAGGCCGAGGCTGTCGGCCTATTCCTTTTTGCCGTGGGCATCTACGGAGGCACCTACCGCGGGGTGGCCCGCCACCTTGCCATCCATGGTGTTTTCCCGGTTGACGGGCTTTACCTCGGGCTCATGCTCCTGGGGTCGGGGCTGATGATCTTCGGGCGGTGCCTGGAGCCCGCCACGACCTGGTTCCAGGGCTTGCTCAGGGGCCTGCGCCTCGGATTTTCGCTCGTCGCCGTGGCTGCCATCGCCTGGTGGATGGCCTACCTCTGAGCCTGCACGCCGCCTGCCGCGTGCCGCAAGGCCTGGATGCCGGCGGCCAGGCTGGGGGCGTCGAACACCGCGCTGCCTGCCACCAGCACATCGGCGCCTGCCGCCACCACCGCTGGTGTCGTCGCCGCATCCACGCCGCCGTCCACGGCAATCCGCAAGGGGGGGCCCGCCAGGCTTGCCAGCTCCCGCAACGCGGCCACCTTGGGCAGCACCGCCGGGATGAAGGCCTGGCCACCGAAGCCCGGGTTGACCGACATGACGAGGACGTGATCCAGCACCTCTCGCACGTAGGCCAGGCCGTCCACCGGGGTAGCGGGGTTGAGCGCCACCCCCGCCCGCTTGCCCAGTGCCCGGATGGCCGAAAGCGTCCGGTGGAGGTGCGGGCAGGCCTCGACATGCACGGTGATGGCATCCGCACCGGCACCCGCGAAGGCCTCCAGGTGGCGGTCCGGCTCCACGATCATGAGGTGGACGTCTAAGGGCAGGCGGGAGTGGGGGCGCATGGCCCGGATGACGGGCGGGCCGAAGGTGAGGTTGGGCACGAACTGCCCATCCATCACATCGAGGTGGATCCAGTCCGCTCCGGCTTCCTCCAGGCCGACGAGCGCCTCACCGAGGCGGGCGAAATCGGCGGACAGCACCGAGGGGGCAATCAACACGTCAGGCACGGAGCTGCCCCCCTTCTTGTTGCAGCAGGCCCAGGGCTGCCTCGGCTGCTTGCGCCCGGGCGATCCGCTTGCTGGACCCTGTGGCCCTCCCGAGCAGCCTCCCGGCCACGGTCACGGACGCCTCGAACAGGGGCTGATGTGGGGTTGCGCCCTCAACCGCCGCCACCTCGTAGGCGGGCAGGCACTGGTGCGCGCGTTGTGCCCACTCCTGCAGCAGGGTGGGCGCCGCCTTCTGGTTGTCGCTCGGCAAGGCCGCCTCGTACTCGGCCTTCAGCCAGGTCGCCAGGAAGCCGGCCGCCCGTTCGGGGCCGTGGACCAGGTGCACCGCCCCGATCAGCGCCTCGAAGGCGCTGGCCAGGATGCTGGGCTTCAGCCGTCCTCCCGACTTCTTCTCGGAGGCGCCCAGGATCAGGTGAGGTCCGAGATCGAGGGCCGTGGCCGCACGCGCCAGCGCCGCGTCGCTGACGCAGCGCGCCCGGACCTGGGTCATCTCGCCCTCGTCGAGCGCCGGCATCCTCGCATACAGCCACTCGCTCACGACCAGCTTCAGGACCGCGTCACCCAGGTACTCGAGGCGCTCGTAGTGCGGGCGCCCCTCGGCGGAGGCGTGCGTCAGCGCCGCTGTGAACAGCGGCAGGCCCTGCTCTGGGGGCAATCCTGCGCGGAGCAACAATGCGTCGACGGGGCGGGTCACGGCCAGTGCCTGAAGAGCAGGCTCGCGTTGTGTCCGCCGAAGCCCATGCTGTTGGACATCGCCACCTCCACCGTCCCGGGACGAGCGGCGTTGGGCACGTAGTCCAGGTCGCACGCCGGATCGGGATCCTCGAGGTTGATTGTGGGGGGCATCAGGCTGTGGTAGATGGCGAGCACCGTGGCGATCGCCTCGATCCCCCCGGCTGCGCCCAGCAGGTGGCCGGTCATCGACTTCCCGGACGACACGGGCAGCCGTGATGCGTGCGGGCCGAAGACCTCCTTCACCGCCTGCGTCTCGATGGCGTCATTCAGGGGCGTGGAGGTGCCGTGCGCGTTGAGGTAGCCCACCGCCTCGGGTGCCAGGCCGGCCCGGCCGAGGGCCAGGCGCATCGCGCGGACGATGCCCGCTCCGTCGGGCGGGGGGGCGGTCATATGGTGGGCGTCGCAGGTCATGCCCCAGCCGACGACCTCCGCGTAGATTCGCGCCCCCCGGGCGAGGGCGTGAGGCAGGGCCTCGAGGAGCACCACGCCCGCTCCCTCCCCCATCACGAAGCCGTCTCGCTGCCTGTCGAAGGGACGGCTGGCCCGGGCAGGCTCGTCGTTGCGGGTCGAGAGGGCCCGGGCAGCGGCGAAGGCCGTGATGCCCATGGGCGTGATGACGGCCTCGCTGCCCCCTGCCAGCAACGCGTCCGCATCCCCACGCCGGATGATCTCGAAGGCCTCGCCGATGGCGTGCGAGCCCGAGGCACAGGCTGTCACGGGGCAGGTGTTGGGGCCCTGGGCCCCGACCGCGATCGCGACGTTGCCGGCGGCCATGTTCGGGATCATCAGGGGCACCGTGAAGGGGCTGACGCGCCCGGGCCCTCGGTCCCGCAGGACGTCAAACTGCTCCTCGAGGGCGCCGAGGCCCCCCATCCCGGAGCCGATGCTCACGCCCACCCGGCCTGCGTTGCTGCTGGTGACGGCCAGGCCTGCGTCCGAGAGGGCCTGCTTGCTCGCTGCGATCGCAAACTGGCTGAACCGGGCCAGTCGCCGGGCCTCCTTGCGATCGTCGAGCCAGTCAAGGGGATCGAAATCCGGCACCTGACCCGCAATGCGGCAATCCAGGGTTCGGGCGTCGAAGGCGGTGATGGGGCCGATGCCGCTGCGTCCCGCCACGAGGTTGTTCCAGTAGGAGGCGAGGCCCGTTCCCAGGGGGGTCACGGCGCCCATCCCCGTGACGACCACGCGAAAGGCGGAGGCTCCGGCGAGGGGCCCCTCGGGGCTCACGTGTGGTCGGCTGGCATCCGAGGGCATGCGCGGGCACTCCACGAGCGTCGCTTGCGCCAGCTTGGACCGGCGACACGCGTCCAAGTATAGCACCCCCCTGGTGCCGCGTTGCCGCTTGCGGGTACGTACTCCCAGTGCCCACGCTGATTTTCAACAAGCCCTTCGGGGTGCTGAGCCAG
>JAYKHL010000114.1:0-3431 GCA_035284865.1 Candidatus Sericytochromatia bacterium | reverse complement strand
CGCCTGTATGCCCGGCTGGTGCAAGCGCTGGGTGATCGGCGCATCGATGTCCTGCTGCGGGAGGCGGCCACGCCGGTCGCGCCGGTGCACGAGGAGGCGCGACGCACGGGGGTCCTGCTGTGAGCCTCCGCTACCTGCCGGAGCATGCCGAGCGGGCTCTGCAGGTGCTGGACCTCGCCGAACGCGAGGCCCGTCACCTGGCCTACACGGCCCGCACGTTGTTTGCGGAGGCCATCGGGCCGGACTGGGTCGCAGCGTTGCCCACGAACGACGCCCGCGCCGAGAAGCTCGACGCCTTCGTGGGGCGCTTCGCCCGCTTGCAGGACCACCTCGGCGACAAGCTCCTGCCCCGCTTCGCGGCCCTGGTCGGGGAGGCGCCACGCAGCGTGCTGGATGTGCTGGCCTTCGGCGAGCGCATGGGCTGGGTCGAGGACGCGGAGGCCTTTGTGGCGGCCCGCAAGCTCCGCAACATGCTGGTGCACGAGTACCTCGTGGACCCCGCGCTGTTCCTCGACGCGCTGCGGGGTGCCGCCGACAGCACGGACATGCTGCTGGCCGTGGTGGCTCGGGTGAGGGCCTTTGCGGGTGAGGTGGGGCTGGTCGGGGACGGGTGAGGGCGCTCAGGAGGCGGGTTGCCCGGTCCCCCACCTTGCGCCCCACCCGCCCCTCCCGCACCATGACCCCGTGCACCTCGTCTGGTTCAAGCGAGACCTGCGGCTGATCGACCACGCGCCGCTCGCCGAGGCGGCCGCGCAGGGGCCGGTGCTCGGGCTGTTCGTGTTCGAGCCGTCGCTCTGGCGGCAGCCGACGATGGATCGGGCGCACTTCGACTTCGTCGCGGCGTCCCTCGCCGAGCTCGGGGACCGCCTCGCGCGGCTCGGGGGGCAGCTGCTCGTGCGCACGGGCGAGGTCGTGGACGTGCTGGCGGCGCTCCACGCGGAGCGCCCCCTCACGGCGCTGCACAGCCACCAGGAGACGGGGGACCTGGCCTCGTACGCCCGCGATCGCGCGGTGGGGGCGTGGGCGCGGGCGGCCGGCGTGCCCTGGCGCGAGCACCTGCAAGGAGGCGTGATCCGGCGCCTGCGGAGCCGGGACGGCTGGGCCGAGCGCTGGGGGGCGTTCATGCAGGCCCCCGTCGTGCCGCGCCCCCTGCGCGTCGAGCGCCCGGAGGGCTGGGCGTCCGGCGGTCCGCCCGATCCTGTGGCCCTCGGGGTGGCGGGCGCGTCGCGGCCGCTCGCCCAGCCCGGGGGCGCGATCGCGGGGCAGGCCCTGCTGCGGAGCTTCCTGGCCGAGCGTGGGCGGGACTACCGGTCGGTGATGGGCAAGCCGGGCCCGGCCGAGGACGCCTGCAGCCGACTCTCGCCCCACCTGGCCTGGGGCACGGTCTCGGCCCGCCAGGCCTACCACGCGGGGCGGCTCCGGCTCGCCGAGCTGGAGGGCCTCGCCCCCACGCCCGAGGTGCGCGCCTGGATGGCGTCGCTGGCCAGCTTCGAGGCGCGGCTCGCCTGGCGCTGCCACTTCATGCAGAAGCTGGAGGACGAGCCAGCGATCGAGGCGCGCAACATGTGCCGGGCCTACGACGGCCTGCGCGAGGACGCCTTCGACGCGGCGGCCTTCGCGGCCTGGGCCGAGGGGCGCACGGGCTACCCGCTGGTGGACGCCTGCATGCGCTCGCTGGCCGCCACGGGCTGGCTGCCGTTCCGCATGCGGGCGATGGTCACGGCCTTCGCTGCCTACGACCTCTGGCTGCACTGGGAGCGGCCAGCCTGGCACCTCGCGCGGCTGTTCCTCGACTACGAGCCTGGCATCCACTACCCCCAGATCCAGATGCAGTCCGGCACCACCGGCATCAACGCCCTGCGCATGTACGACGTCACCAAGCAGGCCCGGGAGGTCGATCCCGACGGCCACTTCATCCGGCGCTGGGTGCCCGAGCTTGAAGGTGTGCCGCTGGAGCACCTGCATGCCCCGTGGGAGATGCCCCCGCTGACCCGGCTGCTCGTGCGCGGCGGGGAGGCCTACCCCCCACCGATCGTGGCGCGCCGCGAGGCCGTCGCGCGGGCCCGCGCCGGGTTCGCGGCCGTCCGCGCCCGGCCCGAGACGGAGGTCGCTGCCCGCGAGGTGCTGGCGCGGCACGGCAGCCGGCGCTCCGGGGATGCCCGCGTGTTTCGGCCCGGCGCCCGGCCCCGCGCCTGATTCCGCATTAGCCCTCATCCCCGCTGACGCGGACCTTTTCCCCGTGGGAGAAGGGAGGGGAAAACGTCCGCACCCTTTGGGTGAAACAGGATTTCGCTCCCCTCTCCCGGAGGGAGAGGGGAGCCGCGGGCCGGGCGAGGGGCTATCGCGGAATCAGGACCCGCCCTGGGGGTGACCTGCCCGCGCCGGCAGGGAATCATGCGCCTCGAAGGAGGCCCGGTGGCGCAGAAGTGTTTCTTTCACCCGCGGGTGGACGCGACCGCGCAGTGCGAGAGCTGCAAGCTCTCGATCTGCGACCAGTGCGAGCTCGAGGACCTCTGCCGCGACTGCCGCAACAGGCGGCGCGCGATCGCGGACCGCCAACGCCGTGCCCACCAGGCCCAGGAGGCGGGGGAGCCCCCCCCGGCGCCGGCGGGTGAGGCCGAGGGTGCCGGGCAGCCCTGGACGTACGACCCCACGCGTGTCTCGTACCGGAAGATCGAGCGGCCTCAGCCCGTCGTGCACAGGCGGCCCGGGCCGAGGCTGCTCGAGCGGCTCGCGGCCCTGGACCCGCGTCTCTGGGGGGTGGCCGCTGCCGTGGCCGTGCTGGGCCTCGGGGCTGCGCGTGGCTGGTGGGGGGGCGAGGCCGCCCCGCCGCCTTCGCTCGCCGTGGCGACGCCCACGGGGTCGCCGGCCTTTTCCGCCCCGCTGCCCTCCCCGCGCAGGACGTCGGACGCGGCGGCACGGGCCGTGTGGGAGGAGGCGGAACGCCTCGCGCAGCGGCAGGTGGCCGGGGTGCTGCATCCCGCCTCGCCGGTGGCGTCCCCCGCCGCTGCGTCCCGGGCTGACGCGCGGACGGGGGCCCCGCCTTCACCCGGGCCTCGGCCCACCCAGGGGGCCGGCCGGCCTGCGGTTCCGCTGGCGCCCCCTGCCGGCCCGACGCCTCACCGGTCGGCTGCGACCGGCCCGGCGGGCGCAACCCGTGCCGGGCACCCGGCGCTCGCGCGGTCGACTGCCCAGCTCCGGGTCGCCGCGGCCCGATGGGGGCGGCCCGGGGGCCGAAGGCTGGCGCCCGCCGGGCCCCGGGCGAGGTGGCCCCGAGCCCAGGCGCAGGCCCGGCGGGTCCCCTGGCCCAAGGCGCGGCGCCAGCGTGCCATCCCGCCGCCCCCCCTGCGCGAGGAGCGGCCGGGGGCTCCGCTGGTGACGCGCTGGGAAGACTGAGTCACCCACCAGGGCTCCGCTCCCTGACGCGGCGG
>JAYKHL010000113.1:0-5538 GCA_035284865.1 Candidatus Sericytochromatia bacterium | reverse complement strand
ATCAGGTAGGAGCCCAAGCCGAGCGTCCGGACCAGCTCCCGCCCATCCGGCACCCGGCCCACATGCGTGATGGTGGCAGGATTCATCGCATCGGGATCCACGTTGCGTGGCGGCGGTGGCACGAAGCTGCTGACGGGCACGGTCGGCCGGCGAGGCTCGGGCGGGGCCTGTGGGGGCTCCGTTCCAACCCCGAACAGGCCCATCACCTGGCGCAACAGGTTTCGTTCAGCCATCGCCGCGCACCGCGTCCGTGCCCCCGCACCCTTTATACCCCGGGCAGCCGGCCGCGGCAGCGGGACGATCTCAGCCGCATGCGCGCTCACCGGGCGACCCCCCGTTTACGGGCAGGTCCTCGCGGGCTACAACGGTGGAGGTGGGGCGGAGGGCTGAGGATGCAGGAGGTCGACGCGTGGCCGGGGCTGCCTGTCGGGCGAGGGCTGCTGTGGCGGTGTCCTCGCACCCGGGCGCTGATGCTCACCCTGGCTGCCACGGCAGCGACGGCCTCCTGCGTCGAACTGGCGACGCTGTGGGGCTGGCGGGCCCCCTCTTGGGTTGGCCCCGCGCTCCTCTGGGTGCTCGCCCTCGGCAGCGGAGTGGCCCTGTGGCACCAGCGCCACCTCACGGCGCGCCAGGTGGTCGGGACCCTTGCCGGCACGCTGGGCGCGCTCGGGGCCTGGGCCGCCCTGGTGGGCGCGTCAGCCGCTCCCTGGGCGCTCCCCGCGATGCCCCTGGTGCTCACGGGCGGGGGGCTGGGCGGAATGGCATTCGCAACCATCGCCGGCCGGGCCCACTGGTTGTGGGGCGCGGCGTTCGGGCTGGCCCAGGGTGGCTTGCTCTGGCTCGTGGCCCCGGGCGCGACGTCGGCCGCGCCCGGCTCCACAGGCCTGGCCTGGCACCTGGCGTTCGGAGCCCTGCTCGGCTGGCTCAACCAGCGCCTCCAGCCATCGCCGCCCGGCAACGTCAAGATCATCTTCTTCCACGACTACCGGTCCCACCGGCCCCGGCCTTCGGGGGCGTCGTCCCGCCCGGTCAAATAACCAGAGCAGGCTCCGGGCAGCCCAGCTGGTGGTTCGCATAGCGAGCGGCCACGAAGAGGTAATCGGACAGGCGGTTGGTGTAGACCTCCACCAGCGGATCGATCGTCGCCTCACGCGCCACGCCAACAATGTGGCGTTCCGCCCGCCGGGTGACGGTGCGAGCCACATGCAGGGACGCTCCGAGGGCATGTCCCCCCGGCAACACGAAGGTCGTCATGGGAGGCAGCTCCGCGTCCATCGCGTCGATGGCCTGCTCCAGGCGCGTGACGTCCGCCTCGGTGATGACCCAGGCAGGCGGCTCCTCGCCGACGGTGGCCAGCTGGGCCCCCAGGCAGAACAGGTCCCGCTGGACGCGACGAAGCACCTCGGCCATCCCCTGGAGCGCCACAGCATCGGCCGGCAGTGCCGTCAGGGCCTGGCCCAGCAGCGCGTTGAGCTCATCCAGGGTCCCGTAGGCGGCCAGGCGAAGGTGGTCTTTGGGGACGCGACCGCCCCGGTACAGCGAGGTCTCGCCGCGGTCCCCCGTCTTGGTGTAGATGCGCATGGGAGCTTTTCCTCTTAGTGGTTCAGGTGAATGCTGGAGGGCGAGATCCCACGGCCGACGAGCACCTCTCTCACGGCCTCCACCATCGGCCGCATGCCGCACAGCAGCGCCGACGTGTTGGCCGGGCTCAGGGACGCGCTGGCAAGAACGTCCTGCACCCTTCGGCCGGGCTCCCCCGAGGGGGCCTGGCCAATCACAAGTTGGGTGTCGATCCCCCCGGCCCGCCAGGCCTCGAGCTCGTCGGCGTAGGGGACGTGGGCCTGGCTCAGCACCCCCCAGTAAAGGGTGATGCGGCCGTACCGCCCGCGGTCGGCGAGCACCTGCTGGATCACCGCCCGGATGGGGGCAATCCCGGAGCCCGCAGCAGCGAGCACCACGTCACGGCCCGCCAGACCCTCCACCGGGAAGCCCGGGCCTGCAGGCAAAGCGCCCAGCACCCGGGCCCCTGGCTCCCGTGCCGCCAGGGCGTCAGCCGGCCCCCCAACCCCCGTGCGGATCAGCAGCTCGGCTTCTGGCCGGCCTGGGGCGGCGGCCAGGGCGAGGAAGACGGGAGGGGCCTCAGGTTCGCCTCGCAGGACAAGGTACTGCCCGGACACGCGATGGGCCGCCATGTAGGACGGGTCCTCCGGTCGCAGGGTCAGGCCGACGTGCCCCTCTGCTGCCGGCCAGCGGCGCGTCACCGTGAGGACGTGGTCTGTCTCGGGCGTCACGGCAGGCCTCAGGCGCAGCCGGCCGGGCGAGCGGCGGCGAGGGCGGGGTCCACCTGGCCGGCTCCCCCTGCCAGCGGCCACCGGAAGTCGGGCTTCCTGGCAGCCAGCGCCTCGTCGACGCGGCCAGCCGGGGCAGTCAGCGGGGCAGAGGTCACCAGGCCAGGGTCGGTGGCGACCTCATCCGCGATCGCGTGCATCGCCGCCACGAAGGCGTCCAGCGTGGCCAGGCTCTCGGTCTCCGTCGGCTCGATCATCATCGCCTCGGGCACGATCAGCGGAAAGTAAATCGTCATGGGGTGGTAACCATAGTCGATGAGGCGCTTGGCCATCGCCAAGGTGTTGGCGCCTGCCTTCTTTTGCGGCTCCCCCGAGAGCACGAACTCGTGCATGCAGACCTGGTCGTAGGCCACCTTGAACTTTTCGGCCAGCCGGACCCGCAGGTAGTTGGCGTTCAGCACGGCATCTTCGCTCGCCTGCCTCAGGCCGTCTCCCCCCATCGTGAGGATGTAAGCCAGGGCCCGAACGTGCATGCCGAAGTTGCCATAGAAGGCCTTGACGCGACCGATCGACCTGGGCCGATCGAAGTCGAGGGCGTAGCCGTCGCCCTCGCGCACCACCAGTGGCGTGGGCAGGAAGGGCTCCAGTCGAGCGGACACCCCCACCGGACCCGAGCCAGGACCGCCCCCGCCGTGGGGCGTGGTCATGGTCTTGTGCAGGTTGAGGTGGACCACATCGAAGCCCATGTCGCCAGGCCGCACCAGGCCCATGATGGCGTTGAAGTTGGCCCCGTCGTAGTACATCAGGCCGCCGGCGTCATGCACGAGGGCCGTGATGGCCTGGATGTTCTCCTCGAAAAGCCCGGCCGTGTTCGGGTTGGTCAGCATCATGCCAGCCGTCCGCGGTCCCACCGCGGCGCGGAGCGCCCCCATGTCGACCTGGCCGCGGGCATCCGAGGGCACCGTGACCACGGTATACCCGGCCAGGGCCGCGGTTGCCGGGTTGGTGCCGTGGGCCGAGTCTGGCACGATGATCTCCGTGCGAGCGCTGTCACCCCGGTCCTCGTGGTAGGCCTTGATGACCAGGATGCCCGTCAGCTCCCCGTGCGCCCCCGCTGCAGGCTGCAGCGTCACGCGGGCCATGCCCGTGAGCGCCACCAGGCGTGCCTCAAGCTCGGCCATCACCGCCAGCGCCCCCTGGACCGTCGAGAGCGGCTGATAGGGGTGAAGGTTGGCGAACCCAGGCAGCCGGGCCAGGAGCTCATTCACCTTGGGGTTGTACTTCATGGTGCACGACCCCAGCGGGTAAAAGCCGCTGTCGATGGCATAGTTCTTGCGGGAGATGCGCGTGAAGTGCCGCACGACCTCAGGCTCGCTGAGGGCCGGCAGCGGAGGCGCCTGCTGACGGAGCAGCGCGGGTGGTAGCGTCTCGCGCCAGCTCCCGGGCGCCACGCCCGCGCGGGGGACTCGCAAGCCCACCCGGCCCGGGTGGCTCTTCTCGAACAGGGACGCCTCGGTCGGCACCGTGAAACCCTCCAGCGGCGCGGGGCGCCTGCAAGCCGGACCCGCGCCGGGTATCGTAGCAGGGCGTGGGGGGGCTGTCCAATCAGCGAGACCCGCGCGGGCCCGCGCAGCCAGGCCCCTGCAGAGGCGAGCGCGCCAGCGAGCCTGCCCCCTCGGGGCACCCGCGCGAGGCCCCCGGGCCGTTCCACCGTGCTATGATCCGGCCACGCGGCAACGTCGACGCGGGTCCCCTGGTCCCTGGCCAGGCCCCGTCGAGGCCGCGGCGTCACCCGCCCCTGACCGCCCCTGGAGGCCCTGATGCCCATCTACGAGTACCGGTGTGAGCCCTGCCACCACGCGTTCGAGGTGTTCCTCGCGATGGCCGGTGAGCAGGCCGTGTGCCCACGCTGCCAGGGCACCCAGCTGCAACGGCTGATGAGCACCTTCGCGACGGTCGGCGGGAGAGCCGCGGCCGCGGCGCCGGCCCCTGCACCTCGCGGCGGCTGTGGGGGCGGCTGCAGCTGCCACTAGAGCACCGATCAAGTCGTGCGCGCGAGGGGATGGCGACGGGCTGGCGCCCAGGCCAGGAACGACGAGGGAGCGTGCCCGGAGGCACGTGACCGAGGCGTGACGACGTCCCTGGGCGTCCAACCCAGCCAGCCGCCGGGGGAAGACTTGATTGGTGCTCCAGGACACCGTTCGAGGCGGAAGCCCGGGCGACGTGGCCGGGGGGCCGGGGTCAACCCTGGCCCTCCAGCCAGGCAAACAGGCGCGCCATATGGGGTGGCGGCTCGGCGGTGAAGGTCAGCAACGTGCCCGTCACGGGGTGCCGGAAGCTGAGCTCCCTGGCGTGCAGGGCCTGGCCGGGCAGCCGCACCGGGACGGAACGGTCGCCGCCGTACAGGGGGTCCCCCACGACCGGGTGGCCCAGGTGAGCCAGGTGGACCCGGATCTGGTGGGTGCGGCCTGTCTCGAGGTCGCACTCCACCCAGTCGTAGCCCCGGTAGGTACGGCGGACCTGCCAGCGCGTGGCTGCGTCCCGGCCCCCCGCCACCACCGCCATCTTCTGCCGCGCCGTGGGGTGGCGGGCGATGGGCGCCTCGACCCGGCCCGCCGCGGCGGGCAAGTGCCCGCCAACCACCGCCCAGTAGCGCCGTCGGGCCTCTTTGGTGGCGATCTGGCGGGCCAGGTCCTGATGGGCCCGGTCAGACTTCGCCACCACCATCAGCCCAGAGGTGTCCTTGTCGAGCCGGTGCACGATGCCCGGCCGGGCCACGCCTCCGATGCCCGAGAGGCTCCCGCGGCAGTGGTGAAGCAAGGCATTGACCAGCGTCCCACGCGCGTGACCGGGCGCCGGATGCACGACCATGCCGGCAGGCTTGTCGAGCACCAGGAGGTCATCATCCTCGAAGAGGACGCTCAGCGGGATTGCCTCAGGCACCACGTCCAGCGGGTCCGGGGCAGGAGGCACCAGCACCAGCACGCCGTCGCCCTCCTTCAGGCGAGCGCCCGGCTTGGCGGCGCGCCCGTTGAGCCGCACAGCCCCTCCCTCGATCCAGGCCTGCACCCGGGCCCGGGAGACGTCGGTCACCTGCGCCTGACAGAACTGGTCAAGCCGTTGTCCCGTCTCCCCTCGCCCGACCTGAAAAAGCTCACCCTCCTCCGGCTCCGGGGCGGTGACGGGGAGGGCGAAGGGATCTTCCATGTTCAATCCAGGCCCGCGCCCCGGCAGAGACCGAGGCGCAGGA
>JAYKHL010000112.1:0-5649 GCA_035284865.1 Candidatus Sericytochromatia bacterium | reverse complement strand
CCCGGCGACCAACCGCGCAGAGGGCATCGCCCGCGGGGTGCGCGGGCGATGCCCTCCGGATGCGAGCCGCAGGTGTATAATGACGCGCATGCTGCGCAACCGCTTTTGCCGTGCACTGGTCGCCTGTGCACTGTTCTCGGGCCTGCCGGCCGTCTGGGAGGGCTCATCGGCCTTGGCGGCGCCTCGCGTCCGGCGACCGGGGCCGTCCTCGCGTCCCGCCCTGGTGAAACGGCTGGCCTACGACCGCCAGCGGCACGCGGTGGTCCTCGGCGTCTCCGGGCAAATCACCGTGAGCACCCGCACCGTGCCGAACCCCTTGCGACTGGTCGTCGACCTCCCCGGGGCCCGACTGGTCACGCCGAACCGCCTCCTCGTGGTGGAGGACGGCCTCGTGTCTCGCGTGCGCGTCGCCCAGTTCGCGGTGTGGCCCCCCGTGGTGCGGGTCGTGCTCGAACCTGTGGCAGGGGAAGAACCTCGCCTGGCCGTACAGCAAGACGGCAGGCGGCTCTTCATCACGGTGGCCCCCCCGCCCTCGTCGGGCCTGTCGGAGGTGCTGCCCGCCAGCCCGGCCCTGAGCCCCGGTCGTGCCCCGGAGCCGAAAGCTCCGACATGGCCGAACCCGCCCCTCCCGGGCGCCCCCGCGGCAGGGGCGTCGGCGTTGCCTGCTTTGACACGACCGGGGATCCGGCAACGGCTGCGGCCGCCTGAGATGCCCACCCCACAGCGCAGCGGGGACGTCGAGACCTGGCCAACCCTGCTGCCCCAAGGGGTCCCCCCACGGCCCCCCGCCCCGGCCCCGCCCGCCAACGCAACGGCGCCCCCCACGCCAGCTTCGCCCCTGGTGCCCCCCGCGCCAGCCTCGCCCCTGGTGCCCCCTGCGCCAGCCTCGCCCCTGGTGCCCCCCACATCGGTCCCGTCCCGGGCCGAGCCACCCACCGTCAGGCCCGTCCTCCCTCCGGGGGGGGACGAATCCCTCGAGACCTACCCGTTCCCACCCTCCGTGGCGCCGCGGTCAGAGGGCCCGCCGCCGGCTCCCTCCTCGCCGGAGGAGCGCTGATGTCGCACTTCACCCGGGTCAAGACCCGCATGACCGACGCGAACGTGCTGTGTGAGGCGCTCCGAGACCTGGGCTACAAGCCCGAACTGGGGGGGGCGGTTCGGGGATACGCCGGCCAGGCGGCTGCCGCTGAGATGGTCCTGAACCCAGGGGGCGCGTACGACATTGGCTTCGCACGGGCTGCCGATGGCACGCTGAACGTGGTGGCAGACTGGTGGGGCGTTAGCCAGGAAACGGGGATGCGGGAGGATGCGTTCCTGCCGCCCGTGCTCCAGCGCTACGCCTACCGGACCGTGCTGGCCCAGGCGGCGGTCCAGGGTTTCCAGGTGGTCCAGGAGGTCGTGGGGGCCGACCGGGGCATCAGGCTGACCATCCGTCGCTGGACCTGAACTCCGCCCCTCGGTGACCGCCGAGCACCGGGGCGTAGCCGGGATCAGGTGTGGCCTCATCCAGGGCGATGGCTTGCGCGATCGCGGGCTCCAGCCCACTCCGCTGGGCTGGCCCAATGGCTTCCGCATCGCCCTCAATCGCAATGCGGACGCCCCATACGGTCGGGGTCCAGAGGCCGCGCCGCGGCACCTTGGAGGCCCGCACAGCTCGGCCCACGAGCCCCAGGCCGTCATCCACCAGGGGAGCCAGCACCGATGCAAGGGCACGCGGCACGTACCCGAGGCGGCGCCACGTCCCCGTCTCGTCCGCCCAGGAAACGGCGATCGCGTTCGGGTCGAAGGGGTTCTCCGGCTCGCGGCTCAGGGTGAGGGGGTCCCCCGACCTCACACGACGCACGAACGGCTGCCTGGGCGTGCCATCGGCGTTCTCGAACGTCACGCCCGCGACGCGCGTCTGGATGGGAAACACCGTCAGCACCTCCCGGGCCACGCCTCGAGCGGGCCCTATCACCTTCAAGTATAATGCGGGGGCCACCCGGGCGCCCTCCCTCCTCCGTCGCGCCCATCGCCACATCCGCCTGAGATGACCACATCGAGAGACTACCCCAAGCTGCTAACGGCTGAACTGCAAGAGGCGCTCGCCGACCAGGACTGGGACGAAGCGGTGAGCGCCTTCGCGGCCCTCGAGGGCGCTCACCCGACGCCAGAGGCGCAGCTGATGCTCTGGGGAGAACTGCTCGAGGAGCTCGCCAGGCACGGCCTGGGGTGGGGAGATTGGTCGGAGCGGTGGCCGGGGGGAGAGGCCTCCCTGGAGGGCGCCGTCTACTTCCTCGTGCGAGGCGTGCAGGCCCTGGCGGAGGAAAGCTTCGAGCGAGCCGGTTACTACCTCGCGCGCGCAGCCGAGTCTTGCCCAACCAGCCACGTACCCCTGGCCTACCTCGGTGTGCTGCACGAGGCCCTGGGCTGCCCCTCAGAGGCCCTGGCCCACTACCTGCGGTGCCTGGCCCGAGAACCGGTCCTGTTCAGCGTGCTGAACGCCGCGGGCAACCTTTACCACGAGCTGGGGTTCTTCGAGGAAGCCTGCGCCCTCTACAGCCGCGCTTTGCCGCTGCTGCTGGAGCCTGCCAACAGGGCCGTGGTCCTGGGCAACATGGGAAACTCCTTGCGTGCCGTGGGGAGGCTGCCCGAGGCCATCGAGGCCTACGGCGAGGCCTCGCGGCTCGTGCCGGCCCATCCCCGAGCGCCTCTGGCACTGGCGGAGACGCTCCTGGAGGCGCGGCACGCTGCCGAGGCCGTCCACACGCTGGAGGAAGTCTTGCTGTCGCCCGGCTATGATGACTGGCCGGGCGAACTCCGCAGCAAGCTTCACGAGGTCCTGGCCCGCGCCTTCGCCCACCTGGGCAACCACCCGGCCGCCGCGGCCAACTGGTGGCAGCACCTGGGTGGCGATCTGTCCGACGAGGACCGGGATGGCGTTCGAGCCTTGCTGAAGTCCCTGTACGCCTGGGCCATCACGGCGCCGGGGGATGCCGATTGTGAACGGCTGCTGGCGAGGATCAACCGACGCCTGGGGTACCTGGAGGCGGCCTTGCTCCACGCCAAGCAGGCCGTGAAGGGGGCACCCCACCGGCGGGAGGCGTTCCAGGAGCTTGGGGCCGTGCTGCTGTTGACGGGCAAGGAGCCAGTAGCCCACGAGGCCCTGGACGAGGCCGCGGCCATCTCGCCGGGCAGCGCGGAGGTCAGCGCCCTCCGGGCGATGGCCCTGTGGCGCGCGGATGTCGCATCCGCCGAGTCAGCCCTTCAGGAGGCCTGCCGGCTCGAGCCCGCCGAGGCGATGCATCGGTGTGACCTGGCCTGGCTTCGGGCCGCAGCGGGGGACCCGGTCGGGGCTGAGGAAGCCTTCGTTGAGGCGTTGCTGCTGTGGGACCGCGCGCCCGTGCTGCTCGGCACCCACGGTCCGATCGCGCAACGGGGGTGCTTTGTCGACGTCCTGGATGCCCTTCAGCAGGGCCAGGCCTCGTTCGAAGACCGGCTCAACGCAGCCACGTTCGCGGTGCTGGCAGGTCGCCTTGAGCTTGCCCAGCAGCTCCTGCACCGCTGCCTGGCTGAGCAGCCAGACAGCCAGGCAGCCACCCGCAACCACGCCTGGCTCTTGAGCCAGCAAGGCAGCGCGGCCGAGGCAGGTGCCTGGTGGTACCGGACCACCCACCGACATCCTGAGGACCGAATTGCCCGGTTCTTCTGGCTGCGAACTCTTGCTGCGCGTGGGGGAGAGGTAAAAGACGCAGCCGTGCGGGAGGTGCTCCTCCGCCTGGAGGAGCAGCCAGGAGACCCCCTCCTGACGTTGCTGGCCGGCAAGCTGCAAGAGCCCGGTGAGCAGGCCCTGCGGTGTTACCATGATCTCGTCGCGGAGCGGCCAGGCACCTACTCGACCTGGTACTGGCTCGGGCAGTGCCACTTTCATCGGAAGGAGCCCAACCTGGCCAGACCCGCCCTGGAGCGTTCCGTGACGCTGAACCCACGCTTTGCCCCTGGCAGGCAGCTGCTCGCTCGGTCTTACGCTCAGCTGGGGGATGCCGCACGAAGCGCCTACCACCAGGGCGTGTGTCACCGGCAGGCTGGCCAGCTCCATCGCGCCCACGCTTGCCTGACCGAGGCCTTGCGGCTGGACCGGGCCATGCACGGCGTGGCCGCCGAGCTCGCTGAGCTGGAGCGGCAGATCAGGCAATGGACTGCCCCGGACCAGGCTGACACCCTGGGTCGGCTGGCCGCAGCACCCCAGCGGGCCCGGTAAGCCGCGGTCGCTCAGGGGACGACCGGCAGCCAGCGCGACCCCTGCTCTGTCCCCTGGGGGTCCACCGTTGCAACGGGGGAAGGGGCGGTCCCGGGCAAGTCGGGCGGCCAGCCGCCCGGCACCTGCGCCTTGAGAAGGCCCTCCACCTCGAGCGTGCGTTTCTCGGGACCCACATACAACGTGGTGCGCTCGATCATGCGAACGCAGCCCACCCCCGCGGCATACCAGTACGAAAGCACGTCTCCGTCACCGTTCGCGTAGCGTAGCGCGTGGTCGACCCGCCAGGCCCGCCAGCGACCGGCTGGCACCGCCACGTCCTCGAGCCCGATCACCATCACGCGTTCATCGTTGCCGGGCTTCAGGGGGCGGCCGCCCCAGGCCGCACCTGGGGCCGGGACGCCACGCAGGATCGCCAAAGAGGGACCATCGATCGGGTCAGCCAGCCGCGACAAGACCACCGCATCGGGGCGCACCAGCACGCGCGTGGCTGGAAGCTGGAGTCCCCGGTACCGCCGCTCCAGGACGGCTTCCACGACCCCACCGGCCCGCGCCTCAGCCCGCGCGATGCCCAGGTCCATCGCGCGCTCGGGCAGGGCCTGCCCCGGGTGGGACTGCCTCAGGACATAGCTCCAGCGGGTCCCCACCGAGACCGGGTACAGCTCCCGGAGAGCCCCACCCACGGGCAGGCTTCTCGCCTGCAGCGCCTCGCCTGCGCGGGCGACGCGCCCGAGGGATGGGACGTCGCGGGCACAGCCCCCCAACCCGACAGCCACGCCCGCAGCCAGCACCCCCATCACAACCATTCGCACGCAGTGCCCTCCCCGGATGTTGATTACCTGCCCGGTTAAATGTTAAATTTATATTAGAACCCTGTAAAGAGACCAATTCATCCCGGCCGGGATGAAGGAGGAACCATTGTCCGAGCTTCGCCCCCTGGTCCAGCGACCCACCCGCGTGGCTTGCGCGATCCTGGCCTTGGCCGTGCTTCCCGGCTGCCTGGGCCCCACCACGGTGGTGGGCCGAGATGTAACAGGGCGCGCTCAAATCACGGGCCGGCAACCGACAGGTGCCACGGCGGCAGCCCAGCGCGGGCAGATCCTCGTCAAGTTCAAGGCTGAGCTGCTCGCCGCCGAGCTCACCTCCTTCCGGGCTTCGTACGGCCTCCGGAATGTTGGCACCATTCCTGCCTTGGGCGTCTTCGTCGAGGAGGTGACGGAGGGCCGGAACGCCGTCGACGTGGTTCGGGAACTCCAGCAGTCGCCGCTGGTGGCCTATGCCGAGCTCAACGAGACGGTGAGCCTCACCCCCTGAGTGCCCCGGCCCTTCTACACGCCCCGTCTGGCTGCAGACGGGGCGTTCTCGTGGAGGGAGGTAGCTTAGCATTGATCAATGCTAAGCCCCCTGGCAGC
>JAYKHL010000111.1:0-11103 GCA_035284865.1 Candidatus Sericytochromatia bacterium | reverse complement strand
CGAGTGGCCCGCCGAGATCCAGCTCACGGGCCTGGAGTGACCGAGGCAGCCGGACCGGCCACCTTTCAGGGGCGTCACCTGTTGCGATTTACAGGCAGGCCGATGATGTCGGCCGGCCCTTCCGGCCGCGGCCGGGGCCCTGCCGGAAGCCACTCGCGGACCCCGTCGAACGCCAGCACCACGCCGGAGCGGGCTGCCACCGTCAGCGTCACAGGCAGGCCCACTGGCGTCGCCAGCCACCGGGCCGGCGAGACCTCGTAGCGCTCGCCGGCCACCTCGAGCCAGCAGCGCTTGGGGGCATCGGCCCGCGCTCGCCAGGCGTGCCAGGGCCTCACGGGCACTTGCACCTTGCCAGCGACGGGGCCCGCAACCGTTCGGGCCTGCCGCTCGGCCAGATCGTCCACGAGCCGGGCCCGGAGTCGCACGTCCCCCGCCCGCAGGACAGGCGAGCGGCCCTGGCTTCCTCCCAGGCCGACGACGGCAGCGGTGAGCGCGCCGAGGATGCCCGCCGCCAGCGCGAGGGCCAAAGGGTCGCCAAGACCCGCGCCGCCACGGACGGCTGCCAGCACGAAGCCCACCGGCAAGGCAGCCAGGCCCGCAGTGGTCACCGCCCCGGTGAGGGCCGCATCCAGGGATGCCTTGACGGCGCCGAGGTGCTCCAGCTCCTCGGCCGCCAGCGGACGCAATGCCATCAGGGAGCGCCCTGCGGCTCATCCCGGACAAAGCCCTCAGCGGTGCCCGTGCGAGGGTTGATGATCTGCCCGTGGTCATCCACGAGGCGGATGCTCTCCAGTTGCGGCTGCAGGCTCGCCCGGACCGCCTCGATGTAGGCCTGTCGCAGCGAGGCCTGTTCATCGCGCTCCGCCGCCGTCAGGCCCTCGGGCAGCCTGGATTTGCGCGCGAGTTCGTTGATGCGAGCGATCTTCTCGGGCGAGATCATCGGAGCTCCTCCAGTTGCTGGCGATCCCCGCGGCGCAGGGGGCTCGCGATGCCGTGCGGACCGTTGGCCGTACACCTCGGCAGCCACTCACACCCCGGGCAGACCTGCTCCATGAGGGCCTCACGTCGGGTCAGCACGGCGGTGTGGGCCTCCTCGAGGTCGAGGACGTCTCCGGGACGCCAGCCCATCTCATCGAGCAACGCCGAATCCCGTCGCATGATCGAGGCCTGAAAGGCACACGTTTCACCATCCGCCTGCAGGGAAGGGCAGGCCCCGCAGATGTCGTCGGCCAGAGGCGCCACCTGGATGCGGGTCTGCTTTCGCGCGACAACACCCTCCATCAGGCCCTTGAAGTTCTCGACGAAAGCCGTGGAGTACCCCGCGCCCTGGAAATGCAGGGTGCAGAGGAGGTGGTGCCCCCGGAGGGAAAGGTGGGGAGCGCTTCCAGCAGGCGCATCGGTCACAGCATGTGCCCCAGCTTGGCCCGCTTGGTGCCCAGGTAGTGGCAGTTGTGGGGGTTGGCCTCGACCTTGACGGGCACCCGATCCGTGACCGTCAGCCCGTAGCCCTCCAGGCCTACCACCTTGCGCGGGTTGTTCGTGAGCAAGCGCATCGAGGTGATGCCGAGGTCCACAAGGATCTGGGCCCCCACCCCGTACTGTCGGAGGTCGGCCGGGAAACCAAGCCGCTGGTTCGCCTCGACGGTGTCCAGGCCCTGATCCTGGAGCGCGTACGCGTGCAGCTTGTTGATGAGGCCGATGCCCCTCCCCTCTTGCTTGAGGTAGACCAACACCCCGCGCCCCTCGTCCCGGATGGCTGCCAGCGCCGCATCCCGCTGCTCTCCGCAGTCGCAGCGCCGGGAGCCGAGCGCATCACCCGTCAGGCACTCGGAGTGCATGCGGACCAGCGTCCCCGGCGAGGTGGGGTCGCCGAGCACCAGGGCCACATGCTCGCTGCCATCGAGGCGGTTGACGTAGCCGTAAATCTGGAACTCCCCCCACAGGCTCGGCAGCTGCGCAACGGCCCGCCGCTCGACGAACCGCTCCGTCTGGAGCCGATGCTGAATCAGGCGCGCAATGGAGGTAAGCGGCAGCCCGTGCTCCCGCGCCATCCGAGCCAGCTGAGGCAGGCGCGCCATGGAACCGTCGGCGTTCATCACCTCGCAGATCACGCCGCTCGGCGGCAGTCCAGCCAGCCGCGCCAGGTCCACGGCCGCCTCGGTGTGCCCCGCCCGCTCGAGCACGCCCCCGTCCCGCGCCACGACGGGAAAGATGTGCCCGGGGCGCCGGAGATCTCCCGGGGTCGAGGTGGGGTCCACCATCACCGCCACGGTCCGGGCCCGGTCGAAGGCGCTGATCCCCGTGGTGGTCCCCTCCGTGGCGTCCACCGAGACGGTGAAGGCCGTGCCCTGGCGATCCGTGTTGGTGGCGCTCATCGGCTGAAGATCGAACTGTTTGGCCGTTTCAGCGGGAATGGCCACGCAGATGAGGCCCCGCCCGTGGGTGGCCATGAAGTTGATGGTGTCCGGGGTCGTGGTGGCGGAGGCTGCGATGAGGTCACCCTCGTTTTCCCGGTCCTCATCGTCCACGACCAGCACCATGCGGCCCTGGCGCAAAGCCTCCAGCACGTCCTCGATCGGTGCAAACTCGAACTCCGATGCGACCATCTACCTGTACCCCTGCTCCGCCAGCGCTTCGAGCGTCAGTCCCCCGGTGTGCCCCTGACCGCCGACCAGCAGGCGCTCCACGTACTTCCCCAACAGGTCCGCCTCCAGGTTGACCCGGGCCCCGGGACGCCTGTCGGCCAGGCTGGTGTTCGCCCAGGTGTGTGGCACGATCGTGAGGTCCACCGCGTCCGCGTGGACCCGGACCAGCGTCAGGCTGATGCCATCGACGGCCAAGGAGCCTTTGGGAATGAGGTATCGCTGGAGTGCGGGAGGTACTGACACCTGCACGTGCACCCCCTCGACGCCCTCTCTCACGGCTCGCACCGTGCCCACGCCATCCACGTGCCCGGCGACCAGGTGCCCGCCGAGCCGGGTGCCAAGCGTCAGGGCCTGCTCCAGGTTCAGCCTGTCTCCGACCCGCCAATCGGCGATGGTGGTGACCTCCCGCGTGCTGTTCGAGTAGTCGAAGTGGAGGACCTCCCCGTCGCGCCGGGCCACGGTCAGGCAGATGCCGTTGGTGGCCACCGAGTCCCCCAGGGCCACCTCGGCAGCCACCCGGGGCGCCCGAACCACCAGGCGCCCGGGGGTGTGGCTGGCTAGCACGCCGACTTCTTCGATGATCCCCGTGAACATGCCTACTCCGGCTGCGTGTAGGCTTCCAACAAGATGTCGCCCCCCATCTCGCTTGCCGCTAGCTGGTGGAGCTGCACGGCTTCCTCCAGCATGGTGACGCCGCTGCCTTCGACCATCGTGGGCGCGCCCACCCCACCGATCAGCTTGGGGGCGACATAGACGTACAGCTTGTCGACGATGCCCGCTTCCAATGCCGCGGCATTGAGCGTGCCGCCACCCTCCAGCAAGATGCTCGTGATCTCTCGCTTGCCGAGCATCACCATCAGCCGGGCCAGGTCGATGTGCGTGTCCGTGGCAAAGCCCGCATCCTGGCACACCAGGATCTCGGCCCCTACCTCTCGCAACGCCTTGACGCGTTCTTCGGGGGCCTTGCTGCTGACACAGACCAGGGTGTTGGAGCGCAGCGTGGCTGCGCCGGCCGGCTTGGCGAACAGGTTGGCGTTGAGGGGGGTGCGGGCCATCGAGTCGACGATGATCCGGAGGGGCTGCCGGCCACCCGGCAGCCGGCACGTCAGCCTGGGGTTGTCCTGCACGACCGTGTTGACCCCCACCATGACCGCGTCATAGGTGGCCCGCAGCACCTGCACGTGGCCCCGGGAGTGCTCGTTGGTGATCCACTGGCTCTCGCCCGACGCTGTGGCGATCTTGCCGTCGAGGCTCATGCCGGTCTTGATCGAGACAAAGGGGCGCTTGGTGCGGATGTACTTGAAGAACCGCTCGTTGGCTCGGATGGCCTCCTGGACGAGGACGCCGACCCGCACCTCGAGACCGGCCGCTTCCAGGGCCTGCAAGCCTCGCCCGGCCACGAGGGGGTTGGGGTCCTCGACGGCCGCCACGACGCGCCGGATGCCAGCGGCCTTGACGCGTTCCACGCACGGCGGGGTGCGCCCGTGGTGGGCACACGGCTCGAGCGTGACGTACAGCGTGGCGCCCCGAGCATCCTCCCCGGCCGCGTCCAGCGCGTACACCTCAGCGTGGGGCTTGCCGACCTGGGGATGAAAGCCCTCCCCCACGACGTGGCCCTCGCGAACCACCACCGCGCCGACCATCGGGTTCGGGCTTGTCCAGCCGCGCCCCTGCCAGGCAAGGTCGAGCGCGCGGGCCATGAAGCGCTCATCGGCGTCCGAGCCGAGAGGGCCGGTATGGAGAGGCTGGGTGGGCATCGTGGGCTCCGTCCGGGGGGGGAGGATGGCCCCAGTATAGCCCGCGGCGGCCCCCGACGGATAGGCCGAGGGCCTCTGCAGGCCGCTTCGTCAGGACGTTGAGACCCGCGGCTCCATGACCCGGCCCACCTGCTCGGCGTCGATCTCGATCCGGGTGACGGGCCCGGGCTTCGCCTCCAGCCCGTGCTGGATGAGCGTCCCAACGTCCTCGGCCGTCTCGAACGTCAGCTCCAGCTGCCGCCGCAGCAGCTCCAAGGTCTCCTCGACGAGGTGGGCCGAGGTGCCGACGCCGTCGACCCGGGTCGCCTCGTCGGCCCAGGCTCGCACGGCGTCGCGGAGGGTCTCGACCGAGCCACAGGCCCACACGCGCGCCACGCCCCAGCCATCCTGATGCTCGGCGCGATCCGTGGCCTGTTCGATGGCGTGCCGGGAGGACGAGATGACCCGATCCGCCACGTGACGGGATACTTGCCACACCTCTGCTCGCGCCAACGCGCTGCTGGCCTGGTCCACCCAGCGCTGCATGTTGTCCAGAGAGCCCGTGAGGTAGCGGGAGACGGTCGTCGTGAGGGTACGAGAGGTCGTGTGAGGCTGGCTGCTCGCCATGGGATGGTTCCTCCTTCCTGCTCTGTGCAGTCCGCGCATCATACCACGTTCTGTAAAGAATATTTACGCAATGCGTTTTTTCAATAAGAAACTTTAAGCATGGCCGTCAGGTTGCTGCTCACGAGCAACGGGCCGGGGGAGGTGGCAAGCTGGGTGCGGCCTGTGGTCGAGGCCTGGCGTCGCGCCGCCCCGGAGGAAGGCGTGGCGGTGGCGCTGCTCCCGTGTCCGTACGCCAGCGGGCTGGAAGCCGCGGCCATCGCGGGCTGGCCGGCCCCCCCACCTGCCGCCTCCCCCCGCCAGACCATCCGCTGGCTGGCCACCTCCAAGGCCCCGCCGGGCCTCGAACTCGCGGCCCGCGGCGTCGTGCTGCACCTCGGTGGCGACCAGCTGTGGTCGGTCGCGCTGGCCGCGCGCCTGGGCTGGCCGGCAGCGGTCTACACCGAGACCACCGGCCGGTGGCCCAGCCGGGTCTCGGCTTACCTGTGCGCGGATGAGGCAGCGGCGCGACGCGTGCGGGCGGGTGGGGCCCTGCCAGGCGCCATCCAGGTGGTCGGCAACCTGATGGTGGATGCCGTCGCAGCAGGCGGCGTGCGCCAGGACGATGGCGCCCTGGTGGGCCTCCTGCCTGGCTCGAAGCCTTTCAAGGTCGAGTGGGTGACGCCCCTGTTTCTCGCGGTCGCCTCCCTCGTGCGCCAGGCTTGTCCGCAGGTCGAATTCGTGTTGCCCCTCGCCCCGACCGTGCCACTCCCGTTGCTCGCTGCTGCGGCTGCAGATGCCGAGCGGGCAGCCGTGACGGGCGGCCTCACGGCGAGGTTGATGGAGCGGGGAGGCCAGCCCTGGCTCGTCACCGACGATGGCACGGCGGTGCGCGTGGCGCCTGCCCCTGACGCGCGTCGGGCGTGCCGGGATCTCTCGGTGGCGTTGACGCTGCCCGGGACCAACACGGCCGAGCTGGCCGTGTTGGGCGTGCCCATGGTCGTGGCGCTGCCGCTGCACCGACCCGAGGTGATCCCCGTCGAGGGCCTGGCCGGACGCGTGGCTGCCTTGCCCCTGGTCGGCCCCTGGCTCAAGCGCCGCATGGCCGCAGCGCTGCTGGCGGCCCCGCCCCTGGTGGCGCTGCCCAATGCCCGCCTCGGGCGCCTGGTCACGCCGGAGGTGGTGGGGGACTTTCCCCCTCACCGCCTCGCGGCCACCGTGGTGGAGCTCCTGCGCGACCCCCCGCGCAGGACCGCGATCTCGCAGGCCCTCTCCGCCGCCATGGGCGAGCCGGGGGCAGCGGCCCGGGTGGTGGAGGCCCTCGCGACGCTGGCCCGGTGACGCACGCCTGCGTCACTCACCGGAGCGGGCCGCCCCCCCCCAAGGTACCGCCGTCCGGCTCGACGCCGGCATCCTCCCGCGGCGCGGGCACCGCGCGGTACTGGTACAGCTGGCAGCGAAGGTTCCCGTTGTAGAGCTTGCGCCGGCGGTCTGCGGGTCTGCCGAAGTGCCGCTCGAAGCTCTCGTGCGCACAGAGCACGTGGGCGGCCCACCCGGGCAGCCGACCCACCACCTGGCCCATCTGTCGGTAGAGGCTCTCCACCTCCGGGCCATCGCCAAGCCGCTCGGCGTAGGGGGGGTTGGTGACGATCAACCCGCGGGTCTCGGCAGGTGCCAGATCCCGCAGGGGCGCTCGCACGATGCGGATCGCCGAGGCTACGCCCGCCTGCCGGGCGTGGCGGACGGTCAGGGCGACCGCTTCCGGATCGCGGTCGCTGGCATGAACCCGGATCTCCCGATCCTGACGGGCCCGGCTGCGGGCCTCCTCCCGGGCCGCCTCCCACGCCGCCACCGGAAGGAACCGGAAGCGCTCCGCGTCGAAGGTCCGTCGGAGTCCCGGCGCGATGTCGAGGGCCTGCAGGGCGGCTTCGATGGCGATCGTGCCTGAGCCGCACATCGGGTCCACCAGCGGCCAGTCTCCCTTCCAGCGAGCCAGGGACACCAGCCCCGCCGCCATGGTCTCTTTCAGCGGCGCCGCGCCCACGAGATCCCGGTAACCCCGCCGATGAAGCCCGTCTCCCGTGAGGTCGAGCGTCAGCGTGGCGAGGTCCTCTCGCAAGGCCACCAGGACACGATGGCGGGCGCCCGTTTCTGGCAGAACCGTCAGCCGATGCCGGCGGGCCAGGGCATCCACGATGGCCTTCTTCACCACCCCCTGGACCGCAGGCACCGAGGTGAGCATCGACTTGACCGACTTGCCGTCCACGGGCAGGGCCGCATCCCTCGCCAGCAGATCCGCCCAGGGCAGGCCACGCACGCCGTCGTACAGCTCGTCGAAGGTCCGCGCGGGAAACTCGCCGACGACCAGCTGAAGCCGATCCGCCACCCTCAGCCACAGGCTTGCCCGGGCAATTCCCACCTCGTCTGCCCGGAAACGCACCCGCCCGTGCTCGACCATCTGGTCGGCGTGACCCAGCGCCTTGAGTTCCCAGGCAACCTGGGACTCGAGGCCGAAGGCGGCAGTCGCGATCAGTTCATACGTAGCCATGAGCCTGCCAGATGACGGGGAGGGAAGTCAGGGGCTTGCTCAGTAGACGGGAGCGGCCCAGGCGTGGCAAGCACCAGAAGTGTTAAATATTGATTAAGTGATATAAGTTCCCATTAATTCCGGTGAGAAGCCCTGCTCTCTCCCCTCGCGCTTGCTATCATTAAGCTCGGCTTCAACAATCCTTAACATGGCACCGTCGCCCGGAGGTCCCCATGCGTCCCCACCGCTTCCCCATCCTCTCGACGCTCGTGCTGGTGCTCGCCGTGGCCGGGTGTGCCCGCTGGCAGCCTGCCTCCCAGGTGCGCCCTGCCGGCCCGCCCCAGGCTGCCTCGGCCCACGACCTCGAACCTTGCGATCCGGAGGTCGTCCGGCGCATCGACCCCGGGGCTCGCGTCGTGAACGCCCGCGTGCAGCAACCCGTGCGGCGGGAGGGGCCGGACAAGCCGGCCATGGTCGCCATCGACTCCCCGAACCGCAACGCGCGCGCCGGCGGCCCCAAGGACGTCACGGCCATCGTGCTGCACCACACGGCCAGCGCGGCTGACGCCCGGCGCATTGGCATGTTCTTCTCCAAGCCCTCGTCCCAGGTCAGTTCCCATTACGTCGTGGGTAAGGACGGCCTGCTCGTTCAGTGCGTGCCCGACACTGCGGCCTCGTGGCACGCCGGCAAGTCGGTGTTTGCCGGGCGCGACAACGTCAACCACTTCAGCATCGGGATCGAGATCTGCAACCTTGGCAACAACCTGGATGGCTACCCGATGGCCCAGTACGAGGCCCTCGGAAGGCTGATGGCCTACCTCATGGACGCCCATACGCTGGACTGGCGCCGGGTCACCCGGCACCGGGACGTTGCCATTCCACTCGGGCGGAAGACGGACACCTCCGACAACTTCGACATGAAAGCCCTGGTCGCGGCCACCGTCGCGGCGGGCGGTCCCCCGCTTGCCCCCGCCACGCCGGCCCCTCCTGCCTTCCGGGTGCCCCCCCCTCTCCCCTGAGCCAGCAGCGGGAGACCTCTCAGGGGCGGGGGCCTTCGCCGGGCACGGTGGACCCACGACCGTCTCGAACCCGTCTCGGAGTTTAATGTCGCCTTAACGCAAGCTTCAGCCTTCCCGCGCGACAACCACCCCCAGGGCGTGCGCTGCGCCGTGGAGGTTTAAATCCGATGAGAGGCCTGACCCTGCTTCTGACCATGGCCGCGGTGCTGGCCGGCTGCGGCGGCACCCCGGGGTTCAGGCCGCTTGGCACCGCCGCTGTGGGCGGCAAGTTCAAGCCGCGGAACCTGTCGGATCCGCAGGCCCGCTTCAGCAAGCACCACGTGCTGCTGCAGGCGAGTGGCGAGGTCCGACCACCCTTCCCCGGCGGGCTGGTTTCCCAGCGCCTCGGGGCTTACCAGGTGCACCGGTTGCCGGCGGGCGTGACCGTCGAGCAGGCCATCACGGTTTACCAGCAACTCCCCGAGGTCACCCGGATCGAGCGCCTGGCGCTCTTTCCGGTCGAGGCGCAGGACCCCCCTGCGCCGCCTCCGCCGACCCTCCAGGTCCCTGGCGCTTCTGCCCCGGCCGGCCCCCAGGGCGATCCCCGGTCTTTCGAGCAATGGAGCCACGTGACCGCCCGCGTGTCGGAGGCCTGGAAGACCACGCAGGGGCGTCAGGACGTGATCGTCGCCTGCCTCGACACCGGGGTGGACGCGCAGCATCCCGACCTGCTGGGGCAGGTGATCGACGGGCCAGACCTGGCCGAAGGCAAGCCCGACTCCCGCGACATCGATGGCCACGGCACCCACGTGGCAGGCATCGTGGCGGCGCGGGCGGACAACGGCGTGGGGGTCACGGGGGTCGCCCCTGGCTGCCGCGTGCTGGCATTGAAGGTCTTCGAGCCTTACTTCGAGGACGGTAAGTTCCAGGGCACCTTCTACAACCCGGTGTCCCTGGCCAAAGGCCTCCACTATGCCGCCACCCAGGGGGGGGCCAAGATCGTGAACATCAGCGCCGGGGTCGCCGACGACGAACTGGTCGAGCAGATGCTCGCCTTTGCACGCGGACGGGGGCTGGTGATCTGCGTCTCTGCGGGCAACAAGGGCTCGAACACCTACACGGGGAGGGCCAAGTACCTCGATGGCGTGCTGGCCGTCCATGCCACGGACCCGATGGACCGGCTGGCGCGGTTCTCGAACTTCGGCCACACGCTGAGCGTCTCCGCGCCGGGGATGAACATCCTTTCCACCGTCCCGACCTACGACCACCCGTACACGGGGTCCCCCGCCCGCGGGGGCGGGTATGCGCGGATGAACGGCAGCTCCATGGCCTCACCCTTTGCGGCCGCCGTGGCGGCCCTCGCCACGGCGGCCCTGCTCGACGCCGTCGAGGCCAACCTGACCCGGCAGGCGGGCCGAGCCGTCACGCTGAGCCCTGCCCGCCTGCCGGGAGCCGTGGTGGAGGATCTGGTGCGCCTCACGTGCGTGGATCTGGGCGTGCCGGGGCGCGACGAGGTGTACGGGGCAGGACGCGTCGATGCGGAGCGCGCCGTCCGGATGGCGCAAAGCCCAGAGTGGGTGGCGCGCGCCACGCGTGAGGTCCAGCGCCAGCTCAGGCGGTGACATCGGTAGACGGGCCGATCCGCGCTACAATGAACGGCGTGAAGATGCCCCTCGCGCTGCCCCAGGCGGCTCCCCGTGGGCCGGTGCCCCCAACCTACGATCCCGACCGCCTGCGGGCTGACGCAGAGCTGGCCGGCCGTCCCTTTCGCGAGCGTCGTGCGGCGTTCCGGTGGGCCCTCCTGCTGACGCTGGGCTGGATCCTGTTGCTCTGGTTGCTGCCCGGCGTGCGGGGCCTCCGCGTCCGCTTTGCCCGCTGGGCCCGGCGCGAGATGGTGCGTCAGGGGGCCGTCTTTATCAAGTTCGGGCAGATGCTGTCCACCCGCGTGGACGCGTTTCCCGAGGAGGTGCTGGCCGAGCTCGCGTTGCTGCAGGACCAGGTGCCGCCCTTTCCCTTCGAGGAGGTCCGGGCCACCATCGAAGAGGACCTCGGCGAGCCGCTCCACCGTCTGTTCCACCACTTCGAGCCACGGCCGCTGGCGGCCGCCAGCCTCGGGCAGGTCCACGCGGCCACCTTGCCAACCGGCGAGGACGCCGTCGTCAAGGTGCTGCGCCCCGGCCTGGCGGAGCGGTTTGCCATCGATCTCGTGCTGATGCGGGAATTTGCCCAGTGGCTGGAGCGGCACCCGCGCTTCCTGCGCCTGCTGGGCGCCAGCCCGGACACCCCTTACGTGGTGCTGGTGGACCGCCTGGGCGTGAGCTGCTACCAGCAGCTGGACCTCTGGACCGAGGGCCTGCACGGCGAGAAGTTCGCTCGCAACTTCGCTCGGATGCCCCGCATCACGGCCCCCGGCATCTACTGGAGCCACGTCTCCACCCGCGTGCTGACCCAGGAGCGGATCTATGGCGTGCGGTTCGACGATGAGCGAGCCATCCGGGCCGCGGGCATCGACTACATGGAGATGGCGGCGCTCGGGATCCGGGCCTTCACCAAGCAGATCTTCGAGGACGCCTTCTTCCACGCCGACACGCACC
>JAYKHL010000110.1:0-4228 GCA_035284865.1 Candidatus Sericytochromatia bacterium | reverse complement strand
ATGTTGACGCGTGTTCTTGCCCGCTCGCTGGGTGGGTTCGGGGTCGGGCTGGCGGTAGCCTCGATCACCGTCACCCTGACCTACGTGGTGCCTGGAGACCCGGCGCGCACGATGGCAGGGCCGCAGGCCGACGCCGCCACCGTGGCCCGTATCCATGCCCAACTCGGCCTGGACGACCCTGTCTGGTGGCGCTTTGGCCGGTACGTCTGGAACGCCTTGCAGGGAGACCTGGGGCGCTCCTTCCTCACGGACCAACCCGTCCTGCCAGCCATCCTGGAGCGCCTCCCCGCCACGGCCCTGCTCGCACTCGGGGCCGTCGTGGTTTACGTCGCCCTCGGTGGAGCGCTCGGGGTGTTGGGCGCGGTGCGTGCTGGTTCTTCAGCGGATCGGCTTGGCAGTGGCCTGGCGCTGGCAGGCCTGTCTGTGCCCAGCTTCTGGATCGGGCTGGTGTTGCTGTACCTGTTTGCCTACCGGTTTCCCCTCTTCCCGCTGGGAGGCGCGGAGACCCTGAGCCACCTCGTGCTCCCGGCCCTCACGTTGGGAATCGCCGGGGCTGCCACCTACACCCGGGTGTTGCGCCAGACCCTCGGGGAGGAGTTGCACAAGGACTACATCCGCGCAGCCCGGGCTCGCGGCCTGTCCGAGCCGCGCGTCGTGCTGGAGCACGGCCTTCGCAACGCGGCACTGCCGCTGGTGACGTTGCTGGGGCTCGACTTTGCCGGGCTGCTCGGTGGCGCCGTGCTGACAGAGAGCATCTTTGCGTGGCCCGGCATCGGCCAGCAGGCCTACCAGGCCATCGCCACGCTGGACGTGCCCATGATCATGGGCACGGTGCTCGTCTCGGCCACCGGCATCATCATCGTCAACGCCGTCGTCGACGGGCTTTACCGCTGGTTGGACCCCCGCCTGCGACAGCCCTGACCCCAAGGAGGTTTCGCCCATGCGTCCCTGGTTCCGAGCCTTGCCGCTGGTGCTGACCCTCGGGCCCCTCGCGCCGGCCCAGGCAGCCCCGGTCCTGCCCGCGCGCGTCGAGGAGCGGCAACTCGTCTGGCCGGCGGCAGGGCCCTACCGCCTGCGCCTCGAAAACGTTCGGGGGCGGGTCGCCGTCACCCGCTGGCCCAAGACCGCCGCCTTCCTGGCGGCCACCTTGCGGGCCGCGCGCCCGCTCGAGCCGGCGGAGCAGGCGCTGCTCGCCGAGGCCCGCGTGGAGATCGAGGCTCCCCGCTCCGGAGACGCGCGGGCCCGGGTGGTCTTTCCGTCCCTGGCTGGTCGTCACCCGGCCGTGATCGCCACGGCAGCGGCCGGCTTGCGCGTCGATTGGCGGCTGGTGCTGCCTCCTGAGACGGCGCTCGAGGTGCGACAGGAGGCCGGCTCCATCGTGGCCCGGGGACATGATGGGCGCCTGGACCTCTTCACCCGTGATGGGGACGTCGACGTGACCGACGCCTCGGGATGGGTGGAGGCGGGCAACGAGCGGGGGGCGATCACCTTGCGGCGGTTGGCCGGCGACGCGTTGCTCCGTACTCACCGCGGTGTCCTCACGCTGCGCGAGATCGAGGGTGACGTGCGGGCGATCTCGGGGAGCGGCCCCGTGCGCCTGGTCGTGACGCCCCGCTGGGTCGGAGAAGTTGCCTACCACACGGTGAGCGGCGTGATCCGATCGGACCTCGCCACCCGCCTGACGGACCTGCAGCCGGGAGACACCGGCTACGTCGGGGTGTTGCTCGGTCCCCTTGCGCATCCAGGGGCCGGGGCTCCTTGGCGGGTGCGGGTGGACACCACGGCGGGAGACCTGACGGTCGCGAGTGAACGCGCCTCGGCGGGTATCTGACCGCCCGGCAGCGGGGTAAGAAGCGGCCAGCGTCCCCGCATCACGCGATGAAGGCCTCATGACCAACCATCCCCACGACCTGTCCCTCGACGGGCCCTGGAGCTTCACCACCGACCCGTATGAGCGGGGGGAGCGCGAGGCCTGGTTCGCACGTACCAGCGGCTTCGGTCGCGAGGTCACGGTCCCGGCCGCCTGGCAGCTCTATGGCCGCGATCTGCGGGACTACACGGGGGCCGCCTGGTACCACCGGGAGGTCGAGATCCCCGCGGCCTGGCAGGGGCAGCGCCTCCAGCTGGCCTTCGGGGCTTGTGATTATCTCACGCGGGCCTGGCTCAACGGCCAGTTTGTCGGTGAACACGAGGGCGGCTTCAGCCCCTTCTTGTTCGACCTGACCGATGCGGCGGTGCTGGGAGGCCTCAACCACCTGGTGGTCCGGGTCTACGACCCGCAGGACCTCGCCGAGGTCCCGCACGGGTCTCAGGGCAGTCACTTCACGCGCGTCAGCGGGATCTGGCAAGGCGTGCGGCTCGTGGCCCGGCCTCCCGAGCACCTGGCAACGGTAACGCCGCGCGCACAGCTCGATCCGGACCGCATCGAGGTTGCCGTGGGGCTCGCCGGCGAGGCGGCTGGCCTGGTCCTGCGCGTGCGGGTCCTCGACGCCCGCGGGGGAGAGGTGGCAGCCGCCCGGCTCGGCGAGCCGGAGGTGGCCTGCAAGGTGGTGCTTGAGGTCCCGGAGTGTCACCGCTGGCACCCCGACGATCCGTACCTGTACACCGTCGAGACGGCCCTGTGTGACGGCGCCGACGAGCCCCTGGACGTGACCCACCACCACGTCGGCGTGAGGGGGGTGGCGGCGATCGACGGGCGGCTGTATCTCAACGGACAGCCCCTGTTGCTGCGAGGGGCGGTCGACCATGGCTACTGGCCCGGAGGCCTTTACGCCCCGCCCAGCGACGAGGAGATCCAGCGGGAGCTCAGGCTGGCCAAGGAGGCTGGCCTGAACGTCATCCGCAAGCACGGGAAGCTGGAGGACCCTCGCTGGCTGGACTGGTGCGATCGCCTGGGGATGCTGGTGTGGGCTGAGCTGCCCGCGTGTGACCGCTGGACGCAGGCTGCTCGCAAGCGGTTCCGCCGCCAGCTGCAAGAAGCGCTGTTGCGGGACATGCATCGGCCAAGCCTGATCGCCTGGTCCCTCCACCACGCGGGTCGGGGACTCGAAGAGGCGGGGGAGCACCTTCAGCCATGGCTGCGACAGCTCCACGACGAGGCGACGTCGCTGGACCCTACCCGCCCCATCTGCACGCACGCGGGGGGGACCGCGATGCGCACGGACCTGCACGACGAGCACCACCGCTACGTGCTGCCCGAGGAGAGTCGCCAGTGGACGCAGTCCCTCAACGGGGACGTGCCAGCCGCAGGCGCTCCACGGGTCGTCTCGGAGTTCGGGTTGTGGGGCCTGCCTGCCTCGGAGCCCGACGATGCGGGGCAGGAGGCCTGGTGGCTGGCGCCCGCGGCCGTGGCGTCGCCAGACGAGGCGCGCTGGCCCGGGACGGCGGAGGACAGCTTCGAGCGGTACAAGCTTGCTGCGGTTTTCGAGACCTTCGACAACCTCGCCAAGCTGACGCAGCGTCGCCTGACGCGTGGCCTCAAGGGCCTGGTCGAGGAGCTTCGTCGTCGGCCAGCCTTTGCTGGCTACGTGGCCCGGAGCTTTGCAGACTCCGAGTGGGAGGCCAGCGGCTGCCTCGACTTTCGTCGGAGGCCCAAGCTCGGCTTCGAGGACTGGGCCTCGTTCAACGGCCCCATCGCGCTGCTGGCGGAAATCCCGAGACGCAACCTCTGGGCGGGCGACACGATCGCGGTGCGGTTTTACCTGAGCAACCACACCCGGCAGGCCCTCTCTGGCACCCTCGTCTGGGGGATCGACGGGGCCGACTGCGACGGAGAACTCGAGGTCTCCATCGCGCCGTACATGACCGGCCCAGTGGGAGAGGTGACGCTGGAAGTGCCGGCCCTGGGGCGGCCGCAGGCCACCCGGCTGGCGGCTCGGGTGGTCTCGAAGGGTTGGGAGCTGGCCACCAACAGCTTCGAGTTGACGATCAGCCCCCGGAGCGCGGGGGCGGTGGCGGGCCTTGCCGTCGCGTGCGGCGAGGTCTCGGAGGGCCTGCGGGTCGCCCTGAACAACCAGGGGTTCGCGGTCGAGGAGGCCTGGGAGCCCGGCCTGACGATGGTCACGGAGTCTCTGACGCCAGCGGCCTGGGAGGCCCTGGAGCGTGGCGCCCGCGTGCTGTTCCTGGCAGAGCGGGGGGCTCGGGCACCCGAGACCGGCTACATGTCCTTCCGCGAACTCCCCCACGGAAGTGCGTGGGCGCGCAGCACCTCCGTGCACTACATCCAGTG
>JAYKHL010000109.1:0-10095 GCA_035284865.1 Candidatus Sericytochromatia bacterium | reverse complement strand
ATTCACGATGTCCCCCTGCTGGAGGTTCCGGAACGTCGATTCGTAATCGATGTGACCAAATTCGAGGGTGTCGTCCAGTTGCGGCATGCGGTGAGGGTCCCTTGCTTGTCGAGTTGTTGGTGGCGTCGCGCCGGCCCGGGCCCACGGGGCAAAGCGACGATGCACGTCCGGTCAGGCCGGGCGCTGGGTCGAAAGCGTCGGGCAGCAGCACGACGGGGCATCGCCATCATACCAGCCGGGCCTGAAAAACCGCAAGGCGACCGGGTCAGGGTTTCACGAACGACTCCTGTACCGGCGCGCTGGGCGTTGGCACGTTGCACCCGTGGTACCGTGGCGGGGTGGAAGGGGGTGGGCACCTTGGGTCCATTCGACAAGCTGATGCAGACCCTGGAACGCGTGCCGCGGGCGGGGCGCTGGGGTGCCGCGGTCGCCTGGATGGCCTTGATCTTCGGCCTTTCTGCCCAGACAAGCTCGGGGCAACACAGCTTTGCGCTGGTGACGTGGCTGCTGGGCCTTGCTGGGCAGCACGCCGGACCCGAGGCGCTGGCGGTGATGCAGCTCGGGATCCGCAAGCTGGGCCACGTCACGGAGTATGCCGTGCTGGCGGCCCTGCTGGGGTGGGCCTTGCCTTCCGGGGCCCGGCGTTGGCAGCTCGCTTGGGTCCTGGCCGTCGGGTGGGCCTGCACCGACGAGTGGCATCAGACCTTTGTGCCGAGCCGGGTCGGGGCTCCGTCGGACGTGGCCATTGATGGCGTGGGCGCGGCCCTGGCGGCCCTGGGAGGCTGGCGGGTCGAGCGGCGGCGGCCGCGGTGAGGTGGCCCTGGCACTGGCTGTTTCGAGCCCGCTGCCTGGCCTGCGGAGCCTGGGGTGGGCTGGAGGGGCTCTGTGCCGCCTGCGAGGCCATGTGGCTGCCGGCCCCCTCAGGCGCCGGCCCGGCCGGCCTGGATGGCCTGCTGGTGGGCGGGGCACACGCCGGGCCAGCGCGAGCCGCGGTGCGCGCTTGCAAGTATCGCGGGCGGCGGCTGGCATGCTCGGTGCTGGCCCGCCGCCTGCTCGCGGCCTCCGGCTGGCCCGCCGGCCAGTGGCTGGTGGTGCCGGTGCCGCTGCATGCCCGTCGGGCCCGGCAGCGGGGGTTCAACCAGGCTGCCCGGCTGGCCCGGGCGATCGGTCGCTCCCGAGGCTGGCGGGTGGCAAGCGTCCTTCGGCGCAGGCGCGACACACCCCCGCTGCACGGCCTGCCCCCTGGACTGCGGGCCGCCGCCGTGGCGGGGGCCTTCACCTGCCACCGCCCGTTGGCGGGCGCCCAGGTGCTGCTGGTCGATGACGTCCTGACGACCGGGGCCACGGCTGCGGCCTGTGCGGCCGTCCTCCGGCAAGCAGGGGCCCGGGCGGTGTGGCTGGCGGCCGCAACCCGGGCGCCTCTTCCGCCGGTCAGGGCGGAGGAACCCTGACCCGCAGGGTCGACCCGCAGCCGTACCGCTGCGCCGCCGCCTGCACCTCGGCGCGACCGACTTGGGCCACCGCCGCCAGGGCCTGGCGGGTGCTCCCCGGCAGCCCCAGCATCGCCTCCCGCCCCAGCGCGCGCCGGCGGGCCCGGGCATCCCCGGTCGGCCCCCCGAGGGTCCCACGCACCCGGGCCCGGGCCTGCTCCAGTTCCGCCAGATCGACCGTGTCATCCCGCAACAAGGCCAGCTCGTGGTCGAGCCTCGCCGCGAAGCCGTCCGGGGGATCCGGGGTGGCCACCAGCAGCCAGGTCTTCCCCGGCGCGGCCTCCAGGGCCACGTGACAGGGGCGCTGGAGGCCGCCACCAAGCCGCCCTCCGAGGACCTCCCCCGCCACCGCCAGCGCCGCGGCGGCCGCGTAGGCCTCTGGCGGGGGGCCTTCCACCGCAAGCCAGGCCCAGCGGCCCGCGGCCACCGGCCGGCCCGCCGCGGAGGCCCCTGCATCGGGGACGCCCTGGCTGGCGAGCGGGGGCTTGGCGGCTTCGACGGGGGCCTTGAGCCGGCTCGAAAGGCGATCGGCGAGGGTCTCTCGCACCAGACCAGGGGCGGCCTGGGTGGCGACCACCAGCACCATGGCGTCAAGGCGGTAGTGGCGGCGATGAAACGCAACCGCGTCCATCGGCTCGCCCGGTGGGGCTGCTGCGAGCCAGGGCCCGATGCCGGCCTCGTGCAGCCAGCGGGGGGCCGGCAGCACGGCCCCACCATCCCCCACAGGGCAGGTCGTCAGCACGTCGAGCAACTGGAACGCGGCGTCCGCGGCTGCGGTGGCAGGTAGCCACACGTCGTACCGCACGTGGGTCGTGGTCAGCTCGACGTCGACCCTCACCGGGGGGGGCAACCTGGCCCGCAACGCAGCCAGCAGCGCCATGGCGGTGGCGGCTGCTGCTTGCCCGCCGCGCACCCCGGAGCCGGCCGGCACCCAGCACTCGAGGGCCGCTTCCGCCGCCTCCGGCGGCCCTGCCTCCACCCAGCGGAGGCCGCCCGGTAGCACGGTCCAGGGGGCCTCCGCGGTTCTCGCCGAGGCCGTGGCTCCGGCCGGGGTGACAGCCTCGGCAGCGCCCTGCGCCGCGAGGGGCTGGGGGCCGTGCAGCCCCCCCCCTATCAGCATCCCGCACCCCACCAGGGCCTTCCAGCACCACTTCACGCCTCGCTTGTACCCCGCTCGGGAGGTGGCGTTACGGGCCCCGAGGTGCTTGCGGCCTCGGGAGAAGGGGCTCCGGCCGCCTCAGAGGGCTGAGGGGCACGCGCGGCCTCCAGCCCTGCAGGCCCCTCAGGCGGCACGCCCTCGGCCCCTCGCAGGTGCTTGGGGGCAGCCGTGAGGTGGCCCGATGCGGGCGAGGCGTTGGCCTCGACGACTCGCTCGAGCTGGCCCACCGTGGCCTGGAAGAAGTCGTGCCAGACCTGGGCCACCATGAGCTGCAGCACGTGGAACAGCCGCTCCTGGATGATGCCGACGGTGATGCGCTCCTCCAGTGGGAAGGGGGCCCCCTGGATCAGGGCCTGGGTTCGCTTGTACAGGGCCAGGATGGCGGCCTCCATCCGTGTGAGCGATACGCCCGTGCCGATCAGCCGGGAGAGCTCGACGTGGACGTCCTGATAGATGGGGAAGGTCTGGAAGCGCTCGAGCCAGCCGTTGCGCTCTTCCTCGGTGCTTCGAAGCTTCTCGAGCACCGTCTCGATGAAGGTCCGCGTCAGGCCCTCCCAGAACGGCTTGCCGCCTGAGAGGCTGGCCTTGACGCCTGGCTCTTCCCACCAGGCCGCCACCGTGGGTTCGACGTTGCCCCGCAGGTAGCGCCCCCAGTCCTCGCTCGACATGTGCTGCAGGGTGCGCATCTGACGCCGCAGGGTGGGCTCCTTGGGGAGGTCCTGACGGATCGTCCGGATCTCCCCGGGTTCGTCGGCCTCGTAGATCACCTGACACACCCGATCGCGGCCAGCGGCCTTGGCCTGGTACAGGCACCGGTCAGCCTGCTCGAACATGGGATGGGCCTCGAGGACGCTGCGAACGTCCGAGCAGACCCCGACGCTGGCTGTCACCTCGAGGGGGGCCTGGCTCCGGCCCCAGAAAGGGTGGCTCTTGACGTTGCGGCGGATGCGCTCGGCCACCTCGACCGCAGCAGCAGCCGGGGTGTCGGGCAGGATGACGACAAATTCCTCCCCGCCATAGCGCGCGACGAGATCGGTCTCGCGGACACTCTTGCCGAGGATGCGAGCCACGCCCTGCAGCACCTGATCCCCCAGCAGGTGGCCGTGGGTGTCGTTGAATTTCTTGAAATGGTCGACATCCAACACCACCAGCGAGGTGGTCAGCTGCTGCCGACGGGCACGCTCGAGCTCGGCCGTGAGCTGTTCCTCGAAGTAGCGTCGGTTGTAAACCCGGGTCAGGCCGTCCGTGATGGCCAGCTGCTGGGTCGCTCGGTAGAGCTGGGCGTTCTTGATGGCGACGGCCGCCTGCGACGCGAGGATGTCCAGCAACCGGGCCGTGCCAGCATCGAAAGCCCGCGGGGCTCGGTGCAGGACGGTGACCACCCCCAGGACCTCCTGGTCTGTCGCCACCGGCACGGCGAGCAAGGAGCGGAAGCCAGCCAGCACCCCCACGTCGAGGTGTTCGGCGGCCAGGTCGTCCACCCGGGCCGGACGCCTTTCTCTAGCCACCTCCCCGAGCAGCCCGTGCTCCACGGGCACCTGCAAGGGCTTGCTGCCCTCCCCTGAGGCCGCCTGTTGGATCAGGGTGCCGGAGGCCTGATCGATCAGGAACAGCAGGCACGCGTGGTGGCCCACCACGCGTCCCAGCTCCTGGGCGATCAGGGCGAGGGTCTGCTCGAGCTCGATCTGGCTGGAAATGCGGGTGGCAACTTGTTGCAGGATGGTGAGCTGCTCGTTGTATTCGGCCAGCTCCGCCTCCGAGCGCTTCAGCCTGAAGTACAGCCGCACACCGTAGGCTGCCAGCAGCACGGGCAGGAGCACGAAGGCCGTGCCGCCCCAGCCCTGGACCTGGTGCATGTAGGCCATCAGGAACGCCATCGGCGTCATGGCGAGCGTGACGAAGATCTCCGCCCGGTCGTCCTCCCAGAGGATGCGCCAGGGAGCCAGCCCCCTGGCGAGCCCCAGGTGGGTGTCCACGATCGCGAAGTGCACCGCAAGGAAGGCCACGGCGGCGGCTGCCACGAACGGCTGATCGTCCGCCCCGGGGTAGCCGTAGATGTAGACATGGCTGAGCGTCAGCGCAGAGTTCGCTGCGGCGTAGGCCAGTGCGAGGTGCCCGGTGTTGAACAGGGCCACGCCCAGCCCGCGGCGTGGGGGCACCCAGACCGTGACGAGGTTCACCAGGGCTGCGACCCCGATGGCGGCTTCGAGTCCCAGCATCAAGAGCGACGCGAAGCCTATCAAGAAGCCCGCCGTCATGCGGCCCCCCTTGGGCAGGGGGATGTGCGTCAGCTCGGCAACGAGTCCGAGCGCCACCAACATGTGAAAGGTGGAGCTGGTGAGGAGGCTCCCCTGGCTGGCCTCAACGAGGTCCAGGCCATTGCGCTCCGCCTGAAGCCAGGCCACCAGGCCTCCACCGGCCACCAGAAACCAGCCACACGCCAGCGCCCCGACCACCGCGATCAGGGCGAAAAACAGCCTCGAGAAGGGGGTGGCGACCTCAGCGTCGCGAGGGTGGGACATCGGCACGGAACAGAATGAGGATGCATCGTCAGCATACCTTATTTGCTGCCCCGGATGCTGCTGCCCTCGTGTGAGGGACCGGCTCAGCCGTCCAGGATCTTCGGGACGCGGAAGAAGGCGCCTTCCGTCTGCGGGGCGCCAGCCAGCACCGCGTCGCGCGCGAGCGAGGGACGGGTCACATCGGCCCGCAGGGCGTTGACGACGGGGAAAGGGTGGGCCGTGAGAGCCACGTTCGTCGTGTCGATGGCATTCATCGCGTCGAAGAACGCCAGGATGCGGCCAAGCTGGTCCGCCTGGGCCTCCACCTCCGCGTCGGCCAGCTCCAGCCGGGCCAGCCGCGCCACGTGACGCACGTCGGACGCATCGAGCATTCGCAAACCTCCTGGGGGCCTTTTCGCGTATGGTCTGCCATCTTCGCCCCGGAAGTCAATGCGCCGTCCGGGGGGCCGTGTGATAGGATAACGCGCGAGGTGCGCATGGGCTCCGAGGAAGCATTCGACCTGCCCGACGAGGTGGTCATCGACGAGACGGCCTTCGTGGCCCCCAACGCCACCGTGCTGGGGCGCGTCACCATTGGCGCCGAGGCCAGCGTGTGGTTTGGCGCCGTCATCCGCGCCGAGCAGGACGCGGTCGTGATTGGCGCCCGCTCGAACGTGCAGGACGGCGCCGTCGTTCACGTGGATGCGGGCTTCCCCGTCGTGATCGGGGAGGATGTCACCATCGGCCACCGGGCCGTCATTCACGGCGCCACGCTGGGAGACGGGTGCCTGGTGGGAATCGGGGCCATCCTGCTGAACGGGTGCATCATCGGTGCGGGCTCGATCGTGGCGGCGGGGGCCGTTGTGCCGGAGGGCAAGGCCTACCCGCCAGGGGTCTTGATCCTGGGCACGCCTGCCCGGGTCGTGCGGGACCTGTCGCCCGAGGAGGTGGCCCGGATCCGCGCCGGTGGGGCCCACTACGTCTCGTACGGCGCTGCCTACGCGCGGCGGCTTGGCGACCTGTTGTAGCCGCGTGGCGCGCCTGCACCGACTTCTCCTGGCGGCGATGGCGCTCACCGCGGCCTGCCGCCCCGAGCCTCGGGCAGAGGACCGCGCCCGTGGCCCTGGCATCACGCTGGACCGGCCCGAGTTCAGTGAAGCCGCGGCGGGGCGCACCCTGTGGATGGCCAGGGCTGCGCAGGCCACCTACCGGGCAGGGCCAGGGGTGGCATCTCTCGAGCGGGTGCAGGCCACCTTCTTCGAGGAGGGCCGGCCCGTGACGCGTGCCGAGGCCCCGTGGGCCTCGTACGATCATGCCGCCCGTGACCTGCGACTGGGCGGTGGGTTGACCCTTCGCACGCTCGACGGCCGTGCGGGCGTCACGGCGCGAGACGCCCGCTGGGACCCGGCCAGCGGCCGGCTGGTCACCAGTGGTGGCGTGGCCTTCTGGCAGGGCCCGAACCGTCTGACGGCCGGCCGGCTCTGGGCCGACCGCGCGCTGCGTCGCGTCGAGCTCCGGGGCCGCGTGCGCGGCACCATCGCGTTGGAGCCCGCCCTCCTGGCGGGCCGGCGGGGAGGGGGGCGGTGAGCTGGTCGCGCGCCCTTGCCGCCGTGGTGGCCGCCATGGGGCTGGCGCTCGCTGCACCTGCCCGGGCGGCAGCCCCCGCGCCGCAGCTGCAGATCGAGGCCGACGTCACGACCTACGACGGCAAGGCGCACACGTATCAGGTGAGGGGCCACGTTCGCGTCACCCTGCCTCAGATGGTGGTGACGTGTCAGCAGGCCACCATCTACGCTGCCCCGACGGAGGATCGCGTGCTGCGTGTCGTGTTCGACGGTGGGGTCGAGGCCCGTCGGGGCAGCGACACTTTCCGAGCCTCGCGCATCACGTATCATGTAGCAGCGCGGCGTCTGGTGGCGGAAGGCACCACCCGGACCCGCCTCTTGCTGCCCGCCGGTGTGGCGGGACCGCTGTCCGGACCTTGAGCGAGCGCGTCACCCGATGGCCATCGTCACACAGAACCTGATGAAGAACTACCGGTCACGCCGCGTCGTGAACGGCGTCTCGATCACGGTCGACCGGGGCCAGATCGTCGGGCTGCTCGGCCCCAACGGGGCTGGCAAGACCACGACGTTTTACATGGTGGTCGGGCTCGTGAAACCGAACGGGGGGGAGGTGTTGCTCGATGGGCAGCCCATCGGGCACCTGCCGATGCACCTCCGGGCCCGACGCGGGATCGGGTACCTGGCCCAAGAGCCGTCGGTGTTCCGCAAGCTGACGGTCGAGGAGAACATCATCGCGGTCTGGCAGATCAAGGGCGTCTCCAAGGCCGAGCAGCGCGAGCGGCTGCCGGCTCTGCTCGAGGAGTTCAACCTCACCAAGGTCGCCAAGAACAAGGGGTCGCAGCTCTCGGGTGGCGAGCGCCGGCGGGTCGAGATCGCACGCGCCATGGCTGCGAACCCCAGCTTCTTGCTGCTCGACGAGCCCTTCAGCGCCATCGATCCCCTCACGGTTGCCGAGCTTCAGAAGATGATCCGGCGCCTGAAGGAGAAAAACCTCGGCATCCTGATCACCGACCACAACGTCCGGGAAACGCTCGGGGTGGTCGACTACGCCCACATCCTGAGCAACGGGGAGGTGGTGGTGTCCGGCACGCCGGAGGAGGTGGCGGCCAGCGAGGTCGCCCGGAAACACTACCTCGGCGAAGAATTCCGGATGTGAGGTCGCAGCCCCCGCGGGTGCTGCGGCTCCTCGACCGCAGCGTGGTGGGCGAGCTGGTGGTGCCCTTCGCCTTCGGCCTGGGGGCCTTCACGGGCATCCTGCTGGCCACCACCGTGATGTTTCATCTGGTGACGCTGATGGTGCGCCATGGCCTCCCCGCCTGGCTGGTGCTGGAGGTGCTGCTGCTGCGCCTCCCCGAGACGGCGGGTTACACCTTTCCGATGGCCACCTTGCTCGCGGCCTTGCTGGCCTACAGCCGCCTGGCAGGAGACGGTGAGCTCACGGCCTGGCGAGCGGTGGGCGTGGGGGTCTCGCGGCTCGTGGCCCCGGGGCTGGCCTTTGCCGCCGTGGTGGCGGCCGCGACCTTGCTGCTCAACGAGGTGATCAGCCCGGCGGCGTCGTGGGAGGCCCGGCGCCTGCTCCTCGAGGCCACGCAGCAACGCCACGTCCCGGTGACGCGGGAGCACCTGTTTTACCCCGAGCGTGAGGGGGGCGTGCTGCGACGCTTCTTCTACGCCCGCCGGTGGGATGGCCGCCGCATGCAAGACGTGGTGGTGCAGGAGTTCGAAGAGGGGCGCCTCGTGCGGCTGGTGCAGGCCGCGGAGGCCGAGCCGCTGGACGATGGCTGGCTCTTCCGCGGGGGGGTCATGCACCAGGTGGATGCCCGGGGAGAGTTCCGGTGGACCGTGCGGTTCGCTGCCCAGCGGGTCGTGCTGGGCAGCGACATGCTGGCGATGGCTCAGGAGGGGCGCGCGCCTCAGGAGATGACCGTCCGGGAGCTTCGCGAGCACGTGCAGCGGCTGACGCGAACGGGGGCCTCGGCGCGCGAGGTGGCCGAGCTGGAGGTGCTGGCTGGTCAGCGCATCTCGGTGCCGTGCGCGGCCCTGGTGTTCGTGTTGCTGGGCGCCGGGATGGGCATTCGACCCCAGCGTGCCAGCGCCTCCGTGGGGCTTGGCGTCAGCGTGCTGGTGCTGTTTGTGTACTACGTCCTGATGTTCACGGGCATGGCCTTCGGCCAGACCGGCGCCCTGGCACCGGTCGTGGCTGCCTGGCTGCCCAACGTCGCCTGTGGCGTCCTCGCGCTCTGGCGCCTGCGCGCCCTCTCCCGGGCCTGACCTCGCTCCGTGCCTCAGCCTCGACGAGGGTCGCGACTGGCGTCAGGCGGCCTGATGCGCGATAATGCCATGTCGCCGGCGCCAGGCGCCGGGCCAGGATTCACGCCTGCCATTGAGGAGTCCCCAGTGACCACCATGACCGTAAAGCAGCAAGACTACAAGGTTGCAGACATCTCGCTCGCCGAGTGGGGCCGCAAGGAAATCGCGATGGCCGAGAAAGAAATGCCGGGCCTGATGGCGCTCCGGGAGCGCTACAAGGGTCAGAAGCCGCTGGCCGGAGCCCGCATCGCCGGCTCGCTGCACATGACCATCCAGACGGCGGTGCTGATCGAGACGCTGGTGGAGCTGGGCGCGGAGGTCCGCTGGTCGAGCTGCAACATCTACTCGACGCAGGACCACGCGGCCGCCGCGATCGCCGCGGCCGGGATCCCGGTCTTCGCCTGGAAGGGCGAGACCGAGGAGGAGTACTGGTGGTGCATCGAGCAGACGCTCCGCTGGCCGGACGGTCGGGGTCTGAACCTGATCCTCGACGACGGGGGTGACCTCACGCTCGTGGTGCATCAGCAGCACCCGGACCTGTTGGCCGACATCAAGGGCCTCTCGGAGGAGACCACCACCGGCGTGCACCGGCTGTATCAGATGATGGAGCGCAACGAGCTCAAGGTGCCGGCCATCAACGTGAACGACTCCGTCACCAAGTCCAAGTTCGACAACCTCTATGGGTGCCGGGAGTCGCTGGCGGACGGCATCAAGCGGGCCACGGACGTGATGGTGGCGGGCAAGGTCGTCATCGTGGCCGGCTACGGCGACGTGGGCAAGGGCTCCGCGCAGTCGATGCGGAACTTCGGCGCTCGCGTGATGGTCACGGAGGTCGATCCCATCTGCGCGTTGCAGGCGGCGATGGAGGGCTTCGAGGTCGTCACGATGGAGGACGCGGCTCCGCTGGCCGACATCTTCGTCACGGCCACGGGCTGCCAGGGCATCATCCGGCCCGAGCACCTGCTCGCCATGAAGGACAACGCGATCATCTGCAACATCGGGCATTTTGACTGCGAGATCGACGTGGCCTGGCTCGACGCCAACGCCAAGAAGGACACGATCAAGCCCCA
>JAYKHL010000108.1:0-9811 GCA_035284865.1 Candidatus Sericytochromatia bacterium | reverse complement strand
GGTGGCGTAGGTCGAGAACTTGTAGCCCTTGCGGTAGTCGTACTTCTCGGCGGCGCGCATCAGGCCCATGTTCCCCTCCTGAATCAGGTCCAGGAACGACAGTCCGCGGCCGAGGTGCTTGCGAGCGATGGAGACCACGAGCCGAAGGTTGGCGGAGACCAGCTTGTGCTTTGCCTTCTCGCGCTCAGGACCGCCCCGGGAAATCAGCCTCGCGAGCTCGAGCTCCTCGGCGTGCGTGATCAGGCGGCGCTTCCCGATTTCCTGCAGGTACATGCGAATCGAGTCGTCGCTCTGCTCCAGCGCTGGGGCCGGCGTCGGCGTGACGTTGACCCGCAACTCGTGGGTCTCCCCGACGACCTCCTCCGCGAGATCCTCAACGACCGACGCTTCGGGCTCGGCCTCCTCGATGGTCGGCCGTCCCGGCATCACGTCCGTGTCGCGCAGCAGCCCTGCCTCTTCGAAGCCGGCGCTGGCGTTGGTCTCGAGCGAGAGATCTTCAGAGATCAGGTTCGGCAAGTGAATTCCTCCTCAGCGTCCACCCGCCTGCACGGGCAGCGACGACGTTTCCGACGCACCACTTGTAGTGTAAGGGCCGGCGCCTCCCGAAGCCTAACGGCAAAATCGGGCGAATTCGGGCATAATCGGCGGAGGCTCGGCAGTCTGCGACTGGTTATCGGTGGCAGGCGCGTTTATAAAACGGATTTTACAGGGGCTTTACACTGTTTTAATAAAACCCCCAAGCCCTTTATACCCCCCTCTCCCCGGCGACTTGCGTCAGCCCTTGATCTTTTTGGGTCTTTGGGTGCATGGAGGCGGGACGCGCCCTCGCCTCCAGGTCTTGCCCGGCAGCCCTGTCGTTTAAATGGCCTTTAAGTCTCCATCCGGATCACAGCCCTACGACGCCCTTGCAGCTGCCTATGATGTCAGCGGCCAGTCCCGTTTCAGCCTCAAGATGGTGGGCTACTTGCTCGAGTTGCTCGCCCTGCGGCGGATCAGGCCCCACCACGTGGCAGATCTGGCTTGTGGGACCGGGGCGGCTGCCGTGGCCCTCGCGCGTCGCCGGTTTCAGGTGACCGGGCTGGACGGCTCGGCCGCCATGCTGGAGCGGGCGCGGCGGCGCGGAGAGCGCTGGCGGGTGGAGGTGGAGTGGCTGCAGGGGGATCTGGTTGACTTGCCGCGCCTCGGCACCACGGACCGGGGGGTCGACCTCGCGCTGTGCCTCTATGACAGCCTGAACCACCTCACGACCCCACTGGCGTTTCGACAGGCTCTCGCTGGCGCGAGGCGGCTGCTCGCGCCGGGCGGCCATCTGTTCTTTGATATGAACACCCCCCACGCCTACGCGACGGTCTGGGGAGACAGCCAGGATGCCTGGGTCGGCCCCTCCCATGCCCGGTTCTGGTGCTCGGGCCACGACCCTGCCACCGGGCTAGCCACCTTGCAGGCCACCTACTTCCTGCCCCGGCCAGACGGCAGCTGGCAGCGGGTCGACGCCAGCCACACCGCTCGCGGGTACGCGCACGCGTTCGTGCTCGAGGCCCTCGCGGAAGCTGGTTTCGAGTGCCTCGAGGCCTACGAGGCCCTGACCTTCCGGCCTGTGAGCAGCACCACGTACCGCGCCGCCTACCTGGCCCGTGCGTGAGGGCAACGGGCTGGCCGGCGTCGGTGAACGGCGGTGGGAGGCGGAGCCAGGGCACGAGAACTTGCGTCCGCGGGGGCAGCGACCCGAGCTTCCGGGGGCGGGCCTGCGGGTCAGGTTAAGCCTGGGGGGAGATCGTCAGCCCTGCGCCTCGACCTCCCGCTCGCAGTCCAGGCAGTAAGCAGTCTCTGGAATGGCCTCGAGCCGCAGGAGGCCGATGGCCTGCCGGCATCGCACACAGCGGCCGTAGATCCCTGCGTCGAGGCGGGCGAGCGCTGCCTCTAGCTGGGCGAGCCGGAACCGGTGTTTGTCCAGCATCGTGAGATCGAAGACCTGCTCGTAGGCATCGGTGGCGCCATCCCCGTACTCGCTGTCTCCCGAGTTCGAAAACGCGTCCTGCACGCTGCTCCCGCCGTGGCTGCGGGCACTCGCTCGGCGGCTCTCGATGGCGGCGAGGATGCGCTCGCGTTCTTCTGTGAGGGTGCGGTGCAGGGCCTTGTAGCGGTCCATGGTGGCTCTCCTCTCGGTGACGCGGTCCCGGCGCCCATGGTCACGGCTCGCGGGTCGCTTGACATCCACGCTTTGCCCGGAGACGCTGGTGCGCCATGCACGTGATGGCGTCCCCCCTCGAGCGGTGGTTCACGGATCACCCCGGCCCCTACCGGCACTTCCTCGCAGGCGCCGGGCCGGCTGCATGGCGTGGCGAGGAGGTGGCTTGCCGGGCACCGGAAGGCGGCCCCGCGATCGACTGGGGCTATGGGGCCCCCGAGGGAGGGGACCCCCTGCGCGCCGCGGTGGCGGCGGCAGAGGGCCTGCCGGGTTCGGCCTGGGTGATGCTGACGGTCGGGGCCTCGGAGGCGAACTTTCTGGCGCTCATGGCCCTCCTCGGCCCGGGCGACGAGGCCGTCGTTCAGGCCCCGAGCTACCCGCAACTGGCCTGCGTTGCGGCCGCCACGGGGGCGACCGTGGTGCCGTGGCCGATGGAGCCTGGCCCGGGCCCTGCCGTCGCGCTTGCCACCTTGCCGGCGCTGTTGACGCCTCGCACGCGTCTCGTCGTCGTCAACGCGCCCCATAACCCCACCGGGCGGTCACTGGAGGAAGACGACTGGCGCGCCCTGGCTGGTCTCGTGCGGGCGCACGGGCGGGCCCTGTTGCTCGTGGATGAGGTCTACCGCGGGGTCGGGCCGGCAGCCCCCGCCCCCGGGGCACTGGCCGTGGTCGGCCCTGAGCGGCTGCTGGTGACGGGCTCTGCCTCCAAGGCCTGGGGGTTGCCTGGGGCGCGGGTCGGGTGGCTGCTGGGTGATCCGGCCGTGCTGGCGAAGGCCGTGCGGTGGCGGGAGCACCTGGGCCTGGCCCTTGCCTCGCCCGCCACGGCGTGGCTCGAGGGCCTGTGGCCGCGCCGCGAGGAGATGGAGGAGGCCAACCGACGGCTCGTGGGGCGCAACCTGACGCAGGTGCGTGCCTGGGTGGCGCGTCAGCCCCGCCTGCTGGCCGAGCTGTCGCCTCGTGCGGCTGCGTGCCTGCTTGGGGTCCGCGGACGAGCCCCGCTAGATGACGTGGCGCTCGCGGAGCGGTTATATCGAGACGACCGTCTCCTCGTGGTGCCAGGAGCCACGCTGGGCTACCCCGGCTGGCTGCGAGTGGGATATGGTCATCGCGACGCGCGGGCGCTGGGCGAGGCCCTGGAGGTGTTGGGGGCGGCCCTGCGCACCGCCTGAGGTCGGCCGAAGGGGGCTGGTGCTAGCCCCGAGGCGCCGGCGTGGCCGGCCGCGGGCCAGCAGGTGCTACACTGGCGCCGGAACCGGAGGTCAGGCCTTGACCCAGGAGCTGCTCGGCTCACCCCCTGCAGGCACGTTGACGGGGACGGTGGAGCGCATTGTTTACCGCCACCCCGGCTCGGGGTGGACCCTCGCCCGGGTGGTGTGCGAGGGTGCCCCGGAGGCCGTGCCCGTGGTGGGGGGCCTCGCGGACCTGGCACCCGGCACCCGGGTGCGGCTCGAGGGGCGGTGGACCACCCACGCGGTGCATGGGCCGCGGTTCGAGGTGCAGCGCCACGAGACGCAGGCACCGGACACCCCGGAAGCGCTGACGCGGTTCCTCAGTTCCGGGCTCTTCAAGGGGGTGGGGCCCCGCCTCGCCGCGCGCATCGTGAGCCAGTTCGGGCTGGAGACGCTGGCCGTCCTGGCGCGCACCCCGGAGCGCCTGACCGAGGTGCCAGGGCTCGGCGCGTCCAGGCGGGCCGCTCTCCTGGAGGCCTGGCAGGCGCAGCGGGGGGTCCAGGCGCTCACGGCCTTTCTGCAAACCCACGGGGTGCCAGCCGGCCAGGCCGCGCGGCTTCACGAGGCCTATGGTGAGGCCGCCATCGAGGTGGTCAAGAACGACCCCTTCCGGCTGCTCGATGATCTCAGCGGGCTTCCCTTCGCCGTGGCCGATCGCCTCGCGACCCGCCTGGGCCTGCCTGCGGATGCGCCGCAGCGGCTGACGGCAGGGCTGAGGGACGTGCTGCGGGAGGCCGGGGCGGAGGGCCACATGGCCTTGCCCCGCGGCGGGCTGTTGCGGCGCGCACGGGCTCGGAGCCTGCCGGGCGGCGCGCTTGATGCCGCGCTGGCAGGGGCCCTGGCGGCTGGCACCCTCCACGAAGAGGCCGGGCTGCCGGGCGAGGAGCCCTTGATCTGGGCGCCAGGGGCACGTCGCATGGAGGTTGCCCTGGCAGAGGGGCTGGGACGGCTGCTGCGCCGGGCACCCGAGGTGATGCCGGGCCTGGCCGAACGGCTGGCGCGCGTCGAGGAGGCCGAGCACCTGACGCTTTCGACCCAGCAACGGGAGGCCGTGCTCGCCGCGGCCGCGTCTCGCCTCTTCGTGCTCACCGGCGGGCCGGGCACAGGCAAGACGACCACCCTGCGTACGTTGGTGCGCCTGTTCGAAGACCTCGAGCTCGTGGTCCGGCTCGCCAGCCCGACCGGTCGCGCTGCCCGCAGGCTGGAGGAGGTGACGGGACGCAAGGCCGTCACCTTGCATCGCCTCCTGGGCTACCAGGCCGGCGCCGGGACGTTTGCGCGTGGCCGAGGGTGGCCCGTGGAGGCTGACGTGGTGCTGGTGGATGAGGCCTCGATGCTCGATGCCGCAGCGGCGCTGGCCCTGGTCGAGGCGCTGCCCGCGCTGGCCCAGCTTGTGCTCGTGGGGGACGCGGACCAGCTGCCCCCGGTCGGGCCGGGGCAGGTGCTGGCGGATCTCGTGGCGAGCCCCCGGGTGCCGACGCGGTGCCTGACCACGGTGTTCCGCCAGGCCGGGCAGAGCGCCATCGTCCGCAGCGCCCACCGGATCCGCCGGGGAGAGCTGCCGGAACTGACCGTGCCCACGGGCGCTGTGCGCACCGACTGTTATTTCCTCGCTGCGGAGACGCCAGAGGAAGCGCTTGCCCTGATCGAGAACGTCGTGACCCGAAGCCTGCCAGCCCGCTTCGGGCTCGATGCGGTGCGGGACATCCAGGTCATCACGCCAACGAACCGGGGGCCCCTGGGGGCCGCTGCCCTCAACGAGCGGCTCCGGCCTCGGCTGTTGTCACGGCCGGAGCAACCCTCGAGGCCGCTCCAGGTCGGGGACAAGGTGATCCAGCTCGAGAACGATGCCGCGCGCGGGGTTTACAACGGCGAGATGGGAATCGTGGTGGAGGTTGAGCCGGCCACCGGGGCGGTCCGGGTGCAGATGGGTGACCTCTTGGTGGCCTACGATGCGCCCGGGGCGGAGGCCCTGGGGCTCGGCTGGGCCATCACGGTTCACAAGAGCCAGGGCAGCGAGTTCCCGGCCGTCGTCCTGCCCCTGGCCCTCTCCCACGGGCCGCTGTTGCAGCGCAAGCTGCTCTACACCGCGCTGACGCGGGCCCGCCGCGTGGTGGTGCTCGTGGGGCAGCAGGCTGCCATCGCCCGGGCCGTCGCCTGTGACGAGGCGGCTCGTCGCGTCACGCGGTTGACGGCCCGCCTGGAGGCCTTGCCCGAATAAAAAGGCCTCCCCGAAGGAAGGCCTCAGTGCTCAGGATGGGACTTGAACCCATACGGTTTCCCACACGCCCCTCAAACGTGCGCGTCTGCCAATTCCGCCACCTGAGCGTGGAACGGATTGTCCCACACGGACCCCGCTCCGGTCAACACCTGCCGTGGCGTCAGCCGCCGGCCACCTCTCCGCCACCCGTCCGGGCCTCGAGCAGGCGGGTCAGCTGGTCCACCTTGGCCTCAAGGGCGCTGGTCGTTTCGGCCATCCGGCTCAGCCGGTCGCTGAGCAACTCTTTCTCCTGCTTGAGCGAGATGAACGACTCGAGCAACCCGGAAAGGTCGGAGGGCGCGGCTGCGTCTGCCTCGTCGATCAGGGGCTCGTCGACCGGGTCCAGGGTGGGCACGTTGTCGAGGTCGAGGTTGCGGCGAATGGAGCGCAGCGAGCGGTCGCTCTCCCGAAGGTTCTTGATCTGTTGAAAGATCGCGACGATCTCGGGCGTGACTGCGCCACCATTGAGGGCCGCGCGCAAGCTGTTGAAGGCGGGCTGCCCGCCGAGGGGCTGAGCCCCAAGGTGTTCCTGGCTCATTCCGAATTACCTCCCCCTGTTCGCAACAGGGACCGTGCAAACAACACAGATTATGTTATCTCGAACCGGCGCGCGCAGGGTGCGATCATGATCACAATTTCACCGACCGAAGGCCGCCTGGATCTCGCCACGGCGAAGTCTTGGCGGTGATTGGCCGCCGCGTTCGGTGTAAACTGGCGGCAGTGGGGCACGTGCGTGACTGACATCCGAGGGCTGAAACCGCTGCTGCGACTGGATCCACCAACGGGGTTTTGGGTGTTCGTCGTGGGGTTGGTGTTGCTGCTGGCGTTGAGCCTGGCCTGGGGCCTGGCGTGGTGGCGCGTCCGGCGCGGGGGGGCGGACGATGCGACCTCCACCTCCGCGGCGCCCGGGCCCGGCTGGACCACGGCGGAGTGGCTGGATGATCTGGCCAGCCGGGGCTGGATGGAGCCGGCCCAGGCGGGGCTGTTTCACGCCCGGCTCGCGTCGATCGTGCGGGCCCACCTGGAGATGGCTCGGGGGGTGCCTGCCGCCCGGATGACCACCGCCGAGGCCGTCGAGGCCACGGCCGTCGCCGGCGGCGACGCCGAGGCCGCCCTTGTCGGGCGCATCCTCGCGGCCTGTGATGCCGTCAAGTTTGCCGGCGCCGGCGCGGAGGTCTCGGCCATGGTCGGCACCCTGGGGGAGGCTCGGGCCCTCGTGGCCGCCCAGGGCAACCCGGTGCTCGGCGCCGTGGGGCGCGGCCCGGGGGCTGGTCGCAAGGAGGCCCCGTGAGCTGGGCCTCCCCTGTCTGGCTGGGCGTCCTCCTCGTCGTGCCTCTCCTTGGTGGTCTGGCCTGGCGGACCCGCGGCCAGGCCCCCGGGCTGCGGCTGGGGACGTGGTGGCTGGTTCGCCCGGCGGTGACGCCCCGGGCCCGGTGGGGGCCGGCTGCCCTGTGGCTGCTGCGGCTCGCGGCCATCGGCTGTGTCGGGGTGGGGCTGGCGCGTCCCCTGGGAGGCAACACCTGGCTCGAGGAGCATGCGGCCGGGGTCGACATCATGCTCGCGCTCGACCTGTCGGGCTCCATGCGGGCGGAGGACTTCCAGCCGGTCAACAGGCTGGTGGCCGCCAAGCAGGTGATCGGTGAGTTCATCGCCAAGTCGGAGGGAAACCGCCTCGGGTTGGTCGCCTTCGCCGGGCGGTCGTTGACGGTGGCCCCCCTGACCACGGATCACCAGATGGTCCGAGAGGCCCTCGCGCGGCTGGACTTCCAGACCCTCCGGGAGGACGGCACGGCCATCGGCGATGCGATCGGGAACTGCCTGTACAGGCTGCGGGAGGAGAACACGCAGGGGCGGGTCGTCGTCCTGTTCACGGACGGCGACAACAACTCGGGCTACCACGACCCGATCAAGGCGGCCGGGATGGCGGCCGTGCGGGGGGTTCGGGTCCACACCATTGCGGTGGGCCGGCCCGGAGGGGCACCGATCCCCATCTCGGACTTTTTTGGACAGAAGTCCTACCTGCGGGACAGCGAGGGCCGGCTCATTCTGACCCAGATCAACGAGACCAGCCTCAAACAGATCGCCGGCATCACCGGCGGTCGGTACTTCCGTGCCACGGACACCGAGGCGTTGCGGGCCGTCTACGATGAGATCAACCGCATGGAGAAGACCGACTTCGAGGTGCGGCGTCGCCTGCTGCTCGAGGAACGGTACCAGGCCTGGCTGCTGCTCGCGGGTGGGCTGCTGCTGGCGGTCCTGGCGCTGGGAGGCGGGCGTTGGCGGGTGCTGGAGGCGCTGCGATGAGCTGGCACCTGGCAGCGCCTGCCTGGCTCCTCGCGTGGCTGGGGTTGCCCCTGGTGGCGATGCTGCACTGGCAGGGGCTGCAGCGTGAGGTCGCGGCCGCGGAAGCCTACGCGACCCGGGAGGCGTGGAGCCGCATGGGCCTTGCGCCGGGCGTTGCCAGGCGGGCCGCGAGGGGCTTCCTGGTGCTGGCTGCGCTGGCGTGCCTGGTGCTGGCCCTGGCGCAACCCCGCCTCGGGCCCCCTGGGGCCCTGGGAGGCTCGGGGGGCCAGGGCCACGTGGTGATCGTGCTGGACGTCAGCAAGAGCATGAGGGTCGAGGATGCCAGCGGCCTGGGGCGGCTGCAGGCCGGCCTCGGTCGCCTGGACGAGTTGCTCACGCGGGCGCCGGGGTGGCGCTTCGGGGTGGTGACCTTCGCCGGGGACGCTGAGGTGGTCTGCCCGCTGACCACGGATGCCGAGGCCGTGCGGACCTTGCTCGAGCGGGCCCGTCCTGGCGCGGGCCCCGGCAAGGGGAGCAACCTGGAGGCCGGCGTGCGGGCCGCTCTGACGCTGGTGCCGAAGGCAGGGCTGCGCCGGCTGCTCGTGGTGAGCGATGGCGAGATGCTCTCCGGAGATGCGGTGGGGCCCGTGGCAACGGCCCGCCGGCAGGGAATCTTCACCTGTGCCCTGGGGGTCGGGACGCCCGAGGGGGGGCCTGTGCCGGGCGACGCGGACATGTGGGGCAACCCGACCTTCCTGACGTGGCGCGGTGAGCAGGTCCGGAGCCAGGCAAACTTCGAGGCGCTGCGAGGGGTCGTGGCTGGTGGCGGCGGGAGCCTGGTCGATGCCGCGGAGGCCGACGCCGCAGACCGCCTGGCTGCCGCGCTCGGCGTCGGGGCGGAGGCCAGGGGCGACGCTGCCTCCCCCCGTTCCTGGGAGCCTTTCCAGTGGCCGATGCTGGCGGCGCTGCTGCTGCTGCTGGCGGACGCCTTCCTGGCGCTGCGGTGGCGTCCGCGACCGCAGCGTCACTTCTCGGATGCCTTGCGTGCAGCCATTGGCCGGGCGGGGGCCTCAGCGGCCTGGCTGCTGGTGGTGGGGGCCCTCTCCGGCGCGGGCCTCTATCCGGCTTGGCTGACCAACGAGGCCGCGGCTCGCGCCCTGGCCCAGGGCGATCGCGCGTCCAGCGAGGTGCTGCTGCGGGACGCGCTGAGCCGGCACCCGAACGAGCCGAGGCTGACCTACAACCTCGGCTGTGTGCTGTATGCCCGTGGTGCCTACGATGAGGCGGAGCAGGCGTTCGTGGCCAGCCTCACGCGCTGCAGCCCCGCCGACCGCCCCTGGGTGCGGTACAACCTCGGCAACGTGCGGGTTCGTCAGGCCGAGCAGACAGGCGACCGGGCCAGCTATGAGCGGGCGGCCGAGGACTACAGGGCGGTGCTGGCGGTCCGGCCGAACGATGCAGACGCCAGCCACAACCTGGCCGAGGTCCAGCGTCGGCTTGCGCAGAAGCCCCCGGCGTCGGCGTCCCGCCCCCGGAGCGGTGCCGGCAGGGGGACAGCCACCAGCCAGCGGAAGGTGGGCGTGCAGACCCACTACAGCCCCCCGCCCTTGCGCCAGCTCCCGTCGCTGGAGGAAGTGAACGCCGCCCTGGCCGCCCTGGAACGAGCGGAACGTCAGCGGCTGCGAGACCTGCCACCGGCCTCGACGCCGGAGCCCGAGGCCGGCTTGCCCGATCCCGCCAAGTTGTTCGGGCAGGTCCTGCGGGGGGTTGAACTCGAAAAAGACTGGTAGACTTGGGCAGGTGCCGAAGGAGGAGATGCTGTATGTTCGCGCGTCATCTTGCGGGGGGCTG
>JAYKHL010000107.1:0-7565 GCA_035284865.1 Candidatus Sericytochromatia bacterium | reverse complement strand
CGCTCCGCGCTGCAGAACGCCGCCTCGATCGCCAGCATGCTGCTGACGACGGAGGCCCTCGTGGTCGACAAGCCCGAGAAGAAGGCCCCCGCGATGGGTGGCGGCGCCCCCGGCATGGGCGGCATGGGCGGCATGGACATGATGTGAGCCCCTGGGCTCCCATCACCCGTCAGCTTCATCCCTGACGCCGAGGCCCCTGGCAGCTGCCAGGGGCCTCGGCTCGTGTTGGGGACCCGTCGCGATCAGGGGGTGAGCGCCGAACGCCCCGCCACGGCCCGCACGTCGTCAAGCGGCTGGTCGTTGGCGAGCAGCGCCTCGAGCTCGTCCTCGAGGGCCAGCACGTGCAGCCGCGGGTGCGGGTCGAAGCCCACGGGGTCGCCCCAGACGGGGGCGCCGGCGCTGCCGCCCTTGAACGAGAGCACCTCGTGCCGCCCGCCCGGCAGCAGGCGGCCCGTGCTGACCATGACGTGGTCGCCACCGTCGAGCGAGACCAGGTGGCCGGCCGGAACCGCGCCCGCGGCGACCGTCACGCGCTCGCCGCGGACCTGGATGGGCAGGTCCGTGAAGCCCTGGGGGAACATCACGGCGCGGAACGAGGTGGCATCCCCCGGCTGGATGCGGGCCATCAGCCGGCGGGCGGCCGCGTCTGTGACCAGCCCCTGCGCGATCGCCACGCGGAACAGGAACGAGTAGCAGTGGTCGTCGCGATCCGTCCAGTCGGGGTGGTGGCCGCCGAGGTAGGCGGGCAGGCGCTCGGGGTGCGCGACGTAGGCCTCGAGGCCGCGCAGCAGCCTGAGCGCCCCGGAGGCCTGACGGGCGTCGACAGACGTGGGGGGCTGCCTGCCTGGCCGGGCCTGCGCGGCGGGCTGAGTACCCTGGAGGGGCTGGGGCGGCGTCTGGGATGGTGGGGTGGGCTCGAGGGACATGGGGATCACGTACCCGGGCCAGGGGAGGGGGGGCTCGCAGGCGGCCTCGAGGCGCCTCACCCTGGACGGTCCGCCTTCGCGTCGCCCGCGAGGTGCTCGAAGATGAAGCGCACGAGGGCCTCCCGGTCGGCCTCCGCGACCTCCGTGAAGTGGAAGCCGCTTGTGAAGTAGCGGGAGGCAACGCCCTGTGGAAAGGGGTTGGCCCGCACGACCTTGCCGTGCACCTCGATGGTGCGGGCGCCGAGCGGGAGGCGCAGCCGCAGCACGGAGTTGGGAATGAAGGGGCGATCGCCCGCAATCTGCGCGCCGCTGCTCGAGAGGTCGAGGACGCGCAGCGTGGTCTCCTGGAAGTAGCGGCTCGCCATGTGCAAGGCTGCCTGCACCTCCAGCGTCATCGTGGCGCGCACGTTGCCGCGGCGCTGCTCGCGCACGAAGGCGCTGTCGGTGGGCCGGGCGAGGATCCAGGTGTCGCCCATGACGCTCTCGATGGTCGCCTCGCAGGCCCAGACATGGGCGTCCACGGGCAGGCGCACGGTCACGGCCTGCGGCCGCCTGGGAGGGGGCAGCACCAGGCCGTCGAGGATCGGGGGGGTCACGAGGAAGACGTCGGCCTGCACCGCCGTGACCTTGGAGAAGTACGTCGTCTCCTCGCCAGCGTCATCCCGGACGACCACGTCGACGGGCTGGTCGGGCTTGAGGGGTGGGGTGATCTGCTCGCGCAAGGCGTGCCTCCGGGGCGTTGGGTCGAGGGTACCGGACGGGCGGGGGCCAGGGAAGACGGCCCAGCCGCCTCAGGCCTGCCGGGCGGCGGCCAGCATGTCGCGGTAGCTGCGGGTGATGCGGGGGTGGCCGCCCAGCCCGAGATCAGCGATCGCAGCCTCCAGCCTGGCGAGCGTCGCCTCGCGCTCGTCCGCCACGGCCTCCACCTCGCAGTAGGTGCCCAGCCCCGCGATCTCGTCGATCATGACATGAACGCCTTGCCCGTGGTGCCAGCTGTCCCGCGCCTTCTCGACCACCTCGCCGCCGGGCATCCCCAGCCGCTCGAAGATCCCCAGCCAGGTGGCCACGTCTTCGGGCCGGATGGCGGGCTCCCACTCCTCGCGCACGCGGATGCCGGCCACCTTCTCGAAGCCGGCCTTGAGCGTCACGAAGGCCCGCTCGCCATCCTCCCGCACGCGCAGCGCCACCGGCAGGCCCGCGGTCTGCAGGTACACGTCGCGCTGGCGGGTCGTGCGCTCCGGTGGCCCGAGCTTCGCGCGAAGCCTGGCGGCCTCCTCGGACGTCAGGGCGAACTTGGCCTCGATCTCCACGGGGTCCTCCTCAGGCCGGCGCGGCCTGCCCGACGAAGCGTTCCGCCGCCGCCATCACGGCCTCGCACACCGCCGCCGCCTCGCCGTCCGAGAGCAGCTCATGGCCGCTCGTCTCGAAGTGCTGCACGGTGATGGGGCCGCCGAGCTTGGTCTCGAGCAGCCGGGCCACGATGGCGTGCGTGATGGTGTCCCTGCGCGCGAAGATGCCGTGTACCGGCGTCGTGATCGCCCCGAGGAGCCGCTCCGTCTCGGTGGCGAGGTCGAGCAGCTCGCCGAAGGTGGCGGTGGGGAACTTCTTGTAGTTGGTGGAGGCGGCCCGGCAGGCCGGGTCGGTGTAGGCGTTCGGCGACGGCCAGTAGGGCACGAAGAGCTTGATGAGCGGCGTGAAGCCGGCGAGCGGGTCGGCGAACCGCAGGCAGGGCGCGAGGGTCACGACGCCCGCGATCGCGTCGGGGTGGCGGTGCGCCAGCGTCAGCGTCACCAGCCCGCCCATCGAGAGGCCCGCCACGACGATGGCCTCGGCCTCCGCGCGCAGCTCGGCGAGGGCCGCCTCCGCGTCCGCCACCCAGTCTTCCCAGCGCACGCCCACGAGGTCTTCGTGGCGGGTGCCGTGGCCGCGCAGCACCGGCATCCGCCAGGCCCAGCCGCGGGCCTCGGCCGCCGGCCCGAGGCAGCGCACGGTGTCCAGGCTTCCGGTGAAGCCATGGAGGATCAGCAGCCCCACCCGTTTCTTCTCGGCCATCACTTGCCTCCCGGAGCCCGCATGGGGGGCCCGTCGCAGGATTGTAGCAGGAAACGGGGTCGTGCAAGTTGCGTCAAATCGTGGCTTCCGCTTTGGCGGACCTGAGCGTTTCGGGGGGCGCGGGCCGGCGCTACAGTGGGGGCCGCAGGGGAACCACGAGAGGGAGGTGCCGCCATGATCGAGGCCGAGGTCCACCGCAACGGCCAGCTGCTGCTGCAGCGCACGTACCATGAGCCCTCGCTGTCGCTCGAGGCCGTGCTCAAGCAGCTCGAGCTTTACATCGTGAACGAGCAGCTCAACAACGTGGGCGAGTGCCTGCTGCGCGTGCGCTTCGGGAACCTCCAGAAGGCCTCCTGAAGACGCACGCGCGGCTGAGGCATCAGCGCGTGGGCAGGTCCGTGCTCGTCACGGTCCGCAGGCGCTCGCCGAGCTCGCGGTTGAACCTGTTGCCCTCGTCGGCGGGGCGCAGGCGCAGCGTCTCGAGCAGGGTCCGATAGCTCAGCTGGCCGTCCTTGTTGGCGTCGTAACGCCCGATGGCGGTCCGCAGTTCCTCCGGCGTGACCACCCCGTTGCCGTCCTTGTCGGCGGCGTAGAGCAGGCGCTCGATGCTGTGGTAGGTCGTCGAGACGTTCAGCTTGTCCTCCTCGAAGGAGGGCCCCACGTTGGTGTCGCTCCGGAAGCGCTCGTCCCGCGTCGTGAGGTTCTTCCAGAACCCCTCCGGGCGCCGGAGCTCCAGCGTGCCGTTGCGGTTGTGGTCGTAGCGGGCAAGGAACGTGGCGGCCAGCGACTCGATGGAGCGCAGCGTGGGCATGGCGCGGGGATCCTTTCATCGTGGAGGGCCGGATGGTCGCCCGGCACGTGGCTGACAAGGGGGGGTGTCGGCCTGGGGGGGCGTGCCAGGGTTCCAAACCCTCATTCTTTAGTTAAGTTTGTGTTAAAAATTGGCTCTGGCAAGGGGTGGTGCCAGAGGTTCGGACCAGGAGGCTCCTCGCGCTCCGGCCGCGTGCCCGGGGTCCGCCTGCCGATCGTGAAGGCCGCGCGCCGCGGCCGACGGGCTTTCCCTGGGGGGAGGTCGGGGCGCTCCGGGGCCGGCGACCTCGGGTCGGGGATCGCGCTGGCGCGGCGCCGGGCTCCCTCGCCGGGCTGGTGCTACTTTTAACGCAAAATTTACAGCTTCTTTGACAAGCCGCCCGCGTCCGGCCGGGATAAGGCCCTGGAAGGAGCCACCCCGTGAGCTGGATCAACGATCGCCTCGAGAGCCGCTTGCGCGCCGTCCGCCAGGACGAGCGCCTGCGTCCGGCCATCGACGCGGTGAAGGCGGCGGCCGGGCGGTCGGGGGTCACGGGCGAGGCCCTGCTCGATGTGGCCCTCTCGGCGACGCGGGACAGCTACCGACGCACGGCGCCGGACCAGCTGCGCGAGCGGGCGCTGCTGGCGGCCGCCGCTGCCTCTGCCGAGCAGGGCATCTCGCTGGCGGGGTTGCCGGAGGGGGCTGACAAGACCCGGCACTTCTTTCTGAGCGGGTGGATGGCGCTGCAGCTGGCTCGCGCTGCGGACGTGCTGCTGCCGCGCGCCCTCGCGGAGCGTGTGGGCGTGGCGGGCAGCGTCGCCGTCGGCTTCCTCAAGGAGGTGTACGACGCCTGGTTCGCGACGGGCTTCAGCCGTGAGGACCTGCAGGCCGACGTGGCTGGCGCCCGGGCGCCGTTCGCGATGGGGCGCGGGGCATGAGGTGGGTGGGGCTCGGGGTGGCGCTGGCCATCGCCCTGGTCGGGCTGCCCGCCTGTGGCACCGCAGGGCCTGCGGCGGGCCTGGTAGCATCCGACCCGCGCCTCGTCGCCCGTTTCGGCTTCGGGGCCGAGGGAGGGGCCCAGCCGTCGCTGGTGGCACGTGCGGCGGGAGGCTTCGCGCTGGCTTACGTGGGCACCCGGCCCGGCGATCGCCACCTGCATGTCGCCACCTCGGTCGATGGCCGCGCCTGGGGGGCGGCCACGGCGCTGCCCGCCGCCGAGTTCTCGGACGCCAGCCCTGCCCTTGTCGAGGACCCGGCAGGCAGGCTGCACCTCTACTTCGTCTCCAACCGCTCGGGCCTGGCCCAGCAGGTGTTTCACTGTGAGGAGGTGGGCGGCGCCTTCGGGGCTGCGGCCGTGGTGCCGGGCCTGGAAGGCGCCCAGGACCTCGCCGTCGCGCGGGTGGGCGACGAGGTGCTGCTCGTGGCCGAGGTGATGGGGGCCGGCGTCGTGGCCCGCCAGGGGCCGGCGGGCGGGGCGCTGCGTGTGCTGCCGCCGGTCGCGGAGGCGGGCGCCGAGCCTGCCGCCTGCGCCATGGCGGGCGGCCAGGTGGTGGTGGCCTACCAGCGGGCGGGCAAGCTCTGGACGCGCCAGGGCCTGCCGGGCGCGCTCGGGCCCGAGGTGCTGGCCGCGAGCGCGGGCTCGCGCCTGCGGGACCCTGCCCTCGGCTGGGCTGGCGGTCAGGGCCAGCTGGCCTGGGCCGAGCGTGCCGACGGGGGGATGGCCCTCCGCCTGCGTCCCTTCGACGCCCAGCTTGGCTTCGGTGCGGTCGAGGCCCCCGGCCTCGGCGCTGGCGAGGCGAGAGGCCCGGCCTGGGCCGTGTCCCCGGATGGGGTGCGGCTCCTGGCCTGGGGTATGAAGACCATGAACGGCCAGCAGGGCGTCATGGTCATGATCCGGTAGTCCTGGTGGTCTCGTTCCGGAGGAACCCACGGTGAGCATCTTGCTGCAGCCCCACAACCCGGTCAACCAGATGATGGGAGAGATTCTGGTCTCCCAGCAGTGGGTCACGCCCTCCCAGCTCAGCGAGGCCGTGCAGGAGCAGCAGCGCACCAACGAGAAGCTCGGCGAGGTGCTCGTGCGCCTCGGCCACCTGACGCGGATGGAGCTCGACTACATCCTTGCGCAGCAGAAGGGCAACACCATCACGGGGGACGCCGACAACGTCAGGCTCCGCCTTGGCGACATCCTGCGCAAGTCCAAGCGGCTCTCGCACCGCGCCCTCGGCACGGCGATGGCGGAGCAGCAGCGCACGAACGAGAAGCTCGGTGAGGTGCTGCTGCGCCTCGGCCTGATCGACGCGCTCGAGCTCGAGGCGGTGCTCTCGCTCCAGAGCGACTTCAACCAGGGCGACCCGATGGCCGTGCGGCTGCTGCTCGGCGAGATCCTGATCGCCTCCAAGCGCCTCTCGCGCCAACAGCTGGCTGACGCCCTCGCGCAGCAGCAGCTGACGAAGCAGCAGATCGGGCAGGTGCTCGTCGACCTCGGCTTCGTGAGCAAGCTCGACATCCGCAACGCCCTCAAGATCCAGGCCAAGATGGTGGCCGTGGGGCTCGTGGCGATGATGAGCGTGGCCTCGCTCACGGGCTGCGCCACGCCGAACGTCCCCACCACCTCCCTCGCCCTGCAGAACGTGCGCTACGAGCAGGTGAACAAGCGGGTGAAGCCCGCAGGGTTCGACGCCACGAGGGGCACCTACAAGGTCGCCAGCCTGCCGGGCGGCCGCCAGCTGCTCGCCTTCAGCGACGGCAGCCGGCTCGTCAAGGACGTGCCCTTCTTCAAGCAAGGCCGCGACAACACCTGCGCCCAGGCGGTCCAGACGGTGGTGCTCAACTACTGGGGCGTGAAGCAAGACTACCAGGCCCTCGTGCGACAGCAGAACAAGCTGAACGCGGCCACCCACTACGACACGATCGTGAAGCACCTGCAGGCCCAGGGGCTGCAGGTGAAGGCGATGCGAGGCGGCAACCTCGGCTACCTCAAGGCCCTGATCGACCAGGGCAAGCCCCCGATCGTGCTGCTGGAGTTCAACAACGACCTGTTCCAGAACCACTACGTCACGGTCGTCGGCTACAACAACATGACGGGCAAGGTCATCTTCCACGACTCCATCGACGGGCCTTACCAGCAGCTCGACGAGGAGGAGTTCGAGATGATGTGGCAGAGCAAGAAGCTCTCCAACCTGCCCGTGTTCGGCGGCGGCAACTTCCAGGGGCTGATCATCGAGGCCGAGCGGCCAGCGGGCTAGGGCCCGGGCGGCGCCTTGACACCGGGGCGCCGCTCACGGATAATCGAAGCTCCCCGGGCGGTTGGCTCAGTGGTAGAGCACTTCGTTCACACCGAAGGGGTCACGTGTTCGAATCACGTACCGCCCACTGTTGAACCAGGCCGGGCTCCTCGACGAGGAGCCCGGCTTTTTCCTTTTGGGGCTGCCCTCAGCCGCATGGCGTGGCCTGGGGCTCGACCCTCACATGGAAGGGCACCGTCTGCGGTGGCTGGCCCCCCGCCTGGAACGTGACGCGGCCCTGCAGCGTGCGCCCTGACCCGCCCTGGGTGATCGCCAGCGCCACGCGGGCCGGGAGGTGGACGTAGGGTGGCTGCTCGGGACGCTTGCGTCGGGCTGCCTCGCTGAGGACGAGCGTCGCGTTGCCGTGGCCGCGTGGCCCCATGTCCTCGGTGAGCGTGAGGTCCGCCTGGCCGGCCCTCAGCAGCCTCATCCCCTCTCCCCAGATGCGCAGCCGCAAGGTGGAGCCATCCTCGCGGGGCAGCTCGACGGTGAGCGCCTGGCCGTCCCAGGGGG
>JAYKHL010000106.1:0-34833 GCA_035284865.1 Candidatus Sericytochromatia bacterium | reverse complement strand
GGGGGTGGAGGAGCTGGGCGGCACGCGCTTCGTGATGGTGATGTCCGAGCGCCCCCGGCTGGCCTGGCGCAAGCAGGACCACTGGGTGCGCGGGCTCACGGTGGGCGATCGCGACGCCATCCGGGCGGCCCTGCCCGACGCGACGTCGCTGCTGGCCACCACCCACTTCTACTCGGTGCCAGTGGCCGCCGAGGGGCGCCCGGCCGCGACCGTGAGCGTGCTGGCGACGGAGCCTGCCTACTTCGAGGCCTACAGGCTGCGGCTCAGCGCGGGAAGGCCGCTGACGGAGGCAGACCTGGCCTCGCGGGCGCGGGTGGTGGTGCTGGGGGACGGGCTGCGGGCCAGGCTGTTCCCGGAGGGCCGCGCGGTCGGGCAGGAGGTGCACCTGCGCGGCCAGCGCCTGCGCGTCGTGGGCGTGCTGGCCCCGAACCAGAAGGGCGACTCGATCAACCTGGGCTACGACTGGGAGAAGGTGGCCGTGATGCCCCTGACGGCCCCCGGGGTGGGGAGCCAGCTCGAGCGCATCAGCCTGTGCGTCCGCCGCACCGAGGACGGCGAGCGCGCGGTGCGCGTCATCAACAGCGTGCTGCTGCACCGCCACCACGGCGTGGACGACTTCCAGATCTTCGACTTCGGCGGGCTGCTGAAGAACTTCTACCTGGCCTTCTCGGCGATGAAGCTGCTCGTCGCGGCCATCGCCTCCATCGCCCTGCTGGTCGGGGGCATCGGGGTCATGAACATCATGCTCGTCGCCGTGCGGGAGCGGCGCCGCGAGATCGGCCTGAGGCTGGCTCTGGGGGCGTCGCGCCGCCAGGTGCGCGAGCAGTTCCTGGTGGAGGCCGTGCTGCTGACCTCCCTCGGAGCCGGGGGGGGGGTGCTGCTGGGCGTGGCGGTGGCGCTTGGGGGCTCGTGGGCCATTCACGCGGCGAACCCGGCCTGGATCACCCTCGTCTCACCCGGCGCCGCCTTGCTGGCCCTGGTCGCCTCGCTCGCGATCGGGGTGGCCTTTGGCTGGTACCCCGCGGCGCGCGCGGCGGCAGAGGACCCCATCCGCTGCCTGCGGCAGGACTGATGGGGGTGGGTCGATGAGGCAGCGCGATGCCCTGGTATGAGCTGGCCTGGACCATCTGGCGCACCCTGCAGGCCAACCGCCTGCGGGCCACGCTGACCCTGCTGGGCGTGACGACGGGCGTCGGCACCCTGGTGCTGCTGGCCTCGGTGGTGGGGGGGGGGCTCGCGGCCATCGGCCGCACGGTGCAGGAGGCGAGCGGCAGCGACGTCATCCGCGCCCGGGTGGAGCCCTGGACCGAGCGGGGCGAGCCCGCCGCGCCGCTCACGACGGCGGATATGCGGGCCGTGGCTGAGGCCCGGGGCCTGGAGGAGGCGACGGTCCTGCCCCAGCGCCTCACGCGCGGTGAGGTGCGCATCGCCAGGGTCCCTGTTCGTGTCTGGTGTGTGGGCACCATCCCGACGGCCCCCCAGGTCTACCAGCTGGAGGTGGAGGCTGGTCGGTTCCTGACCGAGCAGGATCTGGCTGCGCGGGCGCGGGTGGTCGTGGTGGGGCCCGACCTGGCCGAGGCCCTGGCGCGGGAGCGAGCGGGGGCCGGCGTGGTCGGGGCGGAGCTCCGGCTGTGGGGGGAGCGGCTGCAGGTGGTCGGGGTGCTGAGGCGCAAGCCGACGCTGCGCGTCGACAACCTGAGCTGGAACCAGGCTGTGGCGCTTCCGGAGACGACCTATGCGCTGCTCCGCGGGGGCAGCGAGGTCGAGACCATCCTGATCAAGGCCAACACCCTGGAGCGCCTTGCGACGACCCTCCCGCTGCTGGTGCACACGGTCGAGGCCGTGCTCCAGTGGCGCGCGCACGGCCCCGACACGCTGCGCGTGCGGGACGCGTCGCCTGGCTCCAGCGGAGAACGCACCTTCCTGGCGGCCTTGCAGTACCTGCTGGTGGGCGTCGCCAGCATCTGCCTGGTCTCGGGGGGCATCAACCTCATGAACATCATGCTCGTCACGGTGGCCGAGCGGACCCGGGAGATCGGCCTGCGGCTGGCGCTGGGCGCCCGGCGGCGGGACATCCGGCGCCAGTTCCTCGGGGAGGCCGTGGTGCTGGCCGCCGCCGGGGGGCTCGCCGGCATCTCGCTGGGGTTGCTTGCCAGCTGGGGCGTCAGCAGGTTGCTGACGCGGGCCCTGGGCCACTGGCCCTGGGTCGTGGAGCCGGGCGTCCTCGGCCTGGCCTTCGGCTCCGCCCTGCTCGTCGGGGTCGCTTTCGGCTGGTACCCGGCGGAGCGAGCTGCCACGCTGCCCCCCGTGGAGTGCCTGCGCCAGGAGTGAGGGGACGGTGCCCGGGTGAGGCCAGGCCAATTGGACGCCGAGCGCGGGCTCCCGGGAGGATGGCCCATTTGACCGCCGCTCTCAGGCGTCGGACTCGCCCCGAGCGGCCAGAGCCCCGGCGGCTATCATGAACACGGGCGTCCAGTAGCAGTGATAGCGGCCCTGCACCTCCAGGAGGCTGTGCACGCCGACGAGCGTCAGCAGGCCGATCCACAGGGGCCACATGCCCACCGGCCACCGCCGTTTTCGCCACAGAGCAACGGCTGCCAGGGTGGTGAGCGCCGCGTAGAAGGCCTGAGAGGCCAGCGTGAGCAGTGACCGCACGCCCGGATCGGCGTCGGGACGGAAGCCATACGCCCAGTAGACGCCGAAGTCCTCGGCCCCCCACATGATGACGAACTTGCGGCCCATCAGCGCCAGCGTCGCCGGGGGATCCGCCACCATCCGGCGACGGCCCTCCTCGGCGGCCCAGGCGTCGATGGCCTGGCGGTCCCGCAGGCGATCTGCCACCGCGGCGTCGTCGACGTTCCACATGCCGTGGTGTTGCTGGTTCATGCCGACCAGCAGGCTCCAGCTCCCGTAGGCCGAGGTCGAGAGCGACCAGCGCCCGAGGTGGGCATGGTTGAAGGCCGCAACCGGGCCCAGCAACGCGAGCAAGGCCCCGGTGTACAGCAGCACCCGCAGGGCACCCACGCGAAGGCCCGGCGCCCCGCGCACCAGGAACGCCCACGCCGCGGGCACGAGGGCCAGCGTCGTCGGGCGGACGTACTGCGCCACCGCCGTCAGCGCCCCCGCCAGGCAGGCCCAGGCGGCCCCTGCCGCGAGGCCAGGGCCGACCCGGACGAGGGCGGCCATCATCGCGAGGAAGGCCGTCGTGTAGGGCACCTCCGTCCCGAGCACCGGGGTCGAGAGCAGGTGGGCAGGCCAAAGCGCGTAGGCCCAGGCTGCCGCCGTGGCCCCGCGAGGTCCCACCAGCGGCTTTGCCAGCGCGTGCAGCGCCAGCACCCCCAGCGTGCCCAGGGCAACGCCCAGCCCCTCCCCCACGCTCGTCGTGGTGCCGAAGGCGGCGTAGGCTGCCGCAAGGGCCAGCGGGTAGCCCGTCGGACGCCCCTCCTGGAGCCAGGGGGCGCCGTTCAGCAGGCCCAGGGCGAGCTCGTGGTAGTCCTTGAAGTCGGAGATCAGCGGCACGTCCAGGGCCCAGACCACGCCCAGCCGGAGCCCCAGGGCCGCGAGGACGGCCGGCCAGACGCCGGCCGCCAGCAGCCCTCTCAGCCGTCCCGTGCCACCCGCCAAGCCAAGCAGCAGCGCGATCCCGAGCCCGGCAAGCACCCAGCCGGGGGCTGCCTCGTGCCAGGCGGCCTGGGCAAACCAGAACGTGGTGGTCACGGCCGCCAGCGCCACCGCCGTGACCATCGCGAGCACCAGCGCCCGCAGCCCCGTGTCCAGCGCAGCAGCCATGTCAGAACCTGTTCACGTTGCCGTCGGCAGGGGGCGGATCCACGAGGACCTCCTCGCCCTCCGCCATGCCCGCCCGGAGCTCCACGACCTGGTCGTTGTGCACGCCCAGACGCACCGCGCGACGGAGCGTCCGGATCTGGCCGCCCACCCGCTCCACCACCGCCACGCTGCCGGCGTCGTCTCCGTCTCCGTCGCGTCGCACGGCCTGGATGGGCAGCTGCAGCACCCCTGGCCGCGAGAGCACCGCGATGTCCACGTCGGCGTTCATGCCTGGTCGCAGCCCCGCCGTCTGGCGGCCCTCCAGCAGCACCTCCACGGGGAACAGCTGTACGTCCCGCTCCCGACCCGGCACGGCGGCCGGCGCGATCTGGTGAATGCGGCCCTCGAAACGCTGTCCGGGCAGCGCATCGACCCGCACGCTGGCTGGCATCCCCACCCGCAACCGGGCCACGTCGATCTGGTTCACCTCGGCGGCGACCAGCAGCCTGGAGAGGTTGGCGATCGTCAGCAGGGACCGGCGGTCCGCGGTCTCTGCGACGCCCGGCGTGACCATCTCGCCGACCTCGATCGCGCGGTGCACCACCGTGCCCGAGACGGGCGAGCGAAGCACGGCGCGACCGAGCTGCTCGCGGGCCGCGCTCAGGCTCAGCTCAGCCTTCCGCAGCTGGGCGCGGGCCTGGGCCTCCTCCCCGCTGAGCCGCGCCTGCAGCACCTCAAGGCGGCGCCGGGCGGCCTCCGCCTCGGCTGGCTCGGGTCGTTTTCGCGCCTCCCGGAGCTGCGCACGCGCCTCGACGAGCTCGGCCTGGCGCGCGTCCGACCCCAGCCCGCTGAGCTGAGCCCTGGCGATGGCCACATCCGCCTCGGCCAGGGCCGCCTGCCGCCGCAGGTCCGTGGCATCGAGCTCGAGCAACACCTGCCCGGCCCGGACCTGGTCGCCCGTGCGCACGTGCAGCTTCAGCACCTGGCCGGCCACCTTGCTGCGGAGGTCCACCTTGGCGAAAGGCTGGATGCGCCCTGTCTCCTTCACCACGATCGCGAGCGGGCCGCGCGTCACCCGGACGACGGCCTCGGGCGGGGGGGCCTCAGGAGTGGGCTGCCAGCGCTGCCAGGCCTGGCCCGCCCCCAGCCCGAGCCCGGCCAGCAGGCCGGCCACCAGGACGTTGCGGAGCAGTGGGGTCACGGGCGGGCCTCCTCGGGGCGCACGGCGGGCACGGCCAGCGTGCCCAGAGCGCGGTGCAGCGCCGCCACGGCGATGCGGTGGTCGATCTCGGCATCCAGCCGTTGGTGGTGGCGCTCGATGAGGCCCGTGCGGGCGTCATTGAGCTCGGCCAGGCCTGCCCTGCCCTGCCTGTAGCGTCCCTGCAGCCAGTCCAGGTTGCGGCGGGCCAGGTCCTCGCCCCGACGCCCGAGCTTGACGCGACGCCCCGTGAGGTCCAGCCTGCGCCGGGCCGCCCGGATCTCAGCCTCCGCCGCTGCCAGGGTGGCAGCCAGGGCTTGCTCGCTCGCCGCCCGCTGCAGGCTGTGCCCGCGGACGTTGCGCGCGATCACGCCGTGGTCGAACAGGTGGTAGGAGAGGCTGATCTGCGCGTTCCAGGTGCCCACGAGCCTGTCCAGGACCGTGCGGTTCTGGCTCATCGCGAAGAACGGGTTGTTGCCGTGCTGGTAGAGGCTTGCCACCTCCAGCTGGGGCCAGCTGTCGGCGGCCGCCACGCCCACACCGGCGCTGCGGATCGCGACCTCGGCGCGCGCGAGGCGCACGTCAGGGCGACCCTCCAGGGCACCCGGGGCGGCGGGGGGCACGGGCTCGTCTCGCGTCGGGGCGTCTTGCAGCGAGGTCCTGGACAGGTCCCGGCGCAGCAGGGTCGCGAGGCGCGCCCGGGCCTGGAGCGCCTCACCCTCCAGCCTCAGCGCCTCGCCCTCGGCGGCCAGCGAGGCCAGCTCTGCCTGCTCGACCTCCAAGGCGGCCACCTGGCCGCTGCGCGCCACCTCCCGGGCAATCGCCCAGGCCTCCCGGGCCCGGCGAACGCCCTGGCGCTGGCTCTCCAGCTTGAGCTCTGCCCGACGCGTGGCCCAGAAGGCCTCCGTCACGGCGTAGATGACGTCCTGACGGGCCTTGTCGAGGCGGGCCCGGGCGGCGAGGACGCCTGCCTCCGCGGCGTCGAGCTGGCGGTCGAGCCGGAACCCGGTGAACAGCGGCCAGCGGGCCATCACCTGGGCGTTGGCGATCGGCACGCTGAGCGGCTGGACGGGATCGTTTGAGAGCAGGCCCGTCACGCCCGTCCAGTTGCCGACGGAAAGGTCTGCCCCGTACTGGAGCCGGTCGGCCTTGACCCCCTCGACGCCGACCAGGCTTCGGGCGAGCTCGATCTCCGCCTGGCGCAGGGTGACGTCCGTCCCCAGGCCCTCCCGGATCGCCGCGTGCAGCGACAGCGCCGGGGCCGCCCAGGCCGGCCCGGTGCCCAGCAGCAGCGCCACCAGGGCCAGACGCCACCGGCTCACGAGGCGAGCTCCGGGGCGGGCTGGCGGGGCTTGGCGTTGCGCTCGTCGCTGCGGATGCGCCCGTCGCGGAAGCGCACGATGCGCCGCGCGCAGGCGGCCACCTCGGCCTCGTGCGTGACGAGCACGATGGTCATTCCGGCGCGGTTGAGCTCCCCGAAGAGGGCCAGAATCTCCTCCGTCGTGCGTGAGTCGAGCGCGCCCGTCGGCTCGTCGGCGAGCAGCAGGCGCGGGCCGTTCACGATCGCCCGCGCGATCGAGACGCGCTGCTGCTGGCCCCCGGAGAGCTCGTTGGGCTTGTGGTCCATCCGCTCCGCGAGGCCGACGCGCGCCAGCGCCTCCTGGGCGCGTCGGCGCCGCTCGGCTGGCTTCACGCCCGCGTAGATCATCGGCAGCTCGACGTTGGCGAGCGCCGTGGTCCGCGGCAGCAGGTTGAAGGACTGGAACACGAAGCCCAGCTTGCGGTTGCGCACGCGCGCCAGCGCCTCGTCGTCGTGGTCCGTGACGGCCACCCCGTCCAGCCGGTACACCCCGCTGGTGGGGCGATCCAGGCAGCCGATGATGTTCATCATCGTGGACTTGCCGGACCCCGAGGTGCCCATCACGGCCACATACTCCCCGTCCGCGATCTGGAGGGACACGTCGTCGAGCGCGCGGATGGTGGTCTCACCATTCATGTAGGTCTTGGAGATGTGGGCGAGGTCGATCATCGCACGTCCGGCCAGGGGGCTGCTGCTATATACTACCCGGCATGGTCGGCTCCAGCCGGAACGTCCCCGCCTCTGCTCCAGGGCCCTCGGTCGGCCGGGGGCCCCTGCGCGTCCTCATGATAGGGCATGAGTGGTTCGAGGAGCGGCCCGGAGGTGGGGGACGTTACCTCTGGGCCGTCGCCACCGGGCTGGCCGCCCGGGGACACCGCGTGACGGTGCTCGTGCCCCGCGGCGAGGCCGAGGTGCCGGCGCGGGCCCTGCACGGCGCCGTCACGGTGCTGCGACCGGCGATCGGGGCCGGGGCGCTGGCCTGGATCTCGGGCCTCGCCCGCTGGTGGGGCGCGATCGTGGCGGAGGCCGGCCCCTTCGACGTGGTGCACAGCCACTTTGCCCCCGCCGGGCTCGTGCCGCTGTGGCACCCGGCCGTCTCGGGCGCGCGCCGGGTGACGCAGTTTCAGGGGCCGTGGGCCCAGGAGAGCTTGATGGAGGGGGCTGGCGCCCTGTCCGCGGCGGCCCGGCACGCGGTCGAGCGGCTGGCCTATGCCCGCAGCCACCGCTGCATCGTGCTCTCGGAGGCGTTCGGTCGGCTGCTGGCGTCCCGCTATGGTGTGCCGGCGACGCGCATCGACGTCGTGCCGGCCGGGGTCGACCAGGAGGCCTTCCGGCCGGCGCCCGATCGGGAGGCCCTGCGGCGCGCGCTGGGGCTCGGGCCGGGCCCCGAGGTCGTGGTGGCCCGCCGGCTGGTGGCCCGGATGGGGCTGACGGTGCTGCTGGAGGCCTGGCCCACGGTGCTGGCCGCCTGCCCCGACGCGCGCCTCGCCATTGCCGGCGAGGGCCCCTTGAGGCCGGAACTGGAGGGGCGCATCGCGGTGGCCGGCCTCGGCGACAGCGTCACGTTGCTCGGACGCCTTACAGATGAGGCCCTCGTGGCGCGGTACCAGGCAGCGGATCTGGCCGTACTTCCCACGCTCGGGTTGGAGGGCTTCGGGCTGGCGACGGTGGAGGCGCTGGCCTGCGGCACCCCCGTGATCGGCACGGACGCCGGGGCGACGCCGGAGGTGCTGGCGCCCCTGGAGCCCTCCCTGGTGGTGCCGGCCGGGGACGTGGCAGCCTTGGGGGCTCGGCTGGCGTCGGCCCTCACGGGCGTTCAGCCGCCCCCCGCTCGGACGGCCTGTCGGGCCCACGTGGAGGCCCACTACGGCTGGCCCCGTGCCCTCGACCGGCTGGAAGGCGTGCTCGCGCGTGCCTGAGACGCCTCTGCACGTGCTGATCCTCGACCACACGGGCGAGCTTGGGGGGGCCGAGCGCGTGATGCTGGAGGTGCTGGAGCGGTTGCCGGCCCACGGCGTGCGGGCCACGGTGGCTTGCAGCCCCGCGGGCCCCCTGCGCGCGCGGGTGGAGGCCCTGGGCGTGCCCGTGTGGCCCCTGGGGCTGGATGAGGCGGCCCGCACGCTGTCGCGGGAGGCCTGGGCCGCGCAGCCCTGGCGCGTTGCCTGGGCCGCCCGCGCCTTGCTGCGGGATGCGCTGGCCCTGGCCCGCCGAGCGCGGCGGGAGGGCGTGACCCTGCTGCACACCAACACGCTGAAGGGGCACCTCCTGGGCACCCTCGTCGGGCGGCTCACCGGCCTGCCCGTGGCCTGGCACATGCACGACATGCCCAGCGCCCGGGGCGACACCCGGCAGCTGTTGACGTGGGCGGCGGCGCTCTGGCGGCCCGCGTGCGTGCTGGCGGTGTCGCGGGCCGCCGCCGCCGACCTGCCCCCGGCCCTGCAGGCGCTCGCGCGCGTGGTGCCGAACGGGCTGGACCTCGCGGCGTTCGATGAGGCCGCGGCCCGGCGGGTCGCGCCCGTGGCCTGGCCGCCGGGTGTGGGCCCGTTGCTGGGGAGCGTCTCGTGGCTGATCCCCTGGAAGGGCTTCGATGTCTTGTTGCGCGCGATGCCCCGGATCGTGGCGGTGCACCCGGACGTCAGGCTCGCCATCGTGGGGGATGCCATCTTCCAGTGGCGGGACGAGCGCGCCCGGCTGGAGGCGCTGGCCGTGGAGCTGGGGATCGCGAGCCGGGTGGCCTTCCTGGGCGCCCGCGAGGACGTGCCGGCGCTGTTGAGTTGCTTCGACGTGTTCGTGCACCCCGCCCTGCAGGAGCCCTTCGGCCGGGTGCTGCTGGAGGCCATGGCGGCCCGGCGGGCCGTGGTCGCTTGCGAGGCCGGCGGCGTGCCGGAGGTCGTCGTGCCGGGTGAAACGGCGTTGCTGGTGCCCCCGGGGGAGGTAGACGCCCTGGCAGGGGCCGTCCTCGAGCTGCTGGCGACCCCGGCGCGGGCAGCCCGGATGGGGGAGGCCGGCCGTCGCAGGGTGGGGATGGCCTTCGGGCTGGATCACCAGGTGACCCAGGTGATCGGGGCCTGGTCAGCGGCCCTGACCACCCCCCGCCCTCGGCGGGGGTGAGCCTGGAGGGCTGGTGGCGTTCGCTGAAGCGTGTCCTATCAGGCCGTGGTTCTGGTCGCACCCGTTCGGGCCGAGCGGATGCCCGAGGTACTGCGGGTCGTGATGTAGCTCGTCCAGCCCCCGAGGCCGCCCGCTGCCAGGGCGAGCCATCAGGGCCTCCGAGGGGAACGAAACCTGGTGTCAGCGGGTGGGTGCGGGGGCTGTCCGCTCCCTTCTCCCGCGCTGGGAAGGTCCGCGTCAGCGGGGTTGAGGGGTCATTGTGAAATCGGGGGTCATCGCGCGGCCGCTCGGCGCCGGCGGGCGACCCAGATCCCGACCCACAGCGGCAAGGCCAGCTTGGGGCCGTGACAGCGCAGCCGGATGGCCCGGGCGATGGGGTCCAGCACGGGCAGCTGCAGCTGGGGTCGGCTGCGCGCCAACCAGGCCCCGAGGTGCTCGCCCTGCACGCCGCAGGCGTAGATGCGCGGCTGCTTCCCGACCGTGCGCGTCATGAAGAGCCCGAAGGTGCGGCAGGGGAAGGGGCGGGCCGGGTAGACGCTGCAGCGGCCATCGACCAGCAGCGGGCAGGCCAGCCGCTTGGCCTCGAGCAGCGGGGCGGCGAGCAGCAGCGACGCGATGTTCCGCTGCACGAGGCTGATCAGCACGCGCCAGAATCCGGTGTAGGTGGCCTCGTAGCGTTGCACGAGGGCCTCACGCGCCTCGTGGGTCCAGACCTCCTCGAGGTGGCGCTCGATGACGCGCCACTCGGAGAAGGTCAGCGTGAAGAGGCCGACGGGGTAGTGACAGCAGCCGCTGCAGCCGGCCCGGCAGAGGCTGGCGGGGAAGGCCGCTTGCACCCCGGCCGACAGCGTGTCGAGCAGGTGGTACCAGTCTCGCACGTCCCGCGACTCGCCGAAGTTGTCGGCCCCGGGCAGGGCGTCGCGCACCACGGCCATCGCCTCGGCCAGCGCCGCAGGGTCACCCGGCGGTGCGGCGGCGAGGGCCTCGGCGAAGCTGTTTGGGACGCCCGGCTGGGCGACGGGGCGGGCGCGACGGCGGAAGAAGTGGAGCATGGCTTTGACCGGCTCGCGCCACGCAGGGGCGCCTGCTACACTCGCTGGCATGAAGACCCGCGTGACCGAGCTGTTCGGCCTCCAGTATCCCATCATTCAGGCCGGCATGGTCTGGTGCTCGGGCAGCCGGTTGGCAGCCGCGGCTGCCAACGCAGGGGTGTTGGGCCTGGTCGGGGGGGGCTCCATGCGCCCGGATGGGTTTCGGGACCACCTGCGGCGGATGCGCGACCTCACGCCTCGCCCCTGGGGCGTCAACATCCCCATATTCCATACATACGCTGCCGATCAGGTCACGATCGCCCTCGAGGAGGGCGTGCGTATTTTCTTCACCTCGGCGGGAAGCCCTCGCACCTATACCCCTGCGCTGAAGGAGGCCGGGGCCAGGGTGGTTCACGTGGTGGCGACCGGCGCGCAGGCGCGGAAGTGTGAGGAGGCGGGGTGCGACGCCGTGGTGGCGGAGGGCTTCGAGGCCGGTGGCCACAACGGGCCGGACGAGCTCACGACCATGGTGCTCACGCGGCTCGTCGTGCAGGCCGTGCGCATCCCCGTGATCGCCGCCGGGGGCATCGCCGACGGGCACGCGATGTGTGCGGCGCTGGCGCTCGGGGCCGAGGGGGTGCAGGTCGGGAGCCGCTTCGCCGTCACGCAGGAGTCCTCGGCCCACGTCGCCTACAAGCAGGCGGTGGTGGAGGCCCCCGAGGCCGCCACGGTGCTTGGCCTCAAGCGCATCGGGCCCGCCCGCTACCTGAAGAACGCGTTTGCGCGGGAGGTCCAGCTGGCCGAGCAGGCCGGCGCCACGGAGGACGCGCTGCGCGCGTTGCTCGGCACAGGCCGGGCTCGCCGCGGCATCCACGAGGGTGACCTGGAAGCGGGTGAGCTGGAGGTCGGGCAGGTGGCCGGGCTGATCGCAGACGTGCCCTCCGCCTCTGAGGTCGTCGCGGCGTTGCTGCGGGAGTACGGCGCGGCCCGAGCGGCCCTGCCCGGCTGAGGTGCTGGCTCAGGAGGCCGCCGAGCGTCGAGCGGTGCCTGCGGCCCGCTGGGTGGGGCGAAGGTGCTGATCGATTTCGCGCAGGGCGTAATAGCGGTTGGCGATGGCCTGGACATACACCCCAGGGGTTCGGATCACGGGCAGCGGGCGTCCCACGGCCACCATTCGACGCCAGGCTGGATACCAGACGTCCATCACCGTGCCGCGCATGTCGTTGGGCCTCCACTTGTCGGCAAACTCCCGCACCGTCAGCTCCACGTTGCGGCGGGGCTCCATCAGCGCCGCGACGCTGAGGCCCGGGTGATCCGTGGCCTGCACCGAGCCCAGCCCGATGGCGCGCCTGGGCCCGCGAACGTAGTCCTGGCGCGGGTCAAACTCGCTCTCGACCCAGATGTAGGCGCCCACCACGAAGGGGTCCACGCCGTGGGCCCGGGCGACTTTCTTGATCAGGGGGCCGAAGCGACGCCAGCCTCGGATGCCTACCTTGAGGTTCAGGCCGCGCCGGGCGAACCGGTCACCACGGCTTGGGGGTGGGAAGTTGTAGCCTGGCTGGTGGCGCCCGCGGGCCTCTCCGTGCCGGTCGGCAGGGGGCTGCTGGGGAAGCGGACGTGAGGCAGGGGTGGATGCGAGGGCAGAGGGCGCTGCGAGCGCCAGGGTGAGAAGCATCCCTCCGAGTCCAAGCTGGCGGTGTGCCATGATGGCCTCCTTTCCGACGCCACCTCCGAGGGCGAGCTCCCGCAGGAGCTGCGGCAGGGACGTGGCGGCAACTGGTTCGGCTGGAGACCCCATGGTCCGCCTGCGCCGGGTTAACAGTCAAGGAACGCCCCAGCAACGATGCGGCTTTCCAGGGTTTTGGGGGCCGGACAGCCGCCCCCTGACGCCGTGGGCTCCAGGCGAGCCTGGCACCTGCCGATGATGATCACCGACGCCGGCCGTGCCTCTGCCCGACCATGCCCGGAGGCGCCACCGATGCCCCCGCCTGTAGCTTCAGCCCCGCGATGCCCCCTCGCCCGACCGTGCCCCCTCCTGCCTGGCTCTGCCACCCGGCCCTGGCCGTGCTGGTCGGCTGGCCGTGCGCGGTGCAAGCCTCGGCTGGCGTGGTGCTCGATCGGCCAGCCTTCGAGCGCGAGACCAACGCCGTGGTGGTGCCCTACCAGGGCTCCCTGCCGCGGTCCGAGGTCCGGGCGCTCGATGGCGGGACGCGCCTCCTGGTCGACTTCCTGGGCTCCCAGACGCGGGCCGGCCAGCCCACCAGGCTCGGGGTGTTCCACCCCCTGGTGAACAAGATCGAGATGGCGCCGCTGCCTGGCGAGGCGCGGGTGCGGGTCACGTTGAGCCTGGCGGCCCCCGCTCGCGTGGAGGTCGTGCCCGATGCGCGCCGCGGCGTCGTGCGCCTGTATGTCGTGGCGGCCCCGGTGCTGGCGGAGCCGCCGCGACGCGCCTCCTTGCCGGAAGCGGGGGCGGAGCCTCGGGCGGCCCAGCAGGTCCCCTCGCTGCCAGGGGGCGGCCCCGAGTGGCCGCCGGGGGGCACGCCCGCCGGGCAGGTGGTCCTGACGGGGCCGCGGGCTGCCGTCGCGCCCTACACGCCCCCCTCGCCCCCCCCCGTTCGGTTTGGTGGGCTCGCCCCGCTGCCTGGCACGCCTGCCTCTGGCGACTACGTCTACCGCAAGGCCATCGCCGGCGACTCGGGACGAGACGTCACGGAGGTGCAGATCAGGACACCGCGCCGCTCTGACGTCGAGGTGGACCGCACGAAGGCGGGCGCTCCAGGCGTGACGGTCACGGTGGCGGGCCCCCCTGGCGTGCCCCCCTCGCTGGAGGCCCCGCCGGCCACCCCCCTGGCGGTGGCGGCCTCCACGGCCGCCGGCGAGGGGTGGCTGACGCCGCTGCCCAACGAGCCCTGGAAGCTGCCGGTCTACCGGGGGGAGCTCTACTTCAAACCTGTTCCGGCTGCAGACCTCGTGGTGGGGGCTGTGGGCTTCTCGGAGCAGGCCGCCGGGCTTGGCTCCGTGCTGGCGGGGAACGGGTCGACCCTGGTGGGCGCAGCAGGGCACCTTCCCCTGGGGGCCGCCTGGAACCTCAACCTCGCGGCCGAGACGGCGGCCTACACCGTCAGCCACCTGCAGGTGCCCGACCTCACGACCCGCCGCGACGCGTACACGGGCTTCGCGACGCTGGAGCACCTGCCGATCCGCCGGCCCTGGGTGCTGGCGGTGGGGGCGGGGTACTGGGGGCGCTACGTCGTCCAGCGCGCCAACCTGCTGGGCCCTGTGGCGCCCAGCGTGCTCTTTGTGCCCTCGCTGCTGCACCACGGGCCCACGCTTGCCACGCGGGCGTGGGTCCCGGTGTGGCACGCCCTCGGGGTGGCCGCTGAGGTGCAGGCCGCGCCGTGGCTCTTCAGCGGCAGCGACGACGTTGCGGCGGCCATCGGGGGCGCCTTCGCCTACCAGGGCTCCCTCGGTGTGAAGTGGGGGCAGCGGCGCTGGGCCGTGGGGGCTGGCGTGCGGTTCCTCGGGCTGAACAGCTACAACGGCGTGTATGGCTTCAGCCGGGTGGGGCCGGAGGTGGTTGGCGCATGGCGGTTCTGATGCGGGTCGTGGGGGGGGTGGTGGCAGCAGCGCTCCTCGGGGGGTGCACCGCCAAGCTGACGAATGCGGCCACGGTCTTTGAGCCCCTCGTGGGGACGCTGACGCTCACCGTCACGCCCCCCGCCGATGAGGCCTTCGTGCGCGTGCAGTTCCAGCTGAACGACGAGGTGATCGGCGAGGACACCGACCCGGCCGATGGCTACACGGCGGACCTCGACACCTCCGGGCTGGAGCCGGAGGTGCTGGCGAAGGTGGCTGCCGTCGGCGTGCGGGCCGACGGCACGACCCGCGTGCTGCGGGAGAACCTCATCCTCGTCACGGGGGCCTCCGCCGCGACGAGAACCGTGACCCCCTAGGGCATTCATCAAGTCTTCGCCCGGCGGCTGGCACGTGCTGACGCCCAGGGACGTCGTCCCTCCTCGGTCACGTGCCTCCGGGCACGCTCCCTCGTCGTTCCTGGCCCCTGGACCCAGCCCGTCGCCATCCACCCGCGCTCATGACTTGATCGGTGCTCCAGGGCTGGCTCGGCGAACCATCCACGGGAGCCGGCAGGCGCTTCAGGGCGCCGGGCCGCCAGCCGCCCTGAACAGCGGGCCGAGGTCGCGCTGGCGGAGCAGGCGGGCAAAGGGCACGGGAAGCGCCAGGGTCCTGAGCGCCTCGGGGCCGACCCAGGCCTGAACGACCTCCGGAGGCGCAGCCTGGAGCCGGCCGGAGAACACGGGCAGGGTCAGCGTGCGGTGCGTGAGCTGGTGGGTGAGGTGGGCCTCCAGGGCCTCGATCGCCACCGCCCAGCCCGCCTGCGCCAGCGCTGCCTCGAGCCGAGGGCCTGCCTCCTGGGCCGCGGCAGGGGCCACGTCCTCCAGCGGCGCGGCGGGGGGGGCCCAGAGCCCGCCCCAGATGCCCGGGCTGGCTCGTTTCACCAGCAACACCTCGGTCCCCCGTGTGACGAGGACGCTGGCGAGGACGAGCTCCCTGGGGGGACGGGTGCCTGCCTTCACGGGCAGCGCCTCAGCCTCCCCCGCCGGCCAGGCGCGACAGCCAGTGGCCAGGGGACACGCCTCGCAGCGGGGGCTGGTGGGCGTGCAGACCGTGGCGCCCAGGTCCATGAAGGCCTGGTTGAGGTCGCCAGGCCGGGGGCAGGTCGCCAGCATGGCCTCGACATGACGGCCGATCGCCCGCTTCGTGGCGGGCCGCGTGACGTCCTCCCGCAGCAGCAGCAGCCGGCTCATGACCCGCAACACGTTCCCGTCCACGGCCGCCACGGGTTGGCCGAAGGCGATGCTGAGGATCGCCCCGGCCGTGTAGTCTCCGACCCCGGGCAGCCGTCGGACGGCCTCCCAGGTGTCCGGCATGGCGCCGCCGTGGTGTGCCACCAGCAGCTGGGCAGCCGCTTGCAGGTGGCGGGCGCGGGAGTAGTACCCCAGGCCCTCCCAGGCCCTGAGCACCTCGTCGGGGGACGCGGTGGCCAAGGTGGCGATGTCGGGGAACCTGGCCATCCACCGCTCGAAGTAGGGGATGACGGTCCGGACCTGCGTCTGCTGCAACATGATCTCCGACACCCACGTGGCGTAGGGGTCAGGCCCCCTGCGCCACGGCAGGTCTCGGGCACCGGCGTCGTACCAGCGCAGCAGGGCCTCGGCCATCACCTCTGGCTTGCTCATCGGGCCTCCCCCCAGCCCGGAGGCAGGCAACCAGCACGCAGCGCCTCCAGCCTTTCGACATGCTCAGCCTCCCGGCCCCGACCAGCGGGGGCGTAGAACGTGTCAGGGGGGCTGCCCTCGGGCCAGTAGGACTGGGCGACCCAGCCGCCGGGGTGGTCGTGTGGGTAGAGGTAGCCCGCCCCGTGTCCGAGCTGCTCTGCCAGGCGGGTTGGCGCGTTGCGCAGGTGAAGGGGCACGGTGACACCCGGGTGGGCCCGCTCCCAGGCGAGCGACGCGTGCCCCGCGACCTTGGCGCTGTTGCTCTTGGGGGCCAGGGCCAGGTAAAGCGTGGCCTGCCACAGGGGGTAGGCCCCCTCGGGCATGCCCAGCAGCTGCACGGCCTGCGCGGCCGCCACGGCCACCTGCAGGGCCTGGGGATCCGCGTTGCCGACGTCCTCGCTGGCGAAGATCACCAGCCGCCGTGCCATGAACCGCGGATCCTCCCCCCGGTTGATCATGCGCGCCAGCCACAGCAGGGCCGCGTCGGGGTCGCTGCCCCGCAGGCTCTTGATGAGCGCCGAGGCGGTGTCGTAGTGGTGCTCGCCCTGCCGGTCGTACGCCCCGGCCGCCTGCATGGCCTGGGCCACGTGGGAGGCCCTGATGCGGGCCTCGGGGGTGGCGGGGGAGGCTGCCGCCAGCCAGGCCGCCGCCTCCAGCGCGTTCAAGGCCGAGCGGGCATCGCCCGCCGCCCGCTCGAGCAGGAAGGCCCGCGCCTCCGGCTCCAGCGCCTCGGCAGGCAGCCCCAGGCCCCGGCCCGGATCCGTCAGAGCGGCCGTGACGATGTGATCGAGCTCCTGCGTCCCCAGGGCCTGCAGCGTGAGCACCCGCACGCGCGACAGCAGCGCGGCGTTGAGCTCGAAGCTCGGGTTCTCTGTCGTGGCGCCGATCAGGGTGACGGTGCCATCCTCGACGTGCTGCAGGAAGGCGTCCTGCTGGCCCTTGTTGAAGCGGTGGATCTCGTCCACGAACAGCAGGGTCTCGCCCCCGCCGCGCTGGCGCTCCCGCGCCTCCGCGAGAAGCTTCCGCAGCTCGGGCACGCCCTGCGTGACGGCGCTGAAGGAGACGAAGTGGGCCCTGCGCTGGCCGGCCATCAGGTGGGCCAGCGTGGTCTTGCCCGAGCCTGGAGGGCCCCACAGCACCAGGCTGGGCAGGCGGTGCGCCGCCACCACGCGCTCCAGCAGGCGCCCCTGGTCGAGCAGGTGGCCCTGGCCCACGAACTCGGCCGCGGTCCGTGGGCGCATCCGGTGGGCCAGGGGAGCGCCGGGCCCGCCCTGGGCCGGAAACAGGGGGAGGGGCGTGTCGGAGGCCATGGCGGCCATGGTAGCGCCGCGCCCGCCCTACCGCAAACGGCCGCCTTGGGCTACCCTATGTGCCATGATCAGCCCCCGTTTGACCGGCCTTGCGGCCCTTTCCGTCGTTGCCGTCCTCACGGCTCCCGGCGCCCTTGCGGCCCCGACCCTCGCCTATGAGCGCGACGCTGCGATCTTCCTCAAGCAGCAGCACGCCCAGGCGGCGCGCACCCCAGGCGTCTTCCTGGCCCGCAAGTTCGCCGCCATGTCCGACTCGGCGATCGGGTTCTTCCGCGGCTCGGCGTCGCTGTTCTACCGCGACCTCTCCGAACACCCCGCGCTGGCAGCGCCGGTGGTGATCCCGATCTCCGGCGATCTGCACCTGGAGAACATGTCGGCGTTCAGGACCGCTCGTGGGGTCTTCACCTTCGACCTCGACGACTTCGACGAGGCCGTGGAAGCGCCCTACACCTGGGAGCTGGTGCGCCTGCTGGTCAGCCTCCGGCTGCACGCGCGGGAGGCCAACCTCTCGGCGGGCGCCACGGAGCGCCTCGTCCATCGCCTCCTGAAGGGCTACCTCGACCGCCTCGCGGTGCTGGCGAGGAACCCAGGCTCGCTGGCGGCCCCGGTCACGGCCCGCCTGGTGCCTGGCCCGGCCGCCCAGGCGATCGCCGAGGCGGCCCGAGGGCGGCGCTCGGCGCTGCTGGCCAAGTTCACCGAACGAGGACGGTTGCGCGAGACCAAGAAGGTGGTGCCCCTCGACCCCGCGACGGCGCGCGGCGTGGCCCAGGCCCTGGAGGCCTACGCCGCGAAGCGACCCGAGCCCGCTTCCTTTTTCCGCCTGAAGGACGTGGCCCGCCGGAGGGCCGGGCTCGCCAGCCTGTCGCGACACCGCTACCTTGCGCTCGTGGAAGGGCCGGGCCCCGGCCACGCCGACGATCTGTTGCTCGACCTCAAGGAGGCGGGGCCTCCTTCCGCCGGGCCGTGGGTGAAGCGGGGGCGCGGCTCCGATGCGGAACGGGTGCGGCAGGCCTGGGATCGCTTCGTGCCGCAGGCGGATCGCTACCTTGGGGTGGCGCCGGCCGGCGGAGGGGGCCTGCTGGTGCGAGAGCTATCCCCCTGGCGGGGGGAGGTGGCGGTGGACAAGCTGCGCACGGAGGCTCGTTTCAGCCGCTACCTGGATGCCGTTGCCCTCGTCACCGCCCGCGCCCACGCCCGCTCCGGCCGGGCCGCAGCCGTGCTGGCCGACGCGGGTGGGGTCAAGGCCCTTCAGGAGCGCCTCTCTCCGTTCAGCGAGTCCTATGCCCGCCAGGTCGAGTCCGACCGGGAGATCTGGCGAACGTACATGGATCCGTGAGCGGGCGTCGTCCCCGAGCGGCTTGCGCGTCACGCGACGTGTCGTCCGAAGCCCGTGGCTCACCCTTGACGGGGGCCGGCCCCGAGGGCTATCCGGGCACTGCAGGCACGACGACCCGGAGCGGATCGATCTGGTGCAAGGCGTGCACGGGCACCGTGGCCCCCAACGCTCGCTGCAGGTGCTCCGCCACCCACGGCACGACGGGCTGTTCGGAGCCGACGTGGCCGACCTCGACGAGGCTGAGGCCCGCAGCGAGGGCATCGAGGGCGGCGTGGTGGCGCACCTCGCCCGTCACGTAGACGTCCGCCCCGACCGCCAACGCGTCACGCCAGTAGTCGCCGCCGCTTCCGCCGAGCCAGCACACGCGCCTCACCAGGCGCGTCGGCGGCCCCACCAGCCGGACGGCTGGCAGGCCGAGCGCGGCGCAGGCCCGTCGCGCCAGGGCCTCCAGCCGCTCGGGCGCCGCAAGGTCGCCCACGAGGCCGAAGCCCTCGGGTTGGCCCGCCCCGTGGAGCGCCACCACGTCGAGCGCCGGGGCCTCGTAGGGGTGGGCGGCGAGCACGGCGGTACGCACGGCCCCGAGCCGTTCGGCCGACACGAGGAACTCGAGCCGCAGCTCTGACGTCCTCGCCTGGGCCCCAACCTCCCCCACCGCGGGGCTGGCCCCGGGCAGCGGCCTGAAGGTGCCCTCCGTGGCCCAGCTGTAGGCGGAGCGATCATAGCGCTCGGAGGCCCCGCCCCCGGCCTGCCACACGGCTTCACGGATCGCCTCGGCCCGGGCCTCCGGCACCTGCACGGCCACCTTGTAGAGGGCCTGCTCGCCCGTGCGGTGCATCAGGCCAGTCGGGACCACTCCCAGCTTCTCGGCAAGGGCGTGGTTCACGGCCGTCACGTCGAGGTTGGTGTGGGCCGCGTACAGCGCGCACCCACCCCGGATCAGGGCCGCCACGGTGCGACCCGGCTCGCTGCGCAGATCCAGGCTGCGAGGGGGCTTGAAGAGCAACGGGTGGTGCGTCACCAGAAGGTTGGACCCGTGGGCGAGGGCAGCCTCCACGGCTTCCAGCGTCGGGTCCAGCGCCACCGTGACGCCCCGCAGTGGCTCCGCGGGGTTCCCCACCATCAGGCCCACGTTGTCCCAGCTTTCAGCCAGCCTGGGGGGCGCGAGGGCAACCATACAGTCGATGACGGTCTGGATGCGCATGTCGTGGGCTTCCACGGGGCCTCCTCGCCGCTGTGGTAAAATTCGGGGCGCGGGGTGGCCGCGAGCGGCCGTCCGGCGGCTGCGGCTGCCGCGTCGCGCACGGGTACGGGTGACGGGCCTGCGGGCCCCACGGGAGGCCCCTCGATGGCCAAGCAAGTATACATCAAGACCTACGGCTGCCAGATGAACCAGAACGACTCCGAGCGGATGCTGGGGATGCTGGCCGAGGCCGGCTACACCGCCTCGGACACGCCCTACATGGCCGACCTGGTGGTGGTCAACACCTGCGCCGTGCGCGAGAAGGCCGAGGACAAGCTCTTCTCGTTGCTGGGTGAGCTTCGCGAGATCAAGAGCCTCAAGCCGGAGGCCATCCTGGCCGTGTCGGGCTGTGTCGCCCAGTACATGGGCGAGCGGATCCGACTTCGGGCCCCGCACGTGGACCTCGTGTTCGGCACGGAGAACGTGCACGAGCTACCGGGCCTGCTGGCAACCGTCCAGCGTGAGCGCACACCGCTCGTCTCTCTGCGCCCCTTCTCCGACGAGCTGCCCCCGGAGATGCCCGTGTTGCGTCAGGGCCGGCACTCGGCATGGATCACGGCCATCTACGGCTGCAACGACCGCTGCACCTACTGCATTGTCCCGAAGGTGCGAGGCGACCAGAAGTCGCGTGACATCACGGACGTGGTGCGGGAGGTCGAGCGCGTTGCCGCTGAGGGCTTCGGAGAGGTGGTGTTGCTCGGCCAGAACATCAACGGGTACGGCAAGGACCTGGAGCCGCGGCGCTCGCTCGCCGACCTGATCGAGGCCACGGCTGCGGTCCCAGGGGTGAAGCGCGTGCGCTGGCTGACAGGCCACCCACGCGACCTGGACGAGGATCTCGTGCGACGCATCGCTGCCCTGCCCAACGTCTGCGATTACTTCCACATCCCCAACCAGCACGGCGATGACGACGTGCTGCGCCAGATGGCGCGTGGCTACACCCGCGCCAAGTACCTTGCGAAGATCGACCTGATCCGCAGCATCCTGCCGGAGGCCGGCATCAGCACCGACCTGATCGTCGGCTTCCCGGGCGAGACCGAGGCGCAGTTCCAGCAGACCGTGTCGATCGTGCGGGAGGTGCGCTTCGCGGCTGTCAACACGGCGGCGTACTCCGCGCGGCCCGGCACCCATGCTGCCACCCGCGCCGACCAGGTGCCGGACGAGGTCAAGGACCGTCGCCTGCGGGAGCTCAACGCCGTCGTCAACGAGGTAGCAACCACCGTCAGCCGCGCGATGGTGGGGTCGGTTCAGGAGGTGTTCGTTGAGGGGCCCTCCACCCGGGATCCGGCGGTGCTCACGGGCCGTGCGCGGAACAACCGGGTGGTGTTCTTTCCGGGCGACGCCTCGCTGGCCGGCGAGTTGGTGGCGGTTCGCATCGACGAGGCCCGCACCTGGACGCTGCGGGGCGAGGGGCTCGGGGTGGTCGCGCCCGGCGCCGCGGCTCCGGCACTGGCGCGCTGAAGCGCGGGAGGCGCGGGAGCTGCCTCCGACCAGCCACCCCGCCTCAACACGACAGGGCCCGTCCGGGTGGACGGGCCCTGTCGTTGCGTGTGTGCGTGCGTGCGCGGAAGGAGAAAGAGCTTCAGTAAGGGGTGCCGTAGCCGGTGGGGGCGCCGTAGGGGGACTGGGTGCCACCGAAGCCGGGCTGGGCCCCGGTCATCGAGCCGAACCCGGGCGTGCCGCCCCCCATGCCCATTCCGCCCCCCATCGCAGGGTCGGTGGTCACAAAGACCTCGACGTCATCGGTGCTCCAGGCCTTGTCCTGGAAGTCGAAGGTGCGAGTCTCGTTCGCCGCCAGCGACACCTGCTGCACCACGGGGCCCATCTTGGACGTCCTCGAGCCGTTCTTGAAGGTCACCGTCAGGGTGCCGGTGCGGGGGGTGGCCCCAGGGTTGCTGACCTCGACCGTGCACCGGAAGGTGCCCATTCCGAAGAGGCGGCCGTTCTTCTTGGAGATCACGGATGCCGTCAGCTCCATGCCCATCCCTGGGGTGCCGCCGAAGCCGGGCGTGCCGCCGAAGCCGGGCGTGGTGCCAAAGCCGGGCGTGGCGCCGTAGCCCGGCGTGGTGCCGAAGCCCGGCGTGGTGGGCGTGGTGCCGAAACCTGGCGTGGTCGGGGTGGTGCCGAAGCCCGGGTCGGAGAACCCCGGGTCGGAGAACCCGGGGTCCTCGTAGCCATAGTCAGGCTGGGTCGGGGTGCCGCAACCCGTGAGCAGGCCAGCGACCAGGCCAACCAGCAGCAGCTTGTTCATCGTGCCGTTCGTCATTGTGGGGCTCCTTCTCGCAGTTCACACAACCATCACGCACCTTGGATGATGGGGTTGTCGCTTGCGGGAAGGAGAAGCTGACGTTAATTCACAGTTAAAATTCGGGGCCCTGATCGCTGGCGCAGGCCGGTTACCGCATCACCGCAAGCTTTGCAGCCCAGCAACGGCTCAAGATCTCCGCCACGCCCGGGACGTCTTCCACGCTTTTCACGGGCAGGAAGCGATCTTCCCGGGGCACCTGCACGAAACGGGTCGACAGCACGGTGGAGAGGTCGCCGGCGAGGTGCTCGAACTGCACCACGGTCTCGCCGCGGACCTGCTTCTCCACGACGTACCACGGCAGCTCGACCTCGGGGGTGAGGGCTGCGGCGTCGAACACATAGTTGGCGGTGTTGAAGACGTGGATCTGATCCTGGTCGAAGCCTGGTGGGAAGGCGAAGCCCTCCACCAGCTGCAGCCGGCCATCCACCCGTGCCGGCGCTCCCCCCTGGTCCCCGGGGTTCTTGGCAGCCACCTCCACCGTCATCTGTGCCCCCGCGAGCACGTGCCCGCCGAGGATCACGGGGTCGACGGTGGCGCCGAGGTTGTCCACGTTCGAGAAGCAGAGCCACCGGCCGCCTGCTGCGAGGAAGGCCTCGAGATGCCCGCTCTCCCGGAGGGCGAACGGGAAGTCTCCGTGGCCAGGGGCCGCCAGGCTCGGGCGGCCGTCCTCGACGTAGGCGCCGCCACCGGGCGCGAGCCGGGGCATCCGGTACTGCTGGAACCGGTGCACCAGGGTCGGATCCAGCCCGAAGTGGTCGTGCTCCGCCAGGTGTTCGGCCACCGCGGCGTCGGTCGCGAAGCTGGTCATCAGGAACACCGGCACCGGAACCCCGAGTTGCCGCACGGCTTGCAGCTTCAGGCCGAGGAAGCTCTGGCCCTGCCAGATCGGGTACAGGCCCTTGGGGCGGTCGTACTGGAACCGCGTCGCCATGCCGCCTGCCAGGATGACGACCCCCACGTGTCCGGCGCCAAGCGCGTGAGTGCCGGCCTTCCGCAGGGCGTGCCACCCGTCAGAGCCCGGCGCAGGCAGGGCCTCGAGGTCGCCCGGGGCAGGGGGCTCCACCCGCCCGCGAAGGAGGTTCGTGTCCCGGGACAGGGCGCCGGCCCTGTAGCGAGCAGCCAGGCTCTCGAAGACGTCGTTGATGCTCGCCTGGTTCATCTCGCTCCTCCCGCCGCGCCCGGCCAGGGGCCCGGCACCGTGCCTCAGCACCAGATCGTACCGTGCGATCGGGGCTCGCTCAAGCCTGCCGCGGGTCACGGCGCGGACAGCCGCAGATCCCGGAAGCGCACGAAGTTTCCGTTCGAGACGAGAGCCACCGACTGTCCCCGGTGGGTCAGCAGCGGCGTGGTGAACGCCCCCAGTTCCTGCCCATCGGCCCAGACGCGGGCCTCCTGGCGCGCCGTGTCGATCGCGATCGACCAGGAGACCGCGGCGCCGAGCGTGAGCGGCGCGGGGCGGACGTGTCGCAGGAGCCTGCTCTCCGAGGGCCACAGCGTGCCGGGGCGCTGCCCATCCACGGCCCATACCTCGTAGGCTTCAGGCTTGGCCACGGCGAGCAGGTAGCGGCGCTCGTCGACGAAGTATGGCGCGAAGCCCAGCACACCCAGCGGGGCGCCCACCATGCCGGGGTACTGGGACGAGGGCTGGTAGACCCACACCTGGAGGTCCGTGCGGTAGCGGGCCGGGGCTTTGCCGCCCGGGGCACCGAAGGCATCCCCGGCGTAGCGCCGAAAGGTGAGGGCGGCGAGCCGAAGGCCTTGCCGTTGCTCCAGCAGCCCGCCCTGCGAGACCCACAGGCCGGGGAAGAAGGCCCGGGTCGAGCGCCCGGCGGGGCTGACGGGGTCGACGAACGATGCCTCCGGGCGGTCCAGCGGGACCTCCACCGTGTGCCACCCAGCTGCGGGCTCGGGCGCGGCCAGCAGTGGCTCCGGCGGGCTGCTGCCAGGCCCTGGTGGCGCCGTCGGGGCCCCGGCCTCCGGCAGTGGCAACCCACGCGCCGCACCCGGGGCCTGGCCCCAGTGGCAGGCGCCCAGCAGGCCGGCTGCCACCAGCCACAGCACGAAGCAGCTCGGGCGGCGGGGGGGAGCGGTCAGGGCGTGTGCCATCGGTGCCTCCGGAGGGTGGGGAGGGTAGGGGGGCTGCTCTACTTTGGCTCAGGCCTGCGGCTCTGGCCTCTGCGCCGCCGCCAGCGCCCGCTGTGCATGACGCTCGGGTGGCTTGACGGGGCGGGAGGCAGGCGGCTATAACGCCTCCGAATGCCACGAGGGAGGCTCCCGTGTCCGACTGCCTGTTTTGTCGCCTGGTCGCGGGGGAGCTTCCTGCCCAGAAGGTGCACGAAGACGCGTACACCCTCGCCTTCCGGGACCTGCACCCCCAGGCCCCGACCCACCTGCTGGTGATCCCCAAGCGGCACATCGGCGGCTTCGCCGAGCTGACGGCAGCCGATGGCCCCCTGCTCGGCCACCTGGCCGCTGCCGCGAACACGGCGGCGCAGGAGGCCGGCCTGGCGGAGGGCGGCTACCGCGTCGTGTGCAACCAGGGGCGCGACGCGGGCCAGACCGTGCCTCACCTGCACTGGCACGTGCTTGGTGGGCGTCCGTTGGCCTGGCCTCCGGGGTGACCCACCGCGGCCCACGCGCGCCGGGTATACTGGGGGTGGCATGTCCCGCTCCGTCGCTTCTCGGTCCCTCGCGGTCGTTCTGACCGCTGTGCCGACCCTCTCCGGGTGTGATCTCGCGCTGGCGGGGCTCTTCGTCCCGGGCCTCGGCCGGCCACTCACGGGGCGCGTGGTGGACGCGCGCACCCGGCTCCCCGTCGGCGGTGCCACGGTGCTGGCCGGCCTCGGGCAGACCGTGACGGATGGGCAAGGGCGCTTCCGGCTCTTCGGCAACTTTGCGAGCGACGAGGTGTCGGTGGCGCGAGCCGGCTACGTCTCCCAGACGCAGGGCGGCATCCCCGTGAGCCCCGACGGTGACCTCGCGTTCGCCCTGGAGCCCCTGTTCGTCCCCGCCAGCCCCATGCCCGTCAGGTTCTTGCAACTCTCAGGGCCCGTCGCGGGCCTGGCCTCTCTCGTCGAGCCCGCAATGGTTTGCCTGGCAGGCACCTCCGTGGCGGTGTCCAACGGCGCGTACGCCGTCGAGTACAAGGCTCCCTCGCCCGGCCGCATCCTGAGCGCGGTGCTCGCGCGCGGGACGCTGAGCGCCCCCTGGGTGGAGGGTGTGGCTGCGCCGCAGCCGTTCCATTTCCTCCAGTTCGCTTACGAGGTGGGGTCCTGGCGACTCGGAGACACCATCCCGGAGTCCGCGCAGACCCGACCCATCCAGATCGCCTCGCAGGTCCCGATCCAGCCCGTGCGGGTCAGCTACAGCAACCTGGGTGGGTTCGGGGGGGTCCAGACGGATGTCGCGCTGGATTTTGGTGTGCTGGGCTTCGTGCCGGTGGCCCGCGCGTTCGCCAGCAGCCAGAGCCTGCCCGTGCCCGTGCTGGCTGGCCTCAAGTACGTCGTCACCGGGGAGGCCACCGACGCGGCGGGAAAGACCAGCAGCGTGGTGTCGCTCACGACGAACGATCCGGGGCGGGCTGCCTTTGCGTTGCTCTCGGTGCCCCGGGTGGTGGAGCCCTCCGCGGGCGCGACAGGGGTGGGCCAGCGGCCGACGTTCAGCTGGACGCCGCTGGCCGTGGAGGTCGAGTACGAGGTTCGCGTGCGCGAGGTGGGTGAGGCCCAGCTGAAGTGGGTGGGGCGCACCCGCTTCTCGGAGATCACCTATCCGGGCTTCGCGCCGAACGACATCAACGGCGGGGCCCTTCGACCGGACCGCAAGTACACCTGGAGCCTGCGGGCCGTGGAGGTGCTCGAGGAGGGGGTGCTGCCTGCCGCCCCTCGCTTCGACGTTGCGGCGGTCGCGGCACCCGGCGCGCGAGTGCCTGTCCGGCCCTACCGCGTGCGGAAGCGTGAGGCGGAGGTGCGAGACATGGGGTTCTCGCTGTGAGGCGGCCCCGGTGGCGGCTCGCCGCCTTGCTGGCGCTGCTGGCCCTGGCTGGCTGTGGGGGCTTCGCCGGGGTCGCGCCCACGGGCTGGGCGCTGACACCCCCACGTGGCCCCCTCCGTCCCGGCGAGGTCATCGTTCACTGGGAGGAGCCGCCCGGGGAGGCTGCCGCCGTCGCGCTGGCGGCAGCCGTCGGGGGGACGCTCCTGGCGCGGCGGGGGACCCTGGAGCTGGTGCGCGTGGCGGCGGGCTCGGAGTGGGCCACCTGCCAGGCCCTGCGGGGCCGGCCTGGCCTGCGGGGGGCCGAGCCCAACCGCCTCGTCCGCAGCCAGCACCAGGGGGCCCTGCGGCCGGCGCGGGGCCTCCTGGCCCGGCCCAACGACGAGGCGCTGGTGGCCTCTTCGCCTCAGGCTGGGGTGGCCGCCACCTGGGGGCTCGCGGCCATCCGGGCCGAGGCCGCGTGGGAGGTGACGGCGGGGGACCCGGGCATCGTGGTGGCCGTGATCGACACGGGCATCGACATGAGCCACCCGGATCTGGCGGCCAATGTGGACCGGGCGGGGGCTCGCAACCTGGTCGAGGCGGGCCAGCCGCCCGACGACGACTTCGGCCACGGCACCCACGTGGCCGGCATCGTCGCAGCGGTGGGGGACAACGGGCAGGGCGGCTGCGGCGTCGCCTGGCGTGGGCGGGTGCTGCCGATCCGCGTGCTGGGGGTGGACGGCACCGGCTCCACCTGGAACACCGTCGCTGCGCTCGACTACGCCGTCTCTCGGGGGGCCGCGGTCGCCAACCTCAGCCTCGGCTCTCCCGACTACAGCCCCCTCGAGGCGGAGGCGGTGCAGCGCGCGGTGGCGGCGGGGACCGTGGTGGTCGCCGCGGCTGGCAACGAGGCCGGAGATGGAAACTACCTCGAGTACCCCGCGTCTTACCCGGGCGTGATCAGCGTCGGGGCTGTGGGGCCGGACCTTCGACGGACGGTCTTCTCCAACTTCAACAGCTGGGTGACGCTGGCCGCGCCAGGCGTGGACGTGTTCTCCACCATCCCGACGCGGCTCAGCCCGGGCGTGCCTTACGGTTACCTCAGCGGCACCAGCATGGCTGCCCCCATGGTGGCGGGCGCTGCCGCCCTGTTGCTGACGCAGAACCCTGGCTGGACACCAGCCCAGGTGACGGAGCGCCTGAAGCGCACGGCCCGCGACCTGACTCCCGCCGGAGATCCCGTGCCGGGCTTCGACGTCTTCCACGGCGCGGGCCTGCTCGATGTGGGCCGAGGGCTCGGGCGGTGAGCCCTCGGCGCCTGGGGGAGCCTCTGGCCCTCGTCACCCGCAGCGGTGAGGTCGAGTCCATCCACGCGGGCCACCTGGTGGTGGTGACGGCCGAGGGACGGGTGCTTGTGAGCCGTGGCGACCCTGACACCGCGGTGTGGGTCCGGTCCAGCGTGAAGCCCTTGCAGGTGCTGCCGCTGCTGCTGTCCGGCGCAGCTGATGCGCTGGCCCTGGCCCCTGAGACCCTGGCCGTGGCGCAGGCCTCCCACTCGGGCACAGACCGGCACCGCGCCGTCGTGCAGGCCCTGATGACGCGGGCCGGGCTGCCGCTCTCGGCGCTGCGGTGCGGCCGCCACACGCCCTATGACGAGGCGACAGCTCACGCCCTGATCCGGGCGGGAGCGGTCCCGGACACCCTCCGCTGTAACTGTTCGGGAAAACATGCGGCGATGCTGGTGGTGTGTCAGCACCTGGGGTGGGACCTGGCCGGCTACCGGGACCCTGATCACCCGCTCCAGCGCTGGATTCGTGACCTGCTGGCCGCTGCTGCGGGGGTGCCGAGCCACGCGGTGGGGGTGGGGGTTGATGGCTGTGGGGCTCCCGTGTGGCGGCTGTCCGTGAGGGGCCTGGCGCAAGCTTACGCACGGGTGGCGTCGGGTCGCGGCCTCAACGACGACGTGGCGGCCGCGGCTGCCCGGGCCCTGGAGGCCTTCGCGAGGCACCCGGAGCTCGTGGCGGGGCCCGGGCGCCTGGACACAGCGCTGGTCGGGGCGGGGGCGGGACGCCTCGTGGCCAAGATCGGGGGGGAGGCGGTTCACGCGGGGGCCTGGTTGGGCGAAGGTCCGGCCTGGGCGCTCAAGGTCACGGATGGGGGCAAGCGGGCGATCGGCCCGGCGCTCGCCCGCGCCCTCACGCTGGCCGGATGCCCCCTGCCCCCGAGCCCGGGGCTGGCGGGCCACCTGGCCCCCGAGGTGATCAACAACCTGGGGGCCCGGGTTGGCGAGGTGCGGCCTGCCTTCTGACCGGGGTCACCCCAGGCCGAAGCCTACCCGCGCCTTGGGCTTCTGCGCGTCCACCTTCTTCAGCCGTCGGAAGATGAAGGCAGGCGAGGCGGCCACCAGGGCCCACCCCTCGTCTCCCAGCGCGTTCAGCCGGGCCTTCAGCGCCTCTGGCGCGAGCCCTGCAAGGTCCAGGACCTCGTACTCCGAGGGCGGGTTGAGGCGGTCTTCGGCCCTGGCGTCAACCACGGGCGGACGCACCGAGACGGCGTCATCGTCATCGGACAGCACGGGGGCGCGATCGAACTCGGACATGGCGTCGTTCCTCCTCAAGGTCGCTGATTATACCAGACGAGGCGGCTGCGGTATGATGGAACGGCCGGTGAGGTGCCCTTCCCCGGCGGCGGCAGGCAGAGGTTTCCCTTGACCGAACTCAGCGATGTCACCCTGTACACCGACGGCTGCGCCCTCGACAACCCGGGCCCGGGAGGGTGGGCTTCGATCCTGGTCTACAAGGGGGTCGAAAAGGAGTTTGTCGGCGGCGAGCCACACTCCACCAACAACCGAGCCGAGCTGATGGCCGTCATCTCGGGCCTGCAGGCCCTGAAGCGTCCGTGCCGGGTTCGCATCGTCAGCGACAGCCAGTACGTCATCAAGGGCATGACCGAGTGGATGGCAGGCTGGCGACGGCGTGGCTGGAAGAACGCCGGGGGCGAGCCCGTGAAGAACCGCGAGCTCTGGGAGGCCCTCGACGCGGCCGTGACCCCCCACCGTGTGGCCTGGGAGTGGGTGAAGGGCCACGCGGGACACCCCTATAACGAGCGGTGCGATCGGCTCGCCAAGGCGCAGGCCGAGACCTACCGCCGCGCTGCGCGCGCGCGCAGTTGACGGTGCTCTAGCGCCTGCGAGCCTCCGGGGCGTCGGCTTCGGGATCGCGGGCGCCCCCCCAGTCTCGCAGGAACACGTCCCGCATCTGGCCGATGGCCGGCCCCTCACCGATCAGCAAGCCCAGCTCGCGGTTGCTGTCCAGGGACTGGCTGGACAGGTTGATCGAGCCCAGGTAGGCCCTCTCCCCATCCGCCACCATGTACTTGGCGTGCAGGTAGGGCCTTCCCTGGCTCCGTGTCGGGACGCCCTGGGCCACGAGGGTGCGCGCCGCCGGGAGGTTGGCGGGGAGCTTTCGCACGCTGCCCACCAGCACCCGCACGTCCACCCCTGCCCGACGCTGCTCCACCAGCGTCGCAACGACCTCGGCATCGTTCAGGACCTCGACCCCCACCAGCAGCTCCCGGCGGGCCCTCGTCATCAGGCCCAGGATCCGGCGACGCGCGTTTTCCGGGCTGACGACCAGGTCCGGATCGACGGGCATGTACGCCTCCCGGTTCCAGTCTGCCACGAAGATCCGCTTGAGCTCCGCAACGTCGGATTGGGCTCGGTCGATCACCGCCAGCTCCCGGTTGCTCGCCGTGGCTGCCCGGGTGAGGTTGTAGGTGAGCACGTAGGCCACCTCGCCATCGATGAGCATCGTCTTGGCGTGGGTCAGAGAGAACGCCGGGTTGGTCCAGGCCACGAGGACGCCCCGGGCCTCGAGGTCGGCGGCCACCTGCCGGTTCTGGCCCGGCTGGGCCGGGGTCTCCTCCAGCAGGACACGGACCTCCAGGCCCCGCGCGGCCGCTCGGCCGAGGGCCTCGACGACGACGGGGTCCGTCACCATGTACATCTGCAGCCAGACGCTGTGGCGGGCGCCGTCGATGGCCCCCACGATCGCCCCGCTGCCGCTCTCAGGCTGGGTGAAGAGCGTGATCTGGCCCGGAGCGTGGAGCCTGGTCGTCGCCGGTCGAGGGGCCGTGGCGCGCGCGTCGGTGGGCCCCGGAAGCCCGCGGCCGCAGGCGCTGATCGCCACCGCGAGCGAGGCCAGGGAGGCCACCGCGACGGGGCTGCGACGCCAGACGAAGAGGCTCTTGAACAGCATATGAACTCTGTCGGGCGCCGGACGCCCGGCCTTGCGTCACCGCAACTCCGGAAACCCGCATGGCTGCGTGTCTTTTTCGGAATTTATGGCGCTGATAACCAAGATTTAAAGAAAGTAATTTTAAATCTCCATTAAGCTGTGAGTCCCCTTCCCATCACGGCTTTCACCTTGGCGCTCGGGCGAATCCCTGTTCATGCCTGTTTTCCGTGTTAAATAGGCTGAATGGTCCTGCTGACACGGCTTTGGTGATGATTCAGGGGCCCGTTTGGCGTCCGGGGGGAGCGTTTTGTGAAGCGGGATAAAAAACGTTTAATTTGGCTTAAGGGAAGGTAATGCGGTATCTGTGGAGGCGTTGAAATGCTTGCCCGGCCGGCTTCCTGCCGGCTCACAGGAGGAACCTCCAATGATGAAGAAGCTCGCGGCCTTCGCCGCCATGGCAGTCCTGGCCCTCTCCTCCGCGCCGGCCCTTGCTGGCCCTGGCTGCCCGCACGGCGGCAACGGCGGCGGCACCTGCCCTGGCGGCGGGAACGGCGTGGAGGCGGCCGGCCCCGGCTGCCCGCACGGCGGCAACGGCGGTGGCACCTGCCCGGGCGGTGGAGGCGACGCCCAAGCTGCCGGCCCCGGCTGCCCGCACGGCGGCAACGGTGGCGGCACCTGTCCCGGTGGTGGCGACGGCCTGGCGGCCTGAGCCCCGGCACCCGAAGGCCCGGCCTCGCGAGAGGTCGGGCCTTCTCGCAGGGCCCCACGCGCCGCTCAGCACGCGGGCGGTGGTACAATGGCGAGCCTGGCCCCGACGGACTCCTGACGCATGGCACCACGATATTCGTTGACCTTCCTCGGCGTGGGCGCCGGCCTGAGCCCCGAGCTCGGCAACAACAACGTCTGGCTTGAGGCCGAAGACGCGTCCTCGCACCTGCTGGTGGACTGCGGCCCGGTGACGGTGCACGAGCTGAAGACCAGCGGCCGGCTGGCGTCGGTCCGCCAGGCGTTCCTGACGCACGTCCACGACGACCATGTCGGCGGGCTGCAGCTGTGGGCCCAGCTCAACCGCTACGTGTACCGGCATCGGCCGGTCCTGTGGTTCCCCGCCTCGCTCTACGAGGAGCTCTGGGAGGGGACGCTGCGCGGCGGCCTGGCGCGCATCAACGCTGCGGACGGCACGCCCGGTGAGGCAGGCCTCGACGCCTACTTCGAGCCCCGACCCCTCGAAGAGGGAGGGGTCGTCGCGCTGCCGGGGCTGCCGGTGCTGACGCCGCGTCCGACGGTGCATGTGCCGGGCAAGCCTTGCTACGGCTTCTTCCTGGGGGAGGACGTCTACTACTCCTCGGACAGCCAGCTGCTCCCCCCGGCCGAAGGCCTGGGTGGGGCGCCTTTGCGGGCGGTGTTTCAGGACTGCCAGCTCTTCGACTCCTCGCCCGGCGTCCACACGCCCTTCAGCCTCCTCGATCGCGAGCTGCCGCCCGCGATCAAGGCCGTCACCCGGCTGATGCATTACAACCACGCGCCGGAGGTCGATGCCCGGGCCCATGGCTTCTGGGGCTTCGTTCGCCCGGGCGAGGCCTACTGGCTGTGAGCGAGGAGGCGCTCGCCGCACCCTCTCGGCTGGAACGGGTCCTGCGAGAGCATGCGCTGGCGGTCGCGGTGGTCGCGTCCCTCGGCGTGGGCCTGCTGCCTCGGGGGCTGTGGGTCGACCAGCTGTTCTTGACCTTCGTGCACGAGGCCTGCCACGGCCTGGCCGCGGTCCTGACGGGGGGAGCCTTCCTGTCCCTCGCCGTGCACCCCGACGGCAGCGGCGTCGCCTACACCCGGGGCGGCTTCCGGCCCCTCATCCTGGTGGCTGGCTACGCGGGGGCTTGCCTCTGGGGAGGGGCACTGCTGCTGGCCGCCCGCCACCGCGGCCCGGAACGGCTCATCTGCTGGGGCCTGGCAGGCTTCATGTTGATCCTGACGCTGGGGTGGACCCGGGACTGGTTCGGCCTGCCCGCAGGGCTGGCGTTTGCCGCCTTCTTCGGCTGGGTAGCCGTGCGCGGGGCCGGGTGGGTGGTCTCCTGGCTGCTGGCGTTCCTGGCTGTTCGCAGCATCCTCAACTCGTTCCACGACCTGTGGGTGCTGCTGCGGCTGGCGGGGAATGGGCCCCTCACCGATGCTGACCTCCTGAGCCGCGAGCTGACGCTGGGCCTTGTGCCGCCCGTCGTTTTTGCTGTCGGGATCGCCGCCTGCTCCGTGGGGGTGCTGTGGGCGCTCGCGCGCCTGGCGCTGCCGCCGCGGGGACAGGAAGGGACCTGACGATGGACGGGATCGGCTGGGTGTTCACGCTGGCTGCGGCGAGCGCCGCCGTGGTGAGCCTCTACATCGTGCTGTTTCGCAACGACGAGACCTATGCCGCGTACCTCGAGACGGCACGACTCCACGGGCCCGAGGTGATGAGCGCTTCCCTGCAAGCGGGCTTGCTGTTCAGCTGGAGCGTGATCGGTTGGGGCGCCTGGTTGGTGGTCCTGCTGCGCGAGCACCACGAGGTGTTTGCCCTCGTGTGGGCCGTGACCCTCGTCTTGAACGCCTGTGATCTCGTGTATACGGGGCGGGCGATCCGCACCCGGCTGACCGACCTGGCCAGGGCCGAGCCATTCCGGGTGCACGTGAGCCCGCCCTACCGCGCGTGGCGCATCCTCGCGGATGGGATGACGGTGGTCGGCTGTGTGCTGGCGCTGATGCCGGGGCGTTGAGCCTGGCAGTGGCGCGCTGCGGGGTGGCTCAACGGCCTGCGGGCCCCGGCAGCGCCAGCCGCGCCTGCGGCGCCAGCCAGAGCGGGTCCGGCTCGCCGGTGGCGAGCAGGGCGTGGGCGAGCCCGGCGATCATGGCGGCGTTGTCGGTGCAGAGCTCCATCGGCGGGAGCGACAGGCGCCAACCGCGGGCTGCACAGGCCTCCGCGAGGCGCCGGCGCAGCGCCCCGTTCGCTGCGACGCCGCCCGCCAGCGCCACGGTGGTCAGGCCCTCGGTCTCGGTGGCAGCCAGCGTCTTGGCCACGAGAACGTCCACCACGGCGGCCTGGAAGCTGGCGGCCACGTCGGCCACGGGCAGCGGCAGCCCGGCCAGGCGCTGTTTCTCGACGGACTTGCGGACGGCCGTCTTGAGGCCGCTCAGGCTGAAGCGGAACCCGGGCTCGTGCAGCAAGGCCCTGGGAAAGGCAAAGGCCCGAGGGTCCCCTTGGGCCGCGAGCCGATCGATGTGCGGGCCACCGGGGTAGGGCAGGTCCAGGAGCCGCGCCGTCTTGTCATAGGCCTCGCCCACGGCGTCGTCGATCGTCTCCCCGAGGGTGACGAAGTCCCTCGGGCCGTTCACGCGCACGAGGGCCGTGTGGCCCCCGGACACCAGCAGGCAGACGAGCGGCAGGGGCAACGACGGATCCGCGATCACGTTGGCCCAGATGTGGGCCGCCAGGTGGTGCACCCCCACGAAGGGAACACCGAGGGCCCAGGCCGCGCTCTTGGCTCCCACCAAGCCGACCAGCAAGGCCCCCATCAGCCCGGGGGCGTGAGTCCCCGCCACCGCCGTGAGGTCTGAGAACCCGACCCCTGCAGCCTGCAGGGCCTCGCGCAGCAAGGGGTTCAGCGTCAGGATGTGCTGCCGGGACGCCACCTCGGGCACGACGCCGCCGAACCTTCGGTGCAGTTCGACCTGGGACGCCACCAGGTTGGCCAGGATCTGGTGGCCGTCACGCACCACGGCCACGGAGGTCTCGTCGCAGCTGGACTCGATGCCCAGGATGAGGGAGGTGGCCGGCACGGGATCAGGCGGGCCCTGTCGGGTCCACGACCGTCGCCTGGGCGTCGATGACCGGGCGTCCATCAGGGCCGAAGGCTGGCCCGCTGGGGCCCGGTCGCGCCGTGCGCCGGAAAAACTCTGCGGCAGCCTTGCCCATTGCGAGCGTGCCCGCATACCCCATCCCCCCCGCCACAAGCCAGCCCGGCCCCGGGAGGAGCTTTGCCACCTGCCGGGCCGCGGTGCGCAGCGCGAAGCCCCCCCCCACCACGGCCAGCACCTCGCGCAGGCGATCGTAAGCCAGAGGCTGGTCGTACATGGTGGCGAGCCGCATCACCATCTTGATCTGGTTCAGCGTCATCACCGGCATGTCTGCCCCCGGCACCGGAATCACCCCGACCATCGCGTTCTGCTGAGACGTTGCCAGGACCTCCTGGGAAACGGCCTCTTCCCGCAAGAAGGGGAACTGTCGGGCGAGAGCCACGGCCTGGTCCTTGAACCGCGCCACCAGGCGCCGGGCGAGCACGGGCTGGAGGTCGGCGACGGTGCTTGCCACCACGACGCGGTCCGCGCGCACCCCGGCCGTCGCCGCCACTTCCCGCCGGCGGGCGTCGTGGAGGCGCTCATCGGGCATCAGCACCAGCAGCAGCACGGCCTCTGGCGGGAGCCTGCGGATGAAAGCCAGCTCGGCACCTGACGGGCCATAAGAGGGCTCGACCAGCACGAGGTGCAGGTCCGCTTCGGGAGGGGGCGCGGGCCCGAGGTCCAGGACGTTGAGGGCCTCCGGGTAGCCACTGCCCGCCAGGAACAGCAGGCGAAGCCCGTCACGGCTGGCATCTGGCGGCGCATACATGTTCACCGGCACCAGGCGGTCGGCGTGCCCGGAGATC
>JAYKHL010000105.1:0-2828 GCA_035284865.1 Candidatus Sericytochromatia bacterium | reverse complement strand
GACCTACGCCACCTGGTGGATCCGCCAGGCCATCACGCGGGCCATTGCTGACCAGGGCCGCACCATCCGGGTGCCGGTTCACATGGTCGAAACCATCAGCCGGGTCAAGAAAACCATTCGCCTCATGAGCCAGCGCCTCGGCCGTCAGCCGTCGGAAGTCGAGGTGGCGGAGGAGCTGGCCATCACGGTCGAGAAACTGCGCGAGATCACCAAGGCGGACCAGGAGCCCGTCTCCCTCGAGACCCCCATCGGAAAGGAAGAAGACTCGCGACTGGGTGACATCATCCGCGACCAGCACACGGCCAGCCCCCCGGCCACTGCATTGCAGCGGATGCTCTGCGAGGATGTGAACAACTTGCTGGAGACGCACCTCACGGAGCGCGAGCGGTACGTCGTGCGGCGCCGGTTCGGGCTCGATGGCGGCCAGCAACGGACCCTCGAGGGCATCGGCCACGACATGGGCGTCACCCGCGAACGGGTCCGCCAGATCGAGGCCAAGGCGCTCAACAAGCTCCGGATGTCCCTCCAGAAGGAACAGCTGCGCGGCTACCTGAGCTGAACCTGCCGACCGGTACCCGGCGCAAGCGCCCCGACCATTGTCGGGGCGTTCTCGCTTTCGGCGCCACATGGCGAGCCAGGCTGCGACCCACCCGGTGACTCAGTCCGGCATGCCCTTCCGGCCAACCAGCAGGCAGCTTTGCTTGCCCCAGGTGTGGGTCCAGCGCCGATGGAACTCGATGATGAAGCTGCGACTCATCCTGCGGCGGATCTCGGCCACGGACCGGCTGGGCCTGGCCGGCCAGCGACCCAGGCTCAGCAGGCGCACCAAGCGCTCCCACCAGGAAACGGAAGCACGACCAACGTCATGCCAGTAGAGGCGGCCCTCAGCCTTCAGCACCCTGCCCAGCTCATCGAGCACGTGATCGCCGTCAGGGAACTGCTCACTGGCCCCGAATACGATGACCAGGTCGAAGTGCGCTTCCGGGTAGGGGATGGCAACTTCGTCCAGCTTGAAGAACAGCATGTTCTTCTGGGAGGCCTGCTGCAGCAGGCGCTCGGCGCGTGGGAGAGAGGCGGCCGAGAAATCGATCGCCACCAGATCACCTGACCGCGCGAGCTGGTCGGCCAACCCCGGCGTGAAGGCGGGGTTGCAACTTCCCACGTACAGGATCTTATCGCCCGGCCGAATCGGGGCCGAGCGAAGCACAGCTTCGTGCATTCGATGGAGGTGGTGGCGCATACCCTCGGGGTTGGCTGACAGAACGGCCGGCTGCGTCTTCGATTATACCCCCGGGCGTGCTGCTGTGACAGGGGAGGCAAGCAACTTCCAGCCGCACGAGCCTTCACCGACATTTAACGAAAGCCAGGTCCTGACAGCGTGATAACAAAGAGGTCCCCCCGCCCCCGTGACCCCCATGCCGCAGCTGTCTCCCTCCCCAACGCCCGCCGCGCCAACCACCTCCCAGCCTGACTGGCTGGGGGCCTTCGAGGTGGTCGAGGCAGGCGCGGGCCACGCCCAGGAGCTCGTCGACGCCAAGGTCTTGCACGCCGCCACCACGGCACCTGCCTTCGGGGCCGCGGCCTCGGCCATCAACAGCGCGCGCAAGGACGACCACGTCCAGCTCGCCGTGGACGCGCTGAAGCTGAGCGCCGCCACGATCGCCAAGAACTCCGCGGCCGAAAGCTCCCTGGTGGGCAGCAGCCAGCTGCTGACGGGGGTCAAGAAGGCCATCCAGGGAGATGCCTTCGGCACGGCCACGGCAATGACGATGGCAGCGGAGAAGCTTGCTCCCGCCCTGTCGACCTCGGGAGTCGGGGCATTCACCAACGTGGTGTTGCTGGGGTTGGGGGACGACAAGGTACGGGCTCAGGCCCAGGCCGTGGAGGAGCAAGCCAAGCTCCTCGTCGAGCCGCACGCCTCAGGCGTTGAGCGCGTGAAGGCAGCCCTGGACCTCAGCGTGGGACTGCAGGGCCTTGCCAACCTGGCCAGGACCCTGGCTCAGTCCCTCGTCAACGTCGCCTCCTACGGCGTTCGCGCCATGCGGCGCACCCCGGTGCTGGCGCCGACGGCCACGAGCCTGTCAATGGTGGCTCGGGAGATGGCTGCCACGCCCGGTGGTCGGTTGCTGGGCAAGCTGAACCACTGGCTGCCGCTGGTCAACATCGCCGGGGTTGCGCTGTCGGGCAAGACCACCCTCGACGTCTTTCGGACCCCGCATGCCTCGGCCAAGAGCAAGGTGCTGGCCCTGGCAAGCCTTGCCACCTCGGTGGTCGCGGTCTTCGCTGCCGTTAACCTGGGGGTGGCCCCATTCATCGGGGTCCTGGCAACGAGCATCGCCATCGACCTCGGGCTGGCAAGGTCTCGACGCGACGACGCCCGCCAACCAAAGGCGCAGGGGACCGGCGCCCAGGCGCCCGTGGCGGCGAGCCGGCGGCCGCTCCGCCTGGTGGGCTGAGGCACCCTAGCCAGCGAACAGATCGGCTGGGCAGATCGGCTCGAAGCAACCGGTTCAAGATCTGTTAGCGTGGTACAAGATCAGTAGAAAAAGCCGAAAACACAGGCTTTCCAGGTACCTCCCGAGGCCTGCCCACCGCAAACTTGTGTCGGCGATCACAGAGTCCTCCAGGCAGCAACTTTACCCTGGTGCGTAAGTGTCTCGATCCAGGTGGTTCGTCTCAGGAGGTATCAGCACGGTGGACAGGCTCATCATCCAGGGAGGGCAGACGCTCCGAGGAAGCGTTCGCGTCAGCGGCGCCAAGAACTCTGCCCTGGCCCTGATCGCGGGCACGCTGCTCGGGGATGGCATCACCGACCTCAGCAACGTTCC
>JAYKHL010000104.1:0-14656 GCA_035284865.1 Candidatus Sericytochromatia bacterium | reverse complement strand
GCCAGGCCGCCAGGCCCGAGTCGCGCCCCAGCCCGGCCGCCCCTGCCGATCCCACCGCGGCCCTGAAGGTGCTCGTGTCGCCCGGGAAGCCCGTGATGGAGCCTGAAGAGAGCCTGCGCCTGATTGCCGAGGTGCAACTCGCAGATGGGCAGATCAACGGCAACGTTCAGTGGTCTTCCTCCGACGACACCATCGCGACGGTCACCCCCACCACTGGCCAGGTCAAGGCGCTGCGGGAAGGCCGCGTGACGGTGGTGGCGGCCTACGCCCTCGACCCGAAGGTCAAGGGCCTGGCCGTCCTCACGATCGTCAAGGACAAGGCCGCGGCCCCGCCGCCCGTCGACGACCTGCAGGAGGCTGCGCCGCCTCCCGAAAGCCAGGCCCCCGTGCTGCCGGCTCAGCCGGGGGCGGCCTCCCCCGGGGCGGTGCCGGCGGTCGAGGCCGCCGGTGAGGCGAACCGGTTCGAGGGTCCGGAAGGCCAGCCCGGCATCATTGGCCCGCTGCTGCTCACGAGCGGCATCCACACCTTTGCCCTGCGCCACGAGGCGGCCTTCGGCCCGCTGCAGGTCAGCATCTACACCGCTGACGGGCTGCAGGGAGAGAACCTCTACAGCGGCGCCGGGCCTCTGGCGCTCAGCTTCCCCTACATGATCTTCCAGACGGGCTGGTACTACCTGGCCGTGGAGCGCGCGGCAGGGCCCTGGTCCATCACCGTCGACTGACGCCGGCGGGCGCTGGAGGGAGGGAGCACGGTGCGCGACGACGAGCTCAGGTCCCTGGTGCTCGGGGTGGTGCTGGTGGGCTTGCTGATGGCCGGCGGCGTCTGGGCCTTCATGCGCTGGGGCACCCCGCCCGACGCCCCCCAGGACGCCGCCCCCGGGCCCCACCACGCCAGCCACGCTCCTGTCAGGGCTCACGCCTCGCCCCACGCAGGCGACCTCCCTCCCCTGGGCGCGTCGGCCCCCATCCAGGCGCCGGAGGGCCGCAGGAAGCAGCACCGCGGAGGCGCCGGTCCACGCGAGCGAGCCGGAACCGGCCCGGCGGCCAGGCCGACCCCACCGTGGCCCGTGAAGCCCCACCAGCCAGCCGGCCTCCACGGCGCCGGCCATTGAGGCCGGCAGGGTCGCGCGCCTGTCGCCTTTGTGGGTAAGTAGCCCTTGTGTGCCCGGCGATGAGCCCCGGGCCCCGCCGTTGATGCCCACCGAACTGCTCGACAACCGCTACAAGATCGTCCGCCCCCTCGGCGAAGGCGCCATGGGTGCGGTGTACCAGGTTGAAGAGAGTGCCACGGGGCAAGTCCTGGCGATGAAGGTGCTGGGCGCGCAGCACCAGGGCGGGGAGAAGTCGTACCTGCAGCTCAAACAAGAGTTCAGGTTGATGACGCGGCTGCGGCACCCCAATTGCTGCGCCGTCTACGACTATGGACTGCTGGAGTCTGGCGCCCCCTTTCTCACCATGGAGCTCGTGCCCGGGCACGGCCTCGACGAGCTCGTGCCGCTGCCGCTGGATCAGGTCGTGCCCGTCCTCACGCAGCTCTGCCTGGCGCTGGGGTACGTCCACCAGCTCGGCTACGTCCATGCCGACGTCAAGAGCGCCAACGTCCGCGTCAGGCCAGACGGCCAGGTCAAGCTCATGGACTACGGGCTGATGGAGCTGGCCGGTCACGCCGGCGGGCCGATCCGCGGCACGGTCGGGTACCTCGCCCCCGAGGTCATCAAGCGAGGGCGCGTCGACCGCCGCGCCGACCTCTACGCCCTCGGAGCCCTCGCCTACGAGATGATCACGGGGCAGCTTCCCTTTCGACACGAGGCGCTGCTCGACCTGCTTCGGCAACACCTCAACGACCCCCCGGAGCCCCCCTCCGGGCTGCGCAAGGGGCTGGACCCGACCCTCGAGCAGGTGGTCCTCACCCTTCTCGCCAAGGAGCCGGTGGAGCGCTTCCAGTCAGCCTATGAGGTGCTCGAGGCCCTCGGCGTTGAGGTGCCTGCCGGCCTGGGCGGCACGCTCCTGTCCGCGCCGATGGTGGAGCGCGCTGGAGCCCTGGCGACCCTGACGGAGCCCCTGGAGCGCCTCTCCAGGCTGGAGGCCGGCGGCACCATCCTGGTCCTCGGTGAGGACGGCGTGGGCAAGTCACGCCTCCTCGACGAGCTGAGGTTCGAGACGCAGGCAGCCGACCTGCACCACATCCATGTCTCGCAACGCGGGTCGCCGGTGCCCTACGGCCCGTTCGTCGAGCTGCTCCGGCGGGCCCTGCCCCTGGCCCAGGTGCGCCTCCCCAAGCTGGTGGAGCGGCTGGCCCCCGTGCTGGTGAAGCTCGTCCCGAGCCTCACGACCGCCCAGGGACGCGCCGTCGCCCCGGCCCCGGAGCTCGATCCGCCCAACCGCGAGAAGGTGCGGCTGCAGGACGCCGTCACGGTGCTGCTCGGGGAGCTCGCCCGGCCCGGCGGCCTCGTGCTGGCCTTCGACGACTGGCACCGGGCGGACCCGCTCTCGCAGGAGCTGATGGCGTACCTGCTGCGCAACACCGAGGGCCTGCCGTTGCTGGTCGTGCTGAGCACCAGCGGGGCACCCAGCCCGGCGCCTGGCTGGCTCGAGCGGGCCGTGCAGCTGCCCCTCCCGCCACTGAGCCGGGAAGGCGTGGCCCTGATGCTGGCCTCGATGCTGGGCACCACGGAGGTGGCCCCTCACCTCGTGGCGCAGGTCCATGCGCTGAGCCAGGGCAACCCGCTGCTCATCGAGCACATGCTGGAGCACCTGATCAGCGAGCGGGTGCTGGTGTCGGAGGGGCGCCGCTGGCGCCTGGAGGTCGAGCTGACGCGGGAGCACCTGCCCACGGACAGCGCCGCCTACCGGCTGCGTCAGCTGGAGGGGATGCCCGCCCTGACACGCGAGCTGGCAGCGGTGGCGGCCGTCGTGGGTGAGCTGGCCTCGCTGGAGCTGCTGCAAGCCGTATCCGGCCTCCCCGAGGACGACCTGCTCGACGCCGTGCACGGCCTGGAGGTCGCCCAGTTCCTCCGAGGCACGGAGGACGGGCTGCTGGCGTTTTGCAGCCCCGAGGTGCAGCGCCACCTCGTCGACAGCCTGGAGCCCGCGCGGCGCCAGGCACTGCACGAGCGGTGCCTGGAGGCGCTGGAGGCCCGCGTGGGCGGGGCCGAGCTGGCCGACCAACCCATCGAGCTCGTCACCGCCCTGGCCCGCCACAGCCTCTCGGCGCAAGACCGCGACCGCGCGATCCCCTACGCGCTGGAGGCTGGCACCCGCCGGCTTGCGCTGCTGGCGCTCGACGAGGCCGAGGAGTTCCTCACGCAGGGACTGGCACTGGCCCGCGGGGTGGACGCAACGCACGGCGGGGCGACGTTGATCCGGTTCCTGGAGGCCCTCGGTTCCATTCGCCGGCCGCGGGGCGACGGCAAGGGCGCGAAGGAGGTGCAGGCCGAGGCCATCGACCTGGCCGAGCGACTCGGGCGACGCCGTGAGCTCGGGCGGTTGCTGGGCTCGCAGGCCAAGGCCGCCATGCTGATGGGCGAGAACCCCGTGGCGCTGGAATATGCGCAGCGGGCCGTGGCCGTGAGCGACGCCGAGGGCGACGACGTCAACGTCGGCCGGTGCCTGCTGACAGCCGCGCGCGCCTTGTTCTTCAGCGGCAAGCTCCAGGAAGCGCTGGCGCAGGCCAACCGGGCCGCGATGGTGGCGGAACGCATCGGCGACGTGGTCCTGCAGGGCTCGGCCTTCGCGCTGGCAGGGTACTTCCACGTGGCGTCCTCCGACCCGGGCCAGATCCCGCTCGGCATCGAGCGGCTCGAGCGCTCGCTGGCGGTGCTGCAGCCCTCCGGCGAGAAGCTGGCCCTCGTGAACTCCTACAACCTCCTCGGCAACGCCCAGAACGCGCTCGGCGACCACCGGGGCGCGTGGGCCAGCTTCCTGGCCGGACGCACCATCAGCTACGAGGTGGGGCTGCGGGCCGACGAGGTGGTCGCCATCATCAACCTGGCCATCACGTCGCTGGATCTGGGCAACCTGCCGGAGGCCACGGTCCGGGCGGAGGAGGCCGTCGCGCTCGCGACCACCGCGAACGTCCGGTACGCCCAGGGCTATGCCTCGGCGCTCCATGCGGTGGCCTGTGCCTGGTCCGGCCACGGCGAGCGAGCGCTGGAGCAGATGGCCTCGGCACTCGCCTACACGCGAGACATCAAGAACAAGTACGTCGAGGCGCTGATCCTGCTCTACCAGGTGGAGCTGCTGCTGCTGCTGGGGCAGCACGAGGCGGCGATGGTGGCGGCCCGCTGCCTCCGGGACCTCATCGATCAGACGGGCAACGCGGAGCCGGAGCCCAAGCTCAACGCCCTGCTGGGCGAGCTTCACCTCCGCCGCAACGAGGGCGAGGAGGCGGCCTGGCGGGCCGAGCTGGCCTACCAGGCCGCCGTGACCTCCCAGTCCAGGGGGGGCCAGGTCCGCGCCCTGAGGGTCAAGGCGGCCGCCGCCGCGCACGCCGGGCGCTGGCAAGACGCCTACGCCCTCGCGGAGCAGGGGCTGGCGCTGGCAGACCAGATCGGGACCCTGCTGGAGGCCTCCCGGCTGGCAGCAGCCTGGGGCGAGGCCACGATCGCCCTCGGCCTGGGGGGCGCCCTCGCCCGCTACGAGGCCGCCCGCGACCGGGCCAGGGAGGCAGGCGCCCCCGCCCTCGAGGCCGTGGCGTGCTACGGGATGGCCTGCGCCAGGCCCCACGCCCCGGAGGCCCCGGGCCTGGTGCAGCAGGCCCGGGAGCTGCTGCGGGCGGTCCGCGAGGCCCTCCCCGAAGACGTCCAGACGGCCTACAGCGCCCTGGAGGAACACGCCCGCATCCTGTACCACAACCACCACTTTCACTCGACGCCCAGGCGCCTCCCTCCACCACGCAACCTGATGCTGGAGGGTTTCTTGCATCGCCGCGGCTGCCTCGACGTTCCGGCTGGCCACCGTGTTGCGCCGGAGGCAGGGGCCGTGTAGGCTGAACGCGCAGGCCCGGAAACCAGGGCCGCTCAAGAAGGAGCCCAGCGTGTTCTGGACCAGCAAGGCAGGCCCGAAACCCGGCGATGCCGCCCCACCGTTCACCCTCCCCGACGAGCGCGGCACGGCCGTGACCCTCACGGCCCTGCGGGGCAAGAAGCGCGTCATCCTGGCGTTCTACCCGCAGGACGACACCCCCGGGTGAACGCATGAGCTGCGCGCCTTCGAAGCCGCCCGCGCGCGCTTCGAGGCGCTGAATGCCCAGGTGCTGGGCATCAGCCACAACTCCACCGCATCTCACCAGCGGTACGCCAGCAAGCTGGGGCTTGGCTTCCCGCTGCTGGCAGACCCGGAGGGTGCTGTCGCCACGGCCTACGGGGCCAAGGGGTGGTTGCCGTTCTTCAAGCGGCAGACGGTCGTCATCGACGGTGAGGGCGTCATCCGGCTGACCCTGTCGGGGATGCCCGACGTCGAGGGCCTGCTGACGTTCCTGGGCGGGCTCCGGGGAGACCTGTCGTGACGGCTGCTGCCTCCACCGTCTACGGCCCGGTCGACTCCTGGCGCCTCGGGCGGTCGCTCGGCATCGACGTGCTGTTCAACTCGTCCATCTGCTCCTTTCGGTGCGTGTACTGCCAGCTCGGGCGCATCGAGACCCCCACGCGGGAGCGCCGGGTCTGGGTGGAGACCGCGCGGGTGGTGGCCGACCTCGAGCGGGCCGACTGGCGGTCTGCCGAGGTCGTGACCTTCAGCGGGAGCGGAGAGCCCACCTTGGCGGCGAACCTCGCGGAGGTCATCCGGGCCGTCAAGGCCCGCACGGGCAAGCCGGTGGTGGTGCTGACCAACGCCACCTTGCTCGAGGACCCCGAGGTGCGCCGAGACCTCCGCGACGCGGACCGGGTCTTCTGCAAGCTCGATGCGGTGGACCAGCAGACGCTCGAGGCCATCGATCGGCCTGTCCCGGGCGTCACCCATGCCGGCATCGTGGCGGGCATCAAGGCCCTGCGCCGCGAGCACCCCGGCTTCATCGCCGTCCAGTCGATGTTCATGCCCGCCAACCGGCAGGCGCTGGACCGCTTCGCGGCGCTGCTCCGCGATCTCGCGCCCGACGAGGTGCAGCTGAACACGCCCACCCGCCCGGTGCCCCGCGGCTGGTTCCTCGAGGCCCGCGGCAACTACAGCCTGGCCGATGCCCCCTACGAGGCCGTGGCCCTGAGGCACCTCGACCGGGACGAGGCCCGCACGCTCGCCGACCACCTGCGGGCGGCGACGGGCCTGCCCATCACCAGCATCTACCGGGACCCTGACCCGTCCCCTTCGGGTGATAAGGCCACGTAAAGGCCTTTACCTGGGGCCTGCCCGGTTCACATAACGCTGTTTGCCGGCCGATCCAGGCCCCAAGGCGCTCGCGGGGCGCCGTTTCTTGACAAAGGTTAAGCCCTTTGAAAAGATCCAGGTTAAGGACCCAGCCCGGGTTGGTAAGATAGGCATTACGAGCTTTAACTCGTCCTAGCCCCCGCCACGCGCCTGCCAGGATCCGCCAGCCGGGCCCTGGCCGCGGCCACCACACCCCAGGACACGCCAAGAGGAACGCTTGTATGGCCGAAAAGATTCTGCTGGTCGACGACGAGGAAATGATCGTCGAGTCCATCGAGTATGCCCTGTTGCAAGAGGGCTACGAGGTGGTTCGCGCCTCGAACGGGCAGGAGGCCCTCCAGCAGGTCCAGCTCACCAAGCCCAACCTGATCGTGCTGGACCTGATGCTGCCGCAGCTCAGCGGGCTCGAGGTCTGCCGGTTGCTGCGCCGAGAGCACAACGACGTCCCCATCATCATGCTCACGGCCAAGGGCGAGGAGATCGACCGCGTCATCGGCCTGGAGGTGGGGGCGGACGACTACCTGATCAAGCCCTTCAGCCTGCGCGAGCTCGTGGCCCGCATCAAGGCCCTGCTGCGGCGCTCCAAGGCCTCCGACAGCGACGCCAAGGCGGCCAAGGTGTACCAGCACCAGGACCTGACCATCAACCTGTCCGAGCACCGGGTGACGGTGGGCGAGCGGGTGGTGGAGCTCTCCCCGAAGGAGTTCAAGATCCTGGCCATGCTGATGTCTACCCCCGGCCGGGTCTTCAGCCGGGAGGAACTGCTCGAGCAGGTGTGGGGCCTGGACTTCTACGGGGACACCAAGACCGTGGACGTTCACATCCGCTGGCTCCGGGAGAAGATCGAGGAGGATCCCTCGAGCCCGAAGTATGTGCAGACGGTGCGCGGCTTCGGCTACCGCCTCGGCGCCTGAGCCCTGAAACGCTTGAAGGTTTGCCCCTGGCTGAGCGTCAGCCAGGGGCAAAAACTTTACAAAAAGAGATCCCCATCACAGGCACCCAAGCTTGGCAGGTTCTAACATAATGCCGTATCATTGTGCGCCTTCTTGAAAGGACTGCTCCAGTCATGCCGCAGCCCCACCCGGGTGAAGCCGCCAGCGTCGAGAAGATCGGCCCTTACGAGATCTTGAACGAGATCACCCACTCCCTCACGGGACGGGTGTATCTGGCTCAGGCGCCTGGCACCCAACAGCTCCTCGCCATCAAGGAGATGCTGGTGGAGTCGGAGTCCGGACTGGCCGTCGAGGAGCAGGTGGCGCGCTTCCGCCGGGAAGCGGACATTCACATGGCGCTGCAGCACCCCAATGTCGTGCCCGCCATCGACGCCGGCGTGGAGGAGGCGCGCCCCGCCTCGGAAGACACACCGGCCTCCCCGGAGCGGCACTACCTGGTGATGGAGTACCAGGCGGGCCACAGCTGGCACTCGCTCCTCGAGGACGAAGCCGAGCGCCAGAACCTGACGCTGCCCCGCATCCTCGAGCTCGGCGCGCAGCTCTGCAAGGCGCTTCACTACATGCACGAGCACGGCGTCGTGCACCGCGACATCAAGCCGGCCAACCTCCTCATCTCGCCCATCGGGGAGCTCAAGGTCACCGATTTCGGCATGGCGCGCCGCTCGTTCGGTCCTGGCATCACGCAGGCCAAGATGATGCTGGGCACGCTCAACTACATGGCGCCCGAGCAGCTGCTCGATGCCTCCTCGGTGGACGGCCGCTCCGACGTCTTTGCCGCGGGCGTGATCCTGTTCAAGACCCTCACCGGGCAGCTGCCCTTCGCGGCCCAGAATGCCACCGAGGTCGCCCACAACCTGCTGTATGCAGAGCCCCGCAGCCCGCGGGAGCTCAACCCCCTGCTGCCTGAGTCGCTGTGCGAGAAGCTCCTGAAGGCCCTCAACAAGGACCCCGACTTCCGGTACCTGTCCGCGGAGAGCCTCGGCAAGGACCTGGAGGCCGAGCTTCGCAACGCGGAGCTCTTCGTCGCGCAGGGCAAGCGCTTCCTGGCGCAGCGGGGCTGGCGCGAGGCGAGCGCCACCTTCCAGCAGGCCCTCAACCTCGACAACAACCACGCCTGCGCCTGGTTCGGCCTGGGCCAGAGCTACGAGAGCCTCGGCGAGGAGGAGCAGGCCCTCGAGTGCTACCTGCGGGTGGTGGCGCTCGACTCGTCGCGCGTCGAGGCCTACCAGCGGCTTGGCCGGTCGTACTGCAAACAGGGGAACGCCGCCGCGGCCCTCAAGATGTTGCAACGGGCGTGGGTGCTGAACCCGAAGGATCGCGACACCTGCTTCTTGCTGGGCCAGACCTACCTCGAGCTCGGTCAGCTCGGGGAGGCGAAGGACCAGTTCGTGCTGATGACCCAGGAGTACCCCGACTGGGCGGAGGCGCACTTCGAGCTGGGACGCATCCGCTACCGCCTGCAGGACGCCGACGCCGCCCGCGCCGCCTTTGCCAAGGCCGCCTCCCTGGCGCCCACCAACCCGGAGATGCTGTTCAACCTGGCCTCCGCTCACCACGAACTCGGCGAACTCGTGCAAGCCCGGGCGAACTACGAGGCCCTGGTGCAGCTCGAGCCCGGCCACGGCCACGCCCGTCACAACCTGGCCTGCTGCCTCTACGCGCTGAACCAGATCAAGGAAGCCGAGGCCGAGCTCAAGGCCACCCTGGAGCAGCACCCGGACTGGGGCCAGACCTGGTTCGTGCTCGGGCACCTGTACGACGCCACCGGGCACGGCCAGAACGCCCTCGAGGCCTTCCATATGGCCGTGGAGCATGATCCCTCGAACGTGGACGCCCTGCTGACGCTCGGCCAGGCTTATTACCGGCAGTACCAGCCGAACGCCGCGGTCGAGATCTTCAAGACGGCAGCCAGCTATCCTGGCCCGCGCCAGGCCACGGCCTGGTTTCACCTCGCCCAGGCGTATCGCGTGAAGGGCCAGGCCAGCGACGCGCTGGACGCCCTCAGCCGGTGCCTGCGCCTCCAGCCTGACCGAGACATGGCCCGCGCGGCGCAGGACCTGTACAAGGCGCTGGGAGGCGGGCGCACCTACCAGTTCCCGACGGGGTCCGCGAGCGCGGACAGCCGCCTGGCCCGCTGACGCTCGCCTGCTCGACCGGAGCCCCCGGAGCGGTGCCGGGGCTGGTATACTGCCCTTGGCGAGTCCTGCCGAGGAGGGCCAGATGGGTTTTTGGGAATGGCTGATGGGCACCCCGCCCGAGACGCGCACCGTGCCTGCGCGGCGGGAAAGCAAGACCACGGCGTTGCAGCGGCGCGCCACCGTCTTTGGCATCGAGGTCGGCGACGTGGTGGCCTATGACGGCACGGACTACATCGTCACGAACAAGCTCACGTACGAGGAAGGCGGCTTCTACTGGTACGACTACCTGCTCGTGGACGAACCCTCCGGACAGGAGCTGTGGCTCTCGGCGGAGGATGACGACGGGGTGAGCATCGGCATCTTCCGAGAGATCGCGCTCGAGGCCATTCCCCCTGTCCCCACCCGCCTCACGCATGACGGCAAGACGTATCGCCAGACCGAGCACTCGCATGCCCGCGTGCGCCTCGAGCGGGAGGACGCGGCCCGGGACACCGAGGCCGGGCAGGTGGAGTACTGGGACTTCGAAGGGCCCGGCGACACCTACCTGTCGGTGCTGCGCTGGGGTGGCACCTACGAGGCCTCGGCGGGCCAGGAGATCGGCGCGCACGAGCTGACCATCTACCCTGCGAACCTGCCCTCATGAAACGCCTTGCCTACGCGGCCGTCGCCTCGGTCCTGGTGTTCACGCCCCTGGCGATCCTGTGGCAGGCCGACCGGACCTCCGGGGCCTCCGCCCGGGCTGGCGGGGCGGCCTCCCGCCACTATGCGCACCACCATTACCGCACCTACTACTACGGGGGCGGCCACGGCGGCTGGTTTGGCAACAGCTACGGCTGGGGCAGCGGGAACTACGGCTACGACCGGTCAGGAGGCGCCAGCGCCCGACGCGGCGGTGGGCCGGGCATGGGAGGGAAGTAGCGATGGAGCTGGCGCGCATCAACGGGTGGCGCGGCATCGCCTACTACGTGCTGTTCCCGCTGGATCTCTTCGGTGAGGTGCCTGACAGCCGGCTCGCTTACCAGCAGGCGAAGCTCGAGGAGTTGCTGCCCATCCTGGGCATCCTCTGCCCCCTGTTCGTGCTGGGCCTCGCCAGCACCTCGGTCGGGTGGGGCGGGCTGCTGCTGACGACCTCGCTCGTGGCCCTGATGCTGGCTGCCCTGAGCAAGGTTCACCTCAGGCTGGCCCCGAACCAGCTGATCGAGATCTGGCTGAACCTGTGGCTCTCGATGGTGATCCTCTCTGTCGTGCTGGCGCTTCTCGGCCTGCTGGTTGGTGGGCTCAGCCAGCCCTCCTTCAACTGGGACTGACCCGATGGCCGCCGTGCCCGAGCAGGGGCCGTCGCCAGCGGCGCCCCAGCCCGGCAAGGGCCTCGAGCGGCCAGGCGTGCTCTACGCCTCCGTCGCCATCATCGCCACTTGCGGCATCGTCTACGAGCTGATCATCGGGGCGAGCTCCAGCTACCTGCTGGGGGACAGCATCTGGCAGTTCTCGATCACCATCGGGCTGTTCCTCAGCGCCATGGGGCTGGGCTCCTGGCTGTCGCAGTGGGTGCGCAGCGGGCTCTTCCTGACGTTCATCTTGACGGAGCTGGCGATCGCCGTGGTGGGAGGCTTCTCCGCCCTGGGCCTGTTCACGGGCTACGCGGCGAGCCCGGAGCTCTACCCGCCGCTGCAGTACGGCCTGACGCTTGCCATCGGCACCATGGTCGGCCTCGAGATCCCCCTGCTGCTACGGATGCTGGAGCACCGCGAGGAGCTCCGCTACAACGCCGCGTACGTGCTCAGCCTGGACTACGTGGGCGGGCTGCTGGGCTCTGTGGCCTTCCCCTTGCTGATGCTGCCCCAGCTGGGCCTGATCAAGGCGGCGCTGCTGACCGGCCTGCTGAACGCGGGGGTCGTCGTGCTCGGCCTCGTCGCCTACGCCCCACGCTTCGCCCGCTCGCGCAAGCCCGTGGCCGTGGGGGCGACCCTCACGCTGGCAGGGCTGGCCTGGGCCTTCAGCCAGGCGCCGGCGCTCGAGGAGGCGCTCGAGCAGGGCCTCTACCGGGATCGGATCGTGCACACCGAGCAGACGCTCTACCAGCGGCTGACGGTGACGCACGAGGACAACGACCTGCGGCTGTTCATCAACGGCAACCTGCAGTACTCCTCACTGGACGAGCACCGCTACCACGAGGCCCTCATTCACGTGCCGATCGCCCGCATGGGGGTGGTGCCGCGAGACGTGCTCGTGCTCGGGGGCGGCGACGGGCTGGCGGCGCGCGAGCTGCTCAAGTACGACGGCGTGCGCCGCATCGACCTCGTCGACCTGGACCCTGCCATGACCCGGCTGCACCGCACGCACCCGGCCCTCACGGCGCTGAATGGCCACAGCCTGACCAACCCGCGCCTCCACCCCCACCACCTGGACGCCCTCGTCCACCTGCGCCGGGACCGCGCGCGATACGACATGCTGGTCATCGACCTGCCAGACCCCAACGCCGAGGCCCTGGTGAAGCTCTACACGCGGGAGTTCTACGCGCTGGCGGCTCGCCACCTCCGGCCGCACGGCGCGCTGGTGGTGCAGGCCAGCTCCCCCTACTTTGCCCGCGAGGCCTACTGGTGCATCGCCCGGACCGTGGCGGCGGCGGGGCTCACCACCCAGCACTACCACCTGGACGTGCCCACCTTCGGCGACTGGGGCTTCGTCATCGGCAGCCCCGGCCCGCTCCCGAACCCGCCGTGGCGGTTCCCCGTCGCCACGCGCTACCTGACGCCCGAGCTCGCGCCGGGCCTGTTCCACTTCGGGCGTGACGAGGACGACGCGGTGGCGAGCGGCCTCGCCATCAACACGGCGTTCTCGCCCGTGCTCCTGCGGTACTACCAGCGCGGCTGGGGGGCCGAGCGTTAGCGGCGCCTGGTCTGGACGTCGGTGGCGGCGTCTCACCAGCCTGGCGCGTCACAGCGGCTGGAGGGTGGCCCCCCCCAACAGGGCCCGCCTCAGCGGGGGTGGGGGGCGCCGTCAGGCCTGCGCCCCCACCGCCGTCGGGGCGAACTGGAAGGTGATGCGGAGGTCAGGCTCAACCTCGACGACGTGGCCCTTGCCGGCGTGCTGGATGACGGTCTGGCCCGACGGCAGCCGCCAGGCGGCGATGGGCGTCAGCAGGTTGAGGCCGAAGCGGCCCACGCGGGGGTACCGCGCCGGGACGCCCCCGCACTGCCAGACGACCTCACCCGCAGGCGACACCTCGATGACGCGATGGTTCTGGGTGTCCGTCACCAGCGTGTTGCCATCGGGCAGCCGCACGGCGTGCTCGGGGTGGAACAGGCAGCGCGGGTCGCTGCTGGCGCGGCCCAGCTCGCCGTGGCTCCACACGACCCGGCCATCGGTGGAGACCTCGTAGACCATGTGGGCGCCCCAGTCGACGACCAGCAGGTGGCCGCTGATCAGCTTCGTGGCGTAGGTGGGCGCCTGGAGTCGCTGCGCCCCGCCCTCGAAGCGCCACACGATCTCGCCGCCAGGGGACACCTCGATGACGCGCCGGTTGGACTGATCCGCAATCAGGGTGTTGCCGTTCGTGAGCCGCTCCGCGCTGCGCGGGTTGGCCAGCTGGCGGGGCCCCGCCCCCAGCTTCCCGGGCTCCCCGAAGCTCCAGGCGATCTGACCGTCAGCCGTCAGCTCGACGACGCGATGGTGGCCGGAGTCGGTGACCAGCGTGTGCCCGTTGCGCAGGCGCCGCGCGTGGTGGGGCCTGTCCAGGCGGCCCTGGTCCGAGCCCGCCTGCCCGAGCCCCGTGTACTGCCAGACGATCTCCCGGGCGCGATCGACCTCCCAGACCCGGTGCCCCGTGCGATCGGCCTGCACAAAGGTCTGGGGCAGGTTTGGAGGCACATCGCTCTCCGCCGAGGCATACTCCGGCGCCGTGGCAGCCGCCACCTCGGGCAGCGGCCGGGCCCCAGCGGCCCTGCTCGACGTCGCCGGGGGCAACAGGTGGTACTCCCACACCAGCACGAGGTCAGGCGTCACCTCACACATGCCCTGGCGTCCCGCCACCAGGGTGTTGCCACTCGTCAGGCGGCGAGCCAGGATCGGGTCACGCACGCCCTGGCCCTCGGTCACCGCCCCCGGACGGTAGGTCCACACCACGGAGCCGAGCGCATCCATCTCCACCACCCGGTGGTTGCCCGCGTCGACCACCAGCGTGTGGCCGCTGGCGAGACGCTCGGCGGAGGAGGGTTCCTGCAGCTGGTTGGGGCCCGCCCCCTGCCCCCCTCCGAGCCTGTTGCCCGCGTTGCCATACTGCCAGACCACACCCTTGGCCGGGTCGATTTCCACCACCCGGTGGTTGCCCGCGTCCGTCACCAGCAGCCGGCCATTGCCCTGGACGCTGACATGGGCGGGCTTGAAGAGCCCGCTGCCGGAACAGCCCATCTCCCCGTAGGACCAGGCGGCACGACCCTGGGCATCGATCTCGACGACGCGGTTGTTGCCAGCATCCACGACCAGCGTGCCGCCCGTGGGCAGCCGCACGGCGTGTCGGGGAGCCTTCAGCCGGGCCGCTTCGTGGGTCTGCCAGACCACCTCCCGGGCAGGGTTGACCTCGATGACCCGGTTCGCGCCCAGGTCCACGACGAGGGTGTGGCCATTCGCCAGGCGCGCCGCATGCACGAACCCCGAGAACCGCCGCGTGAGCGTGTCACCCTCCGGGCTGTACAGCCACGTCGAGCGCCCCGTCCGATCAAGCTCTGCCACCTGCCGCTTGAGCGGGTTGATGAGCAAGAAGCGGTTGCCGGGGAGGTCTCCCCAGTCATCGGGGGCCAGCGGCCGGGCCACCTGGGTGGGTCCGGGGAGGCCTGCGGCCCGAGAGGGTGCCGGGGGAGGGCCGGAGACGGGCGGCAGCGGAGCCTGCGGGGCCTCTGCCTGAGGCACCACGGCCGTCAACTCGGGCCCCCCCCCCTCGGCTGGCGCCCCGCCGGCCTGTCCGGCAAGGTGGCGCTCCAGCAAGGCGGGGTAGCGCTCGGCCATGAAGAGCTCGAATTCCGTCGGCGTCATCGGCAGCACCCGCACCGGCAGGCCGCCGGCCAGGTCCAGGACGAACTGGCGCGCGCGCGGATCGGTGGGGTTCCCCATCGCCACCACGAGGTGCCCATCAATCTCGTTGAGCGGGACCACCCCCCGGTCGCGGATGAGGCGCTCCGGCAGCCGGGCGAGCACCTCGGGCGCGAT
>JAYKHL010000103.1:0-12836 GCA_035284865.1 Candidatus Sericytochromatia bacterium | reverse complement strand
AGGAGCGGGGCCCGGCCCTGGCGGAGCGGCTGGGGATCCCCCCGGAGGTCACCGAGCCCTTCGCCCGGGAGTGCCTCGAGGCGCTCCGATCCTGGGTCCGCCCTCCCCTCGAGCCTGGCGGTGACGGGCTGAGCGCCTGGCTGATCGGGCTGCGCCAGGAGCTCAGCCTCGAGGGCCTGGCCCGGACCCTGATGCAGCTCGATCACGCCTGCCGCGACGCGGCCTGGCAGCTGGGGTTGCCGGGACCCGACTGGAAGGCCCTGAGCGATCTGCTCGCCACGTTCTTTGAGGCGGGCCAGGACGCGACGGTGGAGGCGGCGCGCAGCAGGCACCTCCAGGCGACGCGACTCCGCGACGAGCTGGCCTTTTTCCGCAAGTTGACCGTGGCCCTGGACGGTCCTGATGGTCCGACCGGGATGATCGCGCTCGCCGTGAAGGAGACCTCCCACCTTCTCAATTGCGAGTTCTGCGCGGTGCTGCTGCCCTCCGAGGACGACCGACGGGTGCTGGCGGTGGCCGCGGCCGAGGCCCCACCGTTGCTGCGCGCCGCCATCAGCGGGATGGCCTTCCCGCTGGACGGGCCTGGCATCGTGAGCCAGGTGGTGATGTCCGGGGCCCCTGCCAGCTCCTCGAACCCACTGGCAGACCTGGACATCACCTTGCGGCGACGGCAGACGCTCGAGGGTCTTGGGTTCGGCCATCTGGTGGCCCACCCCCTGACCTCGGGTGGGCGCGTGGTTGGGGTGCTGGTGCTGGCAAACCGCCTCGACGACGAGGCCTGGAGTGGGGTTGAGGACGAGTGGCTCGGGGCGATCGCCAGCCACCTCGCGACGGCGATCGTGCTGGCGCGCGCGGAGAGCCACCTGATGAGCCGCGAGGCCGAGGCCTCCCGCTGGCTGGAGACCGTGCTGGCGCTGGTGGAGCCAGCCCTCAAGCAACATGGTCACGACGTAGGTGTCCTCGCCGGGCGCCTGGCCGAGACCCTCGGGCTCCCCCCGTCCCGGGTTCGGCAGGTGGTGGACGCGGGCAGGGTCCACGACCTCGGGCAGGTGTTCTGGCCGGAGGTGCTGCGCCGACGCCCCGGACCGCTGTGGCCCGAGGAACTGGCCCACGTGCAAGAGCATCCAGAGCGAGGAGCCGCGTTGCTGGAAGGCATCCGGGAGCTGGCGCACCTGGCCCCAACCGTGCGAGCCCACCACGAACGCTGGGACGGCACGGGCTACCCGCGGGGCCTGGCGGCCGACCAGGTTCCCCTGGAGGCGCGGGTGCTTGCCGTGGCAGATGCCTATGTGACGATGACGACGCCGCAGGTGTATCGGGCCCCCCTTCCCCCCCGCATCGCCCTTCAGGCCATCCGGGACGCCGCCGGCACCCAGTTCGATCCGCTGGTCGTGCAAACCCTGGGGGAGGTGCTCGGGGCAACCGACCTCGACCCGCTGTGGCTCGGCACCGGCGAGGGACGCAGGCTCGAGGCCGAAGGTCCCACGCTCCCTGCCCTGGCTGGCCGGTTGATCGCCACGGTCCATCGGGTCGCCGGCTCCCTGGACGGTGCGGGGCTGCCCCGGGCGTTCTGGACGGCCGTGAGGGAGCAATGCCCCTTCGACGCCGCCCTGTTCTGGCGCCGGAGCGAGGCCGCGACGCTGGTGCTCGCGGAGGCCCCTGGGCTGGCGGGGGCCCCCCTTGGCGTGCAACTGGAGGCGACCGGGGTCGAGCAGCACGCGGCGGCTTGCCAGATTCCCGTGGCCTTGCCCCTCCTCGGTGAAGATCCACGGTTCACGTCTCCCGCCTGGCTCGCTGGCTTCCACGGTGGCAGCGCCGCCGCGTTCCCGATGGTCGCGCGGGGCCGCGTGGTCGGCGTGCTGACCCTGCTTCGGCGCGCCGGGGTGCCGTACGGGGCGCCCGAACTCGCCGCAGCCGAGGTGGCTGCAACCCTGGCGGCGCAGGGTATGGAGGCGGTCAGCCGCGGGGAAGCCCCCCCGCAAGAGGTGCCTCAATGACCGCGCGTCGCTGGCTGGCGAATGTCTCCGTGTACGGGGGAATGCTGGGTGTCGCCCTGCTGACGGTGGGGCCGTTCCTGTGGCTGCTGGTGACGGCCCTGCGGGGGGATGGGGAGAACATCTTCCGGTACCCACCGACCCTGGTGCCGGACCAGCCCACCCTGGGAAATTTTTCCGCCGTCTGGGTGGCCGTGCCTTTCGGGCGCTACGTGGTCAACAGCGCCCTGGTGGCTGCGGCCTCCGTGATCCTGAACCTGGTGCTGGCGAGCCTTGCGGCTTACCCGCTCGCCCGGATGACGTTTCGGGGACGGCAGCCGATCTTCTACGCCATCCTGGCGACGATGATGGTCCCGTTTCCAGTGATCCTGATTCCCCTGTTCACGATTTCGATGAAGCTGCACGGCGGCCTCATGACGGTGGTTCCGGAGGCCTTGGACTCGGGTTACTGGCGGTACGCCTGGCTGGTGCTGCCGACCGGCGTCTCGGCCTTCGGCATCTTCCTGATGCGGCAGGCGTTTCTGGCCATCCCGCGCGAGCTGGAGGAAGCGGTGCGGATGGACGGTGGGACGGCTTGGGACATCTGGTGGCGCGTGATGCTGCCGCTCTCCCGGCCGGCGCTCGCGACACTGGCCATCTTCACCTTCGTGGGCTCCTGGGGCGACTTCCTGTGGCCCCTGGTCGTGCTGGACGACCCGCAATACTACACGCTCCCTGTCGGTGTCGCCTACCTGGCGGGCACCTTCAGCGCCAACTGGCGCCTCATCGCAGCGGGCAGCGTGATCTCGGTGGTGCCCATCATTGTCTTCTTCCTGACGATGCAGCGGCACTTCGTGGGTGGCACGACGGCGGGCGCCATCAAGGGGTGACGGCCGCAGGCTGTCAACCCCGCTCACGGACCACCCTGCCTGGCTGACAGGGGGCTGGTCAGCGGCAGCACCGGGGCGCATGCTCACCAGGCACGTCCCGCGCCGGGGGCCACAACGCCCAGGCGCCTGCCCACTTGGAGGTCACGATGGGCCACCGCCAGCCTGGGAGCGTCAGCGCCCTCAGCCTCACCTACCTCGACTGGCCCCGGCTGCTCGACCACCTCAGGGAACGGCAACGCGCCCTCGAGGCCGCGCGCTGGGCGCTCGGGGACACGCTGGTGGAGACCCAGCGCGCGATCGGGGGCAGCCCGGAGATCGAGGCGGCCTTCGCGCGGGAGGGCTGCTCTTGGCAGGCGCTGGCCGCCTCCCTGGGGGTGCGCCCCTCCGAGCTCGCCACCTTGCGGGAAGTGGCAAGCTGCTTCCCTCCCCGGAAGCGCGTGTCCGGCGTGGGCTGGGAGCATCACCGCCGCGTGGTGAGAGCCTTGCCGACCGCCACCCTCTCGCTGAGACAGCGCTGGCTCCGGGAGGCCGCCCGAAGGGACTGGTCAGCAGCGACGCTGGTCCGCCGGATCCGGGCCGAGGCCTCGGCCCAAGGAGAGGCCCCCCGACCCCGCAAGCGGCGCCGGCCATGCTCGGCCTCCCTTCTCCGGGGCGGGGGGTCGGGCCCCTGATCCCGGGGGATGCAGGGCCACGAGCCGGGTATAACTCGGGGGCGCCGGGCCTGCCGAGCGCAGCGCCCCCGTCTTGCTGGAGCCTGTTGGAGTGGCCCTTTCCTGCACCTTCCGTCGTCTGACCGGGGCCCTGCTGGCTGTGATCGTCGCGGGCCTGGCGCCGGGTCAGGCAGTCGCACAGCCCGCCGGCGCTGCCCAGGTAGCGGCGGACGCCGAGAGCCTGTTGAACCTCGGTCGTCAGGAGGCCGGTCGGGGCGCCCGCGACCGCGCCCTCTCCTTGCTGCAGCGATCCCTCGCCCTGGCACCGGAGCAACTCGGCCCCCTGGTGGATCTGGGCATTGCCCTGGCGGACCTGGGGGCCTACGATGCGGCCAAGACGGCCTTCGAGCGGGCTCTGCGCGTGGGGCCTGACGACGCGGCAGCGCTCAACGGGCTGGGGTACGTGCTGTATCGTCTGGAGCGGCACCCGGCTGCCATCGTGCACTACAGACGCGCCCTCGACCGCAAGGACGACCCGCAGTACCACCTCAACCTCGGCCTTGCCTACCTGGCACAGCAGCGGTGGGGGCAGGCGGAGGACGAGTTCCGCGTGGCAGCTCGGGGCCCAGGGGCTGGCTACTGGGCGCACAACAACCTGGGCTATGCGCTGCAGCTTCAGGGGCGGGTAGAGGAAGCCAAGCGGGCCTATCACGCTGCGCTGCCGGTGGCCGAGCGGGATCTGACAGCCCATAGCAACCTGGGGGCGTTGCTCCTGGCGGAGGAAAGGTGGGCGGAGGCCGCCTGGGTCTACACAGACGCCCTCAAGCGAGACGACGCCTCGGCTGACGCCCACCTGGGGCTGGCCAACGCCCTGACCCAGCTCGGGCGGCTGGACGAGGCCATTGTGGAGCTTCGCGTCTGCACACGGCTGCGCGCCCCCACCGCGGCCACCCACCACCTGATGGCCCAGCTGTACCTCCATCGGGGCGAGCCCGAGGCAGCCCTGGCAGAAGCCCTTGAGGCCGTGGCTGGCGCCCCGCAGGAAGCCTCGTACCACCTCAACCTCGCGCGCGCCCTGGTGGCGGCTGGCCAGCTGGATGAGGCGTCGCGTTCCTTTCGGATGTTCCTGACGCTGAAGCCCGACGCCGACGAGGCCCCGCGAGTGCGACGCTGGCTCGAGCAGCGCCGCACCACCCGCTTGAGCGACCGCTGACGTGGTACGATGGCGTGGAAGCTGGCCGGGTCATCGCGGCCCCGTGAGGGGTCGAGGAAAGTCCGAGCTCCACAGGGCAAGACGCTGGGTAACGCCCAGTGGGGGTGACCCCGAGGACAGTGCCACAGAAACAAACCGCCGGGCTTCGGCCCGGCAAGGGTGCAAAGGTGGGGTAAGAGCCCACCAGCGGCGGGGTGACCCGCCGGCTAGGCAAACCCCGTCTGGAGCAAGACCAAGCAGGGGAGATGAGGCTGCCCGCCGATCCCCGGGTCAGGTCGCTTGAGGCCGCCGGCAACGTCGGTCCCAGATAGATGATGACCCCCCGAAAGGGGACAGAACTCGGCTTACAGGTCGGCTTCCAGGGGGCCCTCGGGCCCCCTTCTCGTTTCGAACCTGCGGCTGCACGTCGCCATTATGTTAGACTTGGGGGCGTGCGCCCCCTCACCGTCCCCACGCCCTCAACCAGGCCACAATCGAGCGTGAGCTCTCCCTTCGCCCACCAACCCGTGCTGCTCGACGCCGTGCTGCGCTGGCTCGCGCCGGCGGCCGGGCAGGTGGTGCTTGATGGGACGGTAGGGGGTGGTGGGCATGCCAGCGCCATCTGGCAGGGGGTGGCTCCCGGCGGCCAGGTCATCGGCCTCGACCGCGACCCGGCCGCCCTCGCAGCGGCGGCGCAGCGACTCGACGGGCTGGGCGCGCGCCATCAGCTTCACCGGACGACCTTCGACAGGCTCGGCGCGCTCGGCCTTCCGCCGCTGGACGCGGTGCTGCTCGACGTGGGCGTCTCCTCTCCCCAGCTCGACCAGCCCGAGCGCGGCTTCAGCTTCCGTCAGGGGGGGCCCATCGACATGCGCATGGACCCCGATGCACCCCTGACAGCCGCAGCACTCCTGCGGGAGGCAACTGAGGCCGAGCTGGCGCAGATGTTCTTCGGGCTTGGCGAGGAGCGCCACGCGCGGAGGGTCGCCCGGGCCATTGTGGCACACCGGGAGGGAGGCGGCTGGTGGGCAGACACCGCAGCCTTTGCCGACTTTGTAGCCCGCGTCATTGGCCGCGGTGGGCCGTCCATCCACCCCGCGACCCGGGTCTTTCAGGCGCTTCGCATCGCCGTCAACGACGAGCTTGGCATGTTGCGTCGGGCGCTGCCGGCTGCGGTGAGCGCCCTGAAGCCGGGTGGGCGGTTGGCTGTGATCACCTTTCACTCGCTTGAAGATCGCATCGTGAAGCAGTTCTTCCAGGGTGAGGCCAGGGGGTGCATCTGCCCGCCGCGCCAGCCCGTCTGCACCTGCACCCACACGCCCACCCTCGAACTTCTCACACGCAAGCCCGTGGTGGCCTCCGACGAGGAGGCGCGTGAGAATCCGCGCGCCCGCAGCGCCAAGCTGCGGGTTGCGCGGCGAGTCGCGGCCCCCACCTGAGGTCCAAGGAGGTCTGCACGTGGCACCCGCGCCGCTCGACATTCAGCTCGCCTCCCCGCCCGCCGCCCCCCTGGTCGGGGCTGGTCGTCGCGGCGCCAGGCGAGGCTTTCCCAGGACCTGGACGCTGACCCTCTCAGGCCTCGGGGTCCTGCTGCTGACGCTCTACGTCCACACCGTGCTGCAGGAACACCACCTCAACGCCTTGAAGAAAGAGATCGACGGCCTGCGGGAGCAGACCATCCGGGACCGGATGCAACTGGAGGCCGTCCGAAATCCCCAGGTGATTGACAGCAAGGCCGTCAAGCTCGGGATGAAACAGCCTGCCGAGGTGGTCTACGTCAACAAGCCTCTGGCCAGCAAGCGTCGGGTGGTCAACGCCATCCCCCTGCGTCAGACCGTGACGCACGAGGGGTTCTGAGCCGTGGCCTCCCACCAGCTGCTGGTGCGGCAGCGTGCGAGTTGGGTGCTGGTCGGGCTCGCTGGCGCGGCAGGGCTGCTCACCGCGCGGTTGATCTACCTGCAACTCATCAGCGGCCCCTCGCTGGCAGCCTTGGCCGTGGCCCAACGAACCAAGATCGTGGACCTGTCCTCCGTGCGGGGCGAGATCGTGGACCGCAACGGCAGGGCGCTGGCGGCGTCGGTGGAGGCTTACTCGGTTTACGCCAGCCCCAGAGACGCCCGCAGCTTCGACCCGGCATCCACGGCCCAGCGCCTGGCCCCCGTGCTTGGCCTGAAGCAGCACGAGTTGCAAGCCAAGCTGCAGGGGAAGCACTTCCGGTGGCTGTACCGGCTCGCCGACGATCGGGTCTACAAGAAAGTCCGCGCCCTCAAGCTGCCGGGCGTTGGCATCGTCAGGGAGAGCAAGCGCATCTACCCGAAGGGACGGCTGGCCGCCACCTTGATCGGCTTCGTGGGTGTGGACAACCAGGGCCTTGCCGGGATCGAGCACGCCTTCGACAAGGTCCTTCGAGGCCCCCAGCAGAAGGTCCGGGTCGAGGTTGATGCCTATGGGCGAGAGATCATGCGCGAGGGGTCCCACAAGCTGTTGGATGCCTACCTGTCAGGAGGCAGCCGGGTTGTCCTGACGATCGACGAGAACCTGCAGCACGTTGCCGAGCGGGAGCTTGGGGTGGCCATCAAGGACTCGGGGGCTCGGCGCGGTGCCATCATCATGATGGATCCCCGCACGGGCGACCTGCTGGCGTTTGCCACGCTGCCCACCTACGACCCCAACCACTTCGGCAAGTACAACTGGCAGGACATCAAGAACTGGGCCGTGACGGACGTCTACGAGCCCGGCTCCACGATGAAATGCTTCACGGTAGCGGCTGCCCTGGAGCACAAGCGGGTCACCACCAGAACCGTCTTCACCTGCCCGGAACGCATCACGGTGGACGGTCGCACCGTGTCGGAACACGACAGCGGCGTGGGGACCCGACAGCTTACCCCCTCGGACATCATCGAGGTAAGCTCGAACGTCGGGACCTCACAGATGGCCTTTCGGCTATCCCCGGCGCAACACCGCCGTTTCCTCCACCGCCTTGGGTTCGGCGTCACCACCGGCAGCGGCATCACCGGGGAATCCAAGGGTGTGGTGCCCGGGCTGCCCTGGCGCCGCCTCACGCAGGCCACGATCTCCTACGGGCAGGGGATCTCCGCCACCCCGCTTCAGGTGCTCACCGCGGCGGCGGCCCTCGGGAATGGGGGCGTTCGGATGGTGCCCCGGTTGATTGACCGCGTCGTGTCCAACAAGGGCGAGCTGCTGGAGACCTTTCCGGTCAAGACGGCGGCCACCTGTATGTCGCCAGCGACGGCACAGGCCGTCGTCACCATGATGGAGCAGGTCGTCGAGAGGGGCACCGGGTTGGAGGCGCGCGTCCCGGGCTTCTGGGTGGGAGGCAAGACGGGCACCGCGCAGCGCGTCCGCGACGATGGCTTCGGCTACTCCGACGATGTCGTGGCCTCGTTCGTCGGGCTGGCCCCGAGCAAGGCGCCACGCTTTGCCATCCTCACGCTGCTCGATGCACCACGCAAGGTGCACTGGGCCAGCATGACTGCGGCGCCGCTCTTTGCCAGGGTGGCCGAGGCCGCCCTCCGGCAGGCCGGCGTGCAGCCCACCCGTCCGCTCACCCCCCCTGCCGAGCCCTCGCGGAAGCTGCCGCGGGGCGAATGATCAGGCTCACGGCCCCACGGCGCGGCCAGAAGCTAAACTGGGTCCGGAGACACGTGTGATGTTGAGTTGGGAAGAGGTGGCTGAGGCCACGCACGGCACTCCACGCGGCGACGCCCCCACCGGACCGGTCCGGTCAGTGGCCATCGACAGCCGGCTGGTGGAGGCTGGCGGCCTGTTCGTCTGTCTGCGCGGGGTCCAGCACGATGGGCACGCCTTCGCCCGCGCCGCGCTGGCAGGGGGCGCGGTGGCTGTCGTGGCGGCGGCGGGCACGCCCCTCGACGTGCCCGAGGCGACCCCCGTGATGCGGGTCGCGGACCCGGTCGCGGCTCTGGGCGCACTGGCAGCGGCCTGGCGCAGCAAGCTGGACGCCAGCTTCGTGGGGATCACCGGGTCCTCTGGCAAGACGTCCACCAAGGAGATGATCGCGGCCTACCTGGCTCGCTTCGGACCGGTGGGCAAGACCGAGGCCAACCACAACAACGAGCTCGGGGTTCCTCTGACGCTTCTCAGCTTCAAGCCTGGCTTGCGCTTCGGGGTGGTGGAGATGGGCATGCGCGCCGAGGGCGAGATCGCGGCGCTGGCCCGGATCGTGGCCCCAAGCATCGGGGTCGTGACCAACGTCGGCACCGCGCACATCGGGCGGCTCGGCAGCCAGGAGGCGATTGGCCGAGCGAAGGCGGAGCTCTGGCACCACATGGCACAGGGCGGCACCGCGGTCGTCCCCTGGGACGATCCGCTCGCCACGGCAGAGGCCGCCCGCTGGGGAGGCCGCATCGTGACATGGAGCCTCGGCGATCCGGGGGCCACCCTCTGGTGCCACGACGTGCAGGCCGTCGGCGAGGGCCAGGTGTTCACCGCGTACTGGAAGAGGCGGGGGGCGCAGCCCCACGGGCGAGCGGAGGTACGCCTGCCGGCCTGGGGTGACCACCATCGCGCCAACGCGATGGCCGCCCTGGCGGTTGGTTGGGCGCTCGATCTCGTGCCGGAGGGCCGCATCGAGCTCCGGCCGGACACCCTTCCTGGCCGGGCCAGGCTGCTGGAGCTGGGCGGGGTCCTCATCACGGACGATGCGTACAACGCCAATCCCGAAAGCCTCAAGGCAGCCCTCAAGGCCTTCTCGGAGGCCCCCGCCAAGGGCCGGCGCCTCGCCGTGCTGGGCGCGATGGCCGAGCTGGGACGCCATGCTGAAGCGGCCCACGCAGCCGTGGGGGCCTATGCCGCAGCGATCGGCATCGATGAACTGGTGGCCGTTGGAACAGATGCCAGCGGCTACGCCGAGGGCTGGGGGCGCCAGCAGCTGTGCCGGGTGCTCACCACACCGGACGAGGCGGTGACCTACCTGCTCGGGCAGTTGCACCCAGGTGACAGGCTGCTGTTGAAGGCCTCGCGCTCGGCCAAGCTGGAGCGCGTCTTGGAGGGGCTCGCAAGGGCCTGGGGAGACACGCGATCGTGATGACGATGTGGCAGCAGGCGGGCATCCTTGCCCTGCTCGTGCTCGGGCTGGCGCTGACAGGCGGCCGACCGATGATCGGGTGGCTTCATCGCGTGAAGTTCGGCCAGGTCATCCGCGAGGAAGGGCCCTCCTCCCACCAGGCCAAGGCCGGCACGCCCAGCATGGGCGGCTGGATCATCCTCGCGCCTGCGCTGGTGGGCCTCACGCTGGTGAAGCCCTTGCCTCCGGAAGGCTGGTTGCTGGCGATGACGACCCTGGGCTATGCGGGCCTGGGCTTTCTGGACGACTGGCTCATCATCAAGAAGCGTAGCAACAAGGGGCTGCTGCCGCGGCAGAAGCTGCTGGGGCAGGTTGTCCTGGGGGGGGCGTTCGCAGCTGGCCTGTGGGGGCTCGGGCACCCCGCTGCCCTCACGCTGCCATTCTCGCCGGGAGGTGAGCCCTGGGCGGTCGGGCTGGCGTACTGGGGGCTGGTGGCGTTCATGCTCGTGGCGACCTCCAACGCCGTGAACCTCACTGATGGCCTGGATGGGTTGGCTGCCAGCACCGTCGCCATCGCCGCAGGGGGCCTGGCCGTGGTGGTCGCGTTGCGGTCGGGCGCCCCCGCGGGGCTGGCTGCGACGGTGGTGCTGTTTCTCGTCGCCATCGCGGCGGGCTGCCTGGGGTTCTTGTGGTTCAACGCCCACCCCGCCCAGGTCTTCATGGGGGACACGGGCTCCCTGGGGCTGGGCGCTGCCCTGGCCGGTGCCGCCGTGGTGGGTCGCGTCGAGCTTTGGCTGGTGCCTATCGGGGCGGTGTTCATCGCGGAGACCCTCTCGGTGATGGCCCAGGTCACCTACTTCCGGCGCACGGGGGGCAAGCGGCTCTTCAAGATGAGTCCGCTCCACCACCACTTCGAGCTCTCCGGCTGGAAGGAGACCCAGGTGGTGGCGCGGTTCTCCCTGGTGGCTCTGGCCTGTGCCGCGGCCGCCGTCGTGATGGGCTGAGGACCCCGTGGCCGCGCGTCACTGCCCCCTGGCGGCAGCGTGCGGTAAGATGAGAGGTGCGGGGCAGCCTGCGTAGGCCTGGAGCGCTCGATCCTGTGGACTGGCAAGACAAGACCGTGACCATCCTCGGCCTGGGCCGAAGCGGCCTGGCCTGCGCCAAGGAGCTCTCGGCGCGCGGCTGCCGCCTGATCCTGAGCGACACGCGCCCGACCGCGGAGTTGCTGCCCCTGGTTCAGGGGCTCGGCCTCGGGGACGTGCGCGTCGAGGGCGGAGGCCACTCCGGGGCTTGCCTCGACGCCGACGTGATCATCATGTCCCCTGGGGTTACCGTGGAGCTTCCCATCGTGCAGGCGGCCCTGGCGGACGGGGTACCCGTGCTTGGCGAGCTGGAGCTCGCCTTCCGGCTGCGACCGGGTATTTCATACATCGGCATCACGGGCACCAACGGCAAGACCACCACGACCACCCTCGTGAGCCACATCCTCGCAGAGGCAGGCCGGGTTGCCGTGGTGGGAGGGAACATTGGCACGCCGCTGGTCAGCCTGGTGCACCAGCCCGCGGACGTGGTCATCGCCGAGATCAGCTCCTTTCAGCTGGAGACCATCGAGCGCTTTCACCCGCACGTGGGAGTGCTGCTCAACTTCTCGGACGACCACCTCAACCGGCATGGCACCCGAGAGGCGTACTGGCGCGCGAAGGCCCGGATCTTCGAGAACCAGGGTGCGACGGACTGGGCCGTGCTCAACGTCGATGATCCGCAGGTCGCAAGCCTCGTGGGACAAACGCCAGGGCGGTCCCTCCCCTTCTCCGGCACCCGGCGGCTCGAGCGCGGGGTCTGGGTCGAGGACCACTGGGTGGTGGCCGCCACGGATGGACACGCCACGCCCGTGATGCCCGTCGCCGAGGTGCAACTCCGCGGCCACCACAACCTCGAGAACGTGCTCGCGGCCGTCGGCGTCGCCGTGGCCCTCGGGCTCGAGGTGGGGCCGGTGCGACGCGCAGTCGGGGCCTTCACGGGCGTTGAACACCGCATTGAGCCGGTCAGGACACTGGGGGGCGTGACCTGGTACAACGACAGCAAAGGCACCAACTACGACGCCACCATCAAGGCCATCGAGGCCTTCGATGAAGGGGTGGTGTTGCTCGCTGGTGGGCGAGACAAGGGCGGAGACATGCAGGCTCTGCTGGCCTGCATCCGCCACCGTGTGCGTCAGGTGGTCCTACTCGGGGAATCCGCGCCCGCCCTCGCTCGTGCCCTTCGCGCCGCCGGATACGAGGCCTGCACGGTGGTCGACTCCCTCGCCGCTGCCGTCGCGGAGGCCCACCGGCTCGCGGCGGCCGGAGAGGTCGTGCTGTTCTCACCCGCCTGCACAAGCTTCGACATGTTCAAGGACTACGAGGACCGCGGACGCGCGTTCAAGGCCCTGGTGCGAGCGCTGGACGGAGGCGAAGGTGAACCGGCGGCTCAGGGCTAGGCGCACCACCCAGATCGACGTCTCGCTGCTGATCGTCGTTTTGACGCTCACGGGTGGAGGCTTACTGGCCATCTTGAGCGCCAGCGCGCCCGTGGCGGAGCAGGGCCTGAGTCACACCCTGTACTACGTTCAGCGGCAAGGGATGTGGTGCCTGTTCGGGTTGGTGTGCATGGTGGTTGCCACCCTCATCAACCTTTCCCTGGTGCGCGCCCTTGCCAAGGGGGGGTTGCTCGTCACGGCGCTGCTGCTGGTGAGCACCCACATCCCCGGGATCGGTGTCTCGGAACTCGGGTCGAGCAGATGGCTACGCCTGGGCTCGCTCTCCGTCCAGCCTTCGGAGCTGGCAAAGCTCTCCCTGGCGGTCTATCTGGCTGATCGCCTGGCCCGCCAGGGAGAGCGGGCGTGGACCCCCTCGTCCCTCCGGCACGCCTTGCTGCCCACGCTGGGGGTGCTGGGCCTGGTGTTGTTTCAGCCAGACCTCGGCACGACCATCGTGCTGGCGGTCTGTGCCTTCAGCCTGTTTTTCGCCTATGGCACGCGACTCCGGGTGTTGGTCGGTGTGGGTGTTGTGGCGCTGGTGGCGGGGTTCTACCACAGCTGGCACACGG
>JAYKHL010000102.1:0-7865 GCA_035284865.1 Candidatus Sericytochromatia bacterium | reverse complement strand
TCTTCTCGAGCACGACGTTGCGGCCCTTGGGACCGAGCGTCACCTTGACGGCATCGGCCACGGCGTTGACGCCCCGCTCCAGGGCGCGGCGGGCCTGCTCATCGAACAAAATCTGCTTGGGCATCGGGTGCGATTCCTCTCAGAAGCTAGGGGGGACGGGGCTCAGGCGATCACGCCGAGGATGTCCTTCTCGGCGAGGAGCAGGTAGGTCTCGCCGTCGAGCTTGACCTCCGTGCCAGAGTACTTGGCGAACAGGATGCGATCGCCGGCAGCCACGTCGATGGTCTGACGGCTGCCGTTGTCGAGGATCTTGCCGGGGCCGACGGCGAGGATCTCACCGGTCTGGGGCTTCTCCTGCGCGTTCTCGGGCAGGAAGATGCCGCCGGCGGTCTTCTCGTCCTTGACGACCTTCACGACGACACGATCGCCAAGGGGGCGGATCTTCGTAGCAGTAGCGGTCATGGTTCCTCCTCAAAGGAATGGGGGCGCCGGCCTTGGGGCCGGGTGGGACCAACGGTCTCGGGGGTGTTAGCACTCACTCGCGTCGAGTGCTAACACCTGTGATTTATATCGAGCGGGCTCAGGTGGTGTCAAGCGCCCGGACGAAAAATCCTCGAGGCAACATGGAAAAGCGGGGCGCTGCGATCCGCAACGCCCCGCTAGCCGGAGGTCAGGCCGGTCAGAGCTCGGCCATCAGGGCAAGGTAGGCGTCTGCCACCTGTCGGAGGTACAACGCCTGCTTGTGCGCCTCGGAGCCCTCCGCAACGCGCTGACGCGCCTGGGCAATCTGGTCGGTGATGCGGGTGATGTCACCCACAGCAGCCCGCCTGACGGCCGCCTTCTGCAGCTCCCCGTAAAGCCCCGCCAGGCCTGTCTGCACCTGGTCGATCTCGTCGTTGAGCGTGGTCACGAGCCCGTTGAGCTCGGCATGAAGTTGCCTGCGCTCCTCGGCTGATTTGAGCACGCCCTCGAGCCCGAAGGCAGCCTCTCCGGGTGCCGGCGGCTCAGCAGTCGGCTCCGGGGCCACCGTCCCGACAGGCGGGGGCACGGGCGCAGCAGGCGCCGCAACGGCCACCACGGCGGCAGCGGCCAGCGGGGTGGTGGCCAGCACCTCGGCCGCCTCACCCGGGGCCGACGCGGCCAGGTCGGCCGCGACGCCCCAGGCGGCCTCGCCGGGTGGCTCGGCCGCCGCTGGAGCGACCTCGGCCGCCGCCGTCAGGGGCGAAGGGGGCTCCTCGGCGACGGGCACCAGCGGCGGGAACTCGATGCCACCCTCGGGGAGCGCAAACGGATCATCCCCTCCCATCGGGAGCTCGAACGCCGGAAAGGCGTCAGCCTCACTCGGGGCAGGCCCGGTGGCGGTGGGGGCCTCAGGGGCGAAGGCCTCGAACACCGGCGCCCCCGGCATCGCAAACGGGTCGTCTTCCACCGGGTTGGCCGCGACCGGCGCGGCGGCGTCACCTGCCTCGCTGGCTGCCGGCAGCGTGAAGGCATCCGCCGCCGGCGTCGCGTCGGGGGAGAAGGCCTCGAACACGGGCGCGCCAGGCATCGCAAACGGGTCGTCTTGCAGATCCCCCAGCGCGCCAGGGGCGTCCCCGCCACCGGCCGGAGGCATGGCGAAGGCATCTGCCGCCGGCGTCGCGTCGGGGGAGAAGGCCTCGAACACGGGCGCGCCAGACATCGCAAACGGGTCGTCCTGCAGGTCCCCCAGCGCGCCAAGGGCGTCCCCGCCACCGGCCGGAGGCATGGCGAAGGCGTCCGCCGCCGGCGTCGTGTCGGGGGAGAAGGCCTCGAACACGGGCGCGCCAGGCATCGCAAACGGGTCGTCCTGCGTGCCACCCGACGCGCCGAAGGGATCGCCCGCCCCAGCCGGCAGCCCGCCGAAGGGGTCGCCGGCCGTCTCCCCGGGGCCTTGGGGAGGCGCCGAGAAGTCTGGCGCCCCGGCAGCGGTGAAGTCCGGGAAGGGGGCGTCACTGCCGGAGGCCCCGAACCCGCTGTCCCCGAAGGCGGGACCGCCCGTGGCGAAGTCAGGAAAGGCCGGGTAGGCCTCGGGCTCGGAGAGTGGCGCGAACGGCGTGGCCGAGCCATCCCCTGGCGTCTGGTAGAGGGCGAGCAGGTCGTCGAGGCTGGCCTCGGCGGCAGGCGCCGCTGATGGAGAGCCACCCTGGGGGTTGAAGCCCCAGAGGTCATCGGCCGGTGCCGTGGCCGCGCCTTCCGGGGCTTTATCGAACGGGAACTCCAAGCCGGCCTCCGTGTGCCTTCAAGCGCCAGGGACTACCGCGGGGGCGTCCCCGCTGGTCGGATGATAGGCGAAAGGAGACGTGCGTTATGTGACCGACGTCAATCGTCCCCGATCCGCAAAACGGCCATGAAAGCCTCTTGGGGAACCTCCACGCGACCCACCTGCTTCATCCTCTTTTTACCCTCTTTCTGTTTCTCGAGCAACTTCCGCTTTCGTGAGATGTCACCGCCATAGCACTTGGCGAGGACGTTCTTGCGCATGGCGCTGATGGTCTCGCGGGCGATGATCTTCGAGCCGACGGCCGCCTGGATGGGGACCTCGAACTGCTGGCGCGGGATGAGCTCGCGCAGCTTCTCCGTCAGCTGGCGCCCCACCCACGTCGCCTTGTCGCGGTGCACGATGGTGGAGAGGGCGTCCACGGGCTCCCCCGCAAGCAGCACGTCGAGCTTCACGAGCTGCGAGGGCTGCATGCCGATGAGCTCGTAGTCGAGGCTGGCGTAGCCGCGCGTGCGACTCTTGAGCTGGTCGAAGTAGTCCGTGATGAGCTCCGCGAGAGGCAGCTCGTAGGTGAGCAGGGAGCGCGTCTTGTCGATGTACTCCATGTTCTTGAAGATGCCCCGGCGGCTCTGCGTGAGCTCCATGATGGCCCCCACGTGGTCCGCGGGGGTGATCACGGAGAGCTTCACGTAGGGCTCCTCGGTGGTCTGGATCTGGCCGGGGTTGGGCCAGTTCACCGGGTTGTCGACCATCACGACCTCGCCGCTGGTCTTCGTGACGCGGTACTCGACGGAGGGCGCCGTGGTGATGAGCGTCAGGTTGTACTCGCGCTCGAGCCGCTCCTGGATGATCTCCATGTGCAGCAACCCCAAAAACCCGCAGCGGAACCCGAACCCGAGGGCCACGGAGGTCTCCGGCTCCCAGTGCAGGCTCGCGTCGTTGAGCGAGAGCTTCTCGAGGGCCTCACGCATGGCCGCGTAGTCGTCCGCAGAGGTCGGGTACAGGCCACAAAACACCATCGGGATGGCCTGCTTGTAGCCCGGCCACGGGTCCGCAGCGGGAGCCGACACCCGCGTCACGGTGTCGCCCACGCGGGCATCCCCGACGCTCTTGATGCTGGCCGCCAGGTAGCCCACCTCGCCCACCGAGAGCGACTGGACCTGGGTCTGCTTCGGCCGCATGACGCCGAGCTCTGTGACCTCATACTCCTTGCCCGTCGCCATGAAGCGGACCTTGTCGCCCACCCGCAGCGTGCCGTTCATGACGCGGAAGAAGATCACCACGCCCCGGTAGCTGTCGTAGAAGGAGTCGAAGATCAGGGCCTGGAGGGGCGCCTCCGCGTCCCCCTTCGGCGGCGGGACATGCCGCACCACCGCCTCGCAGATCTCATGGATGCCGATGCCCTCCTTCGCGGAGGCCAGCACCGCGAGGTCCGGGTCGAGCCCGATGACGTCCGCGATCTCCTGCTTGACGCGCTCAGGCTCGGCCGAGGGCAGGTCGATCTTGTTGATGACGGGCACGATCTCGAGGTTGGAGTCGACGGCCAGGTAGACGTTGGCGAGCGTCTGCGCCTCCACCCCCTGCGTCGCGTCGACGACCAGCAGCGCACCTTCACACGCGGCCAGGCTGCGGGAGACCTCATAGTTGAAGTCGACGTGGCCGGGGGTGTCAATGAGGTTCAGGATGTAGTGCTCACCATCCTCCGCCCGGTAGTCGAGCCGCACAGCCTGCGCCTTGATGGTGATGCCACGCTCTCGCTCGATGTCCATCGAGTCGAGCAGCTGGGCCTCCATCTCGCGCGAGGACACCGTGCCCGTGTACTCGAGCAGCCGGTCCGCGAGCGTCGACTTGCCATGGTCGATGTGCGCGATGATGGAGAAGTTGCGGATCCGGCTGGGGTCGATGGGGGGCATGCAGACGCTCAAGACTCAGGGGGGCGGGGGGGCCATTATATCAGCCCGCCCCGGGAGGCGTGGCCCGGGCCAGCTCCCCCGCCCGCACGGTGAGGAGCGTCGCGGTGTCGAGCCAGGCAGCTGAAAAATCGTTGAGGTGGGTGCTTGTGACGAAGGTCTGCACCTCGTCCCCGATGGAGGCCAGCAGCGCGTTCTGGCGGCGCACATCGAGCTCGGCCAGCACGTCGTCAAGCAGCAGGAGGGGGGCCTCCTGCGTGACCGCCTGCAGGTGCTCGAGCTCGGCCAGCTTGAGGGCCAGCACCACCGTGCGCTGCTGGCCCTGGGACCCGAAGACCTTGGCCGGGCGCCCGTCGATGAGCAGCTCGAGGTCATCGCGGTGTGGCCCCACGAGGCTCTGGCCGCGCGCGAGCTCCTGGCGCTGCTGGCTTGCCAGGGCCTGGCGCAGCTGGGGCTCCCAGCCTTCGGGCGGCCCCTCGAAGCGCACGGCCGGCACGTAGCGCAGCGAGATGACCTCCCGGCCCTCCGCGATGGCCGCATGCCGGGCCGCCACGCGAGGCGCCAGCGCCTCGACGAGGCGGTGCCGGCGACCCCAGATGCCGAGCGCATGGACGATGAGCTGCTCGTCGAAGGCCTCGAGCACCCCCGGCGGGGAGCGCCCCTCGCTGATGGCGCGCAGCAGGTGGTTGCGCTGGGTGAGCACCCGACCATAGTCCGTGAGCTGGGTGTGGTAAGCCCCTGAGAGCTGCATCAACAAGGTGTCCAGGAGCTCACGGCGCTCGCCTGGGCCACCCTTCACCAGGTCGAGGTCCTCGCTGCGGAAGACCACCACCAGCAGCTTGCCCAGCACGTCGGCCAGCCGCCGCTGCGCCAGGCCGTTGAGGCGAAAGGCCCGCCGCCCGCTCGCGCGCACCAGCATGTCGAGGGCCAGCTCCCCCGCCTCACGCGTGACGCGGGCCCGGACGATCGCGTGCGGAGCGCCCCACCGCACCAGGTCCGCGTCCCGTGGGGCCGTGGGGCTCCTGCCCGTGGCGATCAGGCCGATGCCCTCCAGCACGTTGCTCTTGCCCTGCGCGTTGTCCCCGAGCAGGATGACCTTGCGGGCGTCAAAGTCGACGGAGAGCTCCCGGTAGTTGCGGTAGTCCGTGAGCTCCAGGTGGTGCAGCAGCATGCGAGCCTCCCGGAGGGCCGGAGGCTAGCCCCGGTTGATGGGCATCAGCAGGCAGATCTGGTCGTCGGAAGCCTCGGGCCGCAGCAAGGCCGGCAGCAGTGGCCCGTTCATGCTGAGCCGCACCGTGTCGGCATCGAGGTTCTTGAGGGCCTCCGCCACAAACGTCGCGTTGAAGGAGATGATGAGCGGCTCGCCCGTGTACTGGACGGGAAGCACCTCGTCAGACTCGCCCACCTCCGAGGAGGTGGCCAGCAGCGTGAGCTCACCCGGCTTGAAGTCGAGCTTGATGGTGTGGGCCTCGCGGTCGACGGCCATGATGCTGACCCGCTCGACGGCCGCGAGCAGGCTGGCCCGGTCGACGATGGCCTCGCGCTCGAAGGCCGTGGGGATGATCTGCCGGTAGTTGGGGTAGGTGCCATCCACCAGGCGGCTGGTCATGTGGCGGTCGGGCAGCTGGAACGAGACCTGGTTCTGCGCGGAACGGATCACCACCCGGCCTGCCCCGCTGGCCACCAGCTGCCGGGCGAGCTCGTCCATGGCTCGCCGGGGCACCACGAGCGACAGCTTGCCCGACGTGCCGGCCACCGTGGCCCGCCGCCAGGCCAGGCGGAAGCCGTCCGTGGCGGCCAGCTCCAGGCTCCCTTCAGCCAGCTCCGTGAGGATGCCCGAGATCACGGCCTTGTCCTCGCCCGCCGCAGCGTAGAGCGTCTGTTTGACGCCCCGGGCCAGCTCGGCGGCGTCAAGCTCGATGGGCGTGGCTTCCTCGGCCGGGAGGGGAAGCTCGGGGAACTCGTCGGCCGAGAGGCCGCGCAGCGTGAACTTGGCCCGCTGGCAGCGCAGCGTCAGCTCCGGCCCGGCCTCGGCCCGCCGCACCTCGACGTCGGCGGCAGGCAGCTTCGCCACAATCTCCCCCAGCGTCCGCGCCGCCAGGGCGATCGCGCCAGCCTCCCGGACGTCGGCCGGCACCCGGGCCTCGAGCCCGATCTCAAGGTCGGTGGCCGTCAGCACCAGGGCGCCGCGTGTGCCCTCTGCGGCCACGAGGTCAGGGTCCGCCACCAGCTTGACGTGCGAGAGGATGGGCAGCGGTCCACGGGGGGAGACGGCACGGGAGATGGCCTGGATGCCACGGGCGAGCTGTTCGCGAGAGACGACGACGTGCATGGGGCGATGGCTTTCTCGGAGGCGGGGGCCACTGGGCAGCCGATCATACCACCCGGGTCCGGGGGGGTAAATGCGGCGCTGACGCGCCTGCCAGCGGGGCCAGGGCTGGCCTGGTCGATCGCCATCCGTCCCCAATTTGTCCCCGGGCTTGTCCACTGCCCGGGGGAGGTTATCCACATGGTTATCCCCAGGTCATCCCGACTCGACGTTTTGACATAACGCTGGAACGCCGCCGCCAAAAGGGTTTCAAGCTTTGCAGGCATGCGGGTGTCCGGGTCGCGGAAATGTGGATAAGTTTTCCCCACGGCGCGTTCGAAGGCCTGGAGATCGCGAGCGAAGCGCGCCTTCCTCGTGAAGATCCCCTGACACCATGGGTTTCTTAACTAGTAGTAATAGACCCTGTGGATGGCGTGGATAGATCCTGAAACCCTAACAGGCATCTGTTTCTCGACGTACCATGCCCGTGTTGAAAACTGGCCGGGTTGTCCACCGAGCTGTTCACCCCCCTGGCTGTCCCCGGGTTGTCCCCCGGCTGGCAGGTGGTTGTCCCGAACTTGTCCACCTGGTTATCCACATCTTCACCCACGGGCCTGCCGAGGTCGGCGTGATCTGGCCTGAAATCAAGTATCCATCAACCTTTTCGGTCCGCCTGATCTTGAGGGGCGCTTGATGTCACGGTGGATAAGTGTGGCCGTCACTCCTGATGGCGTCAGCGTTTTTCCACATCCGCGAGGTGCCGGGCCGGTTGACAAAAGCCAGGCCTTGATCGGGGCTGAAACGATCGCCCTGAGCCGATCTGGCCAGATCGACCGTGCCCCTTCCGGGCCCGTCGGGGCTGCATTTTCACACCTTATCCACCGAGTTTTCCCCACCCTGGGGATAGTTATCCACCAGGTGCAGGGGCACTTATCCACCGGTTGTCGACAGGTGGTGGAAAACTTGTTCGATACGAGAGGCCCTCAGGCGAAGGGTCCGGGCCATCGGTCGAGCCCAAGCGATCAGCAAAAGCCCTTCGGGGCCTGTAGCGCCACGACGGCCACCGCGGTGCTGGAGGCGCCGTCACGTCTCAGCCAAAGGCAGCGTGGGGCGCCGCCGGCGCGCTGCCGGACTGGCTCGCGCTGAGCGGCCACACCCACTTCCGGTACCTGGCCGTGGTAGACGTGAAGCACGCCCTCCACATGATGGGTCAGGCGCCGAACCAGGCCGATGCTTGGCCTGATGAGGGCCCGTCGGTCAAAAGGATCTGCACCCTTGGAGTTTGTTTCAGTGCAGGCGCGCAGATAAGATTGAGAACAAAAAATATGGAAGAGGAAATAAAAATGGTATTACATGGAGCCAGAATGAAACCGGATTATCCTCTCGTTTGATATAGTAGTATTTTACT
>JAYKHL010000101.1:0-19402 GCA_035284865.1 Candidatus Sericytochromatia bacterium | reverse complement strand
CTACCACTTGATGCAGCTGGCCCATGCCCGGCCCGGAGACGACCAGCTCGACCGACGCATCGCCACCCTGTTCGCGACCCATGGGGCTCACGACCGTGCCGCCGTGTTCTGGCGCAAGGTGGCGCGGGCCTGCCCGGACGACATGGAGGCCAGCCAGGCCCTGGGCGAGATCCTGCTGGCTGGCGCCCACCTCGAGGAGGCGCTCGAGGCTTTCAATCAGGTGCTCTCGCGCACGCCGGAGACGGCGAGGGCCCACGCTGGTCGGGGCCTGGCGTGCTTCCAGGCGGGGCGATGGTCCGAAGCGGCAGAGGCCTTTCTGCAGGCCTCGAAGCTGGAGCCTCTGTGTGGGGACCACCCCTACAACCTCGGGCAAGCCTACATGGAGCTCGGGGAGCACGAACAGGCGCTGTGGGCCTTCCAGCGCGCGCTGCGGCTCGATCAGGCGCTGGTGGAGGCGCGTGTGGGGCTGGGATGGGCCTGCCTGGGACAGGGGCGTCTTGAGACGGCCCGTGATGCCTTCGAGGTGGCGCTGGCCTCGCACCCGGGGCTGCCGGCGGCCCTGGACGGCCTTGCCACCTGCCTGTGGCAGCTGGGAGAGGCCGAGCAGGCGGCAGCGGTGCTGGAGCCCGCAGCGAGCAGCCAGGACCCGGACGCCGCCGCCTTGGGCCTCAAGCTGGGTATGATCTACGAGTCGATGGGCCGCCACGCAGAGGCCGATCAGCGGTATCACGAGGCCCTTGATCCGACAGCGTCGCACCCGGAAGACGACATGGCCAGGCAGGAAGCCCCGGGGGGGGAGCCCCGGGCGCGCGCCCCGCAAGAGGACCAACCGTGAACCACCAGGCACGTATGGAAGAGGTAGACGTCACCATCGGCCTGACGGGCGAGGTGTCGCTGACCGTGCGGGGCGTGGCCGGGGCCAGCTGTCTGGACCTCACCCGCGATCTGGAGCAACGACTGGGCACGGTCGAGGCCAGGGAACACACGGCCGCCTTCTATCAGGTGGCCGAACAGCAGCAGCAGCAGTGGAACCTGGGAGGCTGAGCGTGCAGGGCACCCGTCGGATCGACATCCTTCATCGGGAGTCCGGGAAGGTGTTGTTTTCTCACGATGCACCCGATGGCCGCGTCGCCTCGGCGGTCGAGGCGGCTGCAAGGCTCCAGGCGGACCTGACCGGCGCTGACCTGTCCGAGGAAAATCTGGCCGGGTTGATGGCCGCCGGCCTTCGTCTGGCAGGCGCAGACCTGTCAGGCGCCAACTTGGCGGGGGCCGTGCTGACGGGCGCCTCCCTCGTGGGAATCGACCTCTCCGAGGCCAACATGGCGGGGGCCGACCTCTCGGAGGCCAACTTGGAGGCGGCCGATCTCTCCGAGGCCAACATGGCCGGGGCAAACCTGCAAGGTGCCCTGTTGCACGCGGCGGACCTGGCGGAGGCAAACCTGGCCGGGGCGCGTCTGCAGGGCGCGATGCTGAAGCTGGCGGACCTCTCTGAGGCCAACTTGGCCGGGGCTGACCTTCGCCAGGCGGTCCTCACCGCCGTCGACGTTGAGGGGGCCAACGTGCGGGACGCCCTCACCGAGGGGGCCATCGACGCCCCAGACCTTCCCCCCGCCTGACCGCTGGGGCGGGGACGCTTTTCAGCCCCGGTCTCAGGCAGGCACGCCGAGGCGCGCCAGGCGAGCCTGATGGGCCTGCTTGGCGTGATCCACGAAGTGGTTGAAGAGGGCCAGAAATTCCGGGTAGCTGGCCGCAAGGTTTTCCGGGTGCCACTGCACGGCCATCCGAGCCGGGTGGTCCACGGCCTCGATGCCCTCGACCAGCCCATCTGGACTCCAGGCAGAGGCCCGCAGCCCCTCGCCGAGGTCCTTGACGCCCTGGTGATGCAGCGAATTCACAGCAATCACCTTCGGCAGAATGGCCCCCAGCTTGGAGTCCGGATCCACGCGCATCGGATGCACGGCCTTGTAGCGATGGTCCCGCTGGGAGTGGTGGACAGGGCTTGGCCGCTGGCTGGGCAGGTCCTGCCAGAGCGACCCACCCAGGGCCACGTTGATGAGCTGCAACCCCCGGCACACGCCCAGCACGGGCAGCGAGGTCTCGTGCCAGACGTGCCGGAACAGGGCCAGCTCGAATGCGTCGCGCTCCAGGTCCAGATCCCCCAGCAAGGGATGGTGGGCCTCGTTGTACACCTTCGGGTTGATGTCGACGCCTCCGCTGAAGAGGATGCCGTCCAGCGATGCCACCATCCCCGGCACCAGCTCATCCGCCACGGGGGGAATGAAGACGGGGATGGCGCCCGCCTGGATCACAGCCTTGCAGTAGTCCTGAGAGATCAGGTACAGGGGCGGCTTCACGCCGAAGCCGCCGAAGTCGCTGCTGGCGGCGTTGGAAGACATCCCCTCGCTGTTGCCCGTGATCCCGATGAAGACAGCCAAGACGCACCTCGTTCTCGATAGGCTGCTGATTTTATACCCCGGTGGCCCTCACTTGGCCAGGGGCATGCGCCTGAAAGCTCCGTCCTGCGCCGCATTCCCCAGCTTGCACGCACCCTTCACGCCCCCCAGGGTATGATGAAAAGACCTGAGGGAGGACCACCGTGGCGACACCTGACGAGAAGGCTTCTCAGCATCGACGCCTGCGCGCGAGCATCCAGGCACGAGAGGACCAGGCGATGGCCACCTTCCGCGCCATCATGGCAAGCACGACGTTCGATCTCGACCCTCTCTGCGTCTACGTGCTGATGGACAAGCTCCGGGGAATGCAAAACAGCGCTGGCATTCCCGAGCGCAGCTACAAGAAGGCCGAACAGATGCTCCGGGTGCTTGGCCTCGCGAAGCACTGGGGGGGCTGACTCAGCGCAGCGGCGGGCACGCCATCTTGGTGGATACCACCTGCAGGTCCGACAGCACCACCAGCTCCCACTCCGCCACGCCTTCGGCCGCGGCGGAAGCCCGGTTGCAGTCGTCAGAGGCCATACCACTCACCACCACCCGGTAGCGTTCGCCCACCGTGACCGTGCGAGACGGCAGCACCAACCCACGCTCAAGTTCTTCTCGAAAGACAAAGGTTTCCTCGGGCGTGGCCGCGCCCGTCGCCTCCTGCCTCAGTTGTTCGGCGTCATAGATGGCGACAGTGATCTGCTTTTTGTTGCTGAAGGCGCTGGCGTCCAGCGTCAGGTTGAAGGTGACCGCCGGCGCGCCCCCGGTCGCCGCCGGTGTCGATGCCTGTGCCACGGCCAGCCGGGCTCCTGTTCCGGCGCTACACCCTAGCATCAGGAGCCCCCCCAGCGCGACGCCCCCCCACTTGCCCCTCATCCCGGCACCTCCCAGACCCGCGCCCAGCATCCACGAGACCGAGAGGTTTTGCAGCAAACGGCCCCGAGCATCACCGCTTCAGCTTCGGATCAAGGGCGTCCCGAAGGCCATCGCCAACATAGTTCACGCTGACAATCGTGAGGAAGATGAGGAGCCCCGGATAGACGGCCAGCCACGGCGTGTCGATCATGTACTGCTGGGCATTCGTGAGCATGTTGCCCCAGGTTGGGACCGGAGGCTGGATGCCAAATCCCAGGAAGGAGAGGGCAGACTCCATCATGATGGCGTCTGCCACACCCAGCGTGGTCGCCACGAAGATAGGCGCCATCGCGTTGGGGAGCATGTGACGCAGGATGATGCGACGGTCTTCCATGCCCTGAGCGCGAGCGGCCTCGATGTACTCTTGCTCTCGGATGGAGAGAAACTCCCCCCGCACGAGGCGTGAGACCGTCATCCAGCCCGTGACGCCCAAGATGAAGATGATGATTCCGATCTGCCCCCCAGGAAACGCGTTCGCCTTGAGAAATGTGGAGAGCACCATCATCAGCATGAGCACGGGGACGGCCAGCATCACGTCCGCCACCCGCATCACCACGCCATCCGCAAGCCGACCGTAGAACCCGGCCAGGGCTCCGAGGCTGGCCCCGATCACGACGCCCACCAGCGCAGCCGCCAGGCCCACGGTCAGCGAAGTTCGCCCGGCCGTCAGCAGCCGGACCAGGGTGTCCTGCCCGAGCTCGTCCGTGCCGAGCGGGTGCGCCAGCGAGAAGGCCTCCTTGGTGTGCTCCAGGTCGAGATCGTCGAAGCCGTAAGGAGACAGCCAGGGCCCCAGCCAGCAGGCCAGCACCAGGATGGAAAGCACCACCAGCCCAGCCATCGCAAGCTTGTGGCGGCGAAACCGACGCCAGACCCCCTGCCAGTAGGGCTCAGCGCTGCCAGCCAGCCCCTCGGGCGCGGCGCGCCCCCCGTCTGCCGTGCTCATTCGTCTCTCCCTAGTTGAACCGGATGCGCGGGTCGAGCGCGGCGTACAGCACGTCCGCAAGCAGGTTGCTGAGCACCACCAACGTCGCAGAGATGAACATGACAGCCATCACGACAGGGTAGTCGGACTTGGTCAACGAGTCGATGAACAGCCGCCCGACCCCCGGCCACGCGAAAATCTGCTCCGTGATGAGGGCGCCCGCGAACAACGACGGCAGCGCGAGGGCCACGAGCGTAACGACGGGGATCAGGGCGTTGCGGAGCGCGTGCTTGCCCACCACCACCCGCTCCGAAAGCCCCTTGGCTCGGGCCATGCGCACGTAGTCCATCCGCACGACCTCGAGCATGCTCGAGCGCGCATAGCGAGACCAGGAGGCAATGCTCACGATGCTGAGCACCGCCACGGGGAGGACCAGGTGCAAGGCCAGATCACCCCACGCCGCGAGGTCCGGGTGCGTCAGCAGCCCCCCGAGGGTGCCTTCGTGCTCGGCGCTGAACATGCCGGCAGCCGGGAGCCAGTGTCCGGTGGTGAGGGTCTGCCCTCCGAGGCTGAAGGTGTAGTCGTTGGCAGCGAAGACCATCATCAGCAGGATGCCGAACCAGAAGGTAGGCATCGAGTAACCGAAGAAGGCAAAGGTGGTCACGCCGTAGTCGAAGAGGCTGTACTGGCGGATGGCCGAGATGACGCCGAAGGCCACGCCAAGCACCACGCTCACGGCGAGAGAGGTGCCCATCAGCAGGATCGTGTTGGGGATTCGCTCCCACAACATCTCCGCCACGGGACGCCCCGTGAAGAGGGAGACCCCGAGGTTGCCCTGCAGCAGCGCCCAGAGCCACTTGGTGTAGGCCCAGTACCAGGCCTCGTTGAGGCCCATCTGCTCTCGCAACCGGGCGAGATCCTCGGCACGCACGTGGGGGTTCTGGCCGTAGATGGCTTCCGGGCCCCCAGGAGCCAGCCGCATCAGGCCGTAGAGGATGAGCGACACGCCAATCAGCAGCGGCAGCGAGACCAGCAGGCGCCGCAGGAGGTACCGACCCATGGGGCTACTCCTTTTTCTCGACCGCGGGTTCGGCGAGGGCCTGTTGCAGCGGCACCACCTCCCACTCATGCACGTTCCACAAGTTGCCCGCGCTGGAGGGGTTCGGCTTGAAGTGACGCAGCCGCTTGCTCACGGGATCGAGCTGGGACCAGTACAGCAGCGGAATCATGGGCAGCTCGTCCGCCAGGATCTCCGCTGTTCGCGCATAGATGCGGGCGCGATCGGCGCGGCGAATCGACCGGGTGCCCTGCTCGAGCAACGCGTCCATCTCCTTGTTGCGGAACTGGACGTGGTTCTGGCCCGCCGGGGGGATCTGGCTGCTGTGCCAGAGCGCAAAGTTGTCGGGGTCAGGCCCTGCCGACCACGCCGACATCCCCAGGTCGAACTTGAAGCCCTTCAAGATGCCGCTGGGGTGGCCTCCGAACAGGATGGGGCCCGGGTGGTTGTCGATGAGCAGCTCGATTCCAACCTTCTTGAGGTAGTACTTCAGGACCAGCTCCGTCAGCTCCCGCGTCTTGCGCCCCGCCGTGGTCGATATCTTGATGACGAAGCGCTTGCCATCCTTGACGCGAATGCCGTCCAGGCCGGGGCGCCAGCCAGCCTCGTCGAGCAAGGCCCGCGCCCGCGCGGGATCGAACGGGTAGCGTTCCTCCACGCCCTTGTTGTAGGCCCACGAGAGGGGGGCGAGGTCGGAGTGCGCCACGGCGTAGAGGCCCTGGTAGATCTTCTCGGAGATCTGGCGTTTGTTGATGGCGTGAGCGATCGCCCGGCGCACCCGAAGGTCCTGGAACACGGGCCGGCCGAGGTTGAAATCGAGGTGCTCCCAGGTGAGGGAGGCGGTGGGCTCCAGGCGCACATGGGCAAGCTTGCGAAGGGCCTCATACTGGTTGATGCTGGCGCTCTGGTACAGATCCAGCTCACCCGACTTCAGCAAAGTGAAGGCGGCGTTCTCGTCCGGCACGATGCGCATCCGCAAGGCGTCGAGCTTGGGCCGGCCTCGCCAGTATCGCTCGTTGGCCACCATGGCGATGTGGTCCCCAGAGACCCACTCCTTGAACTTGAAGGGGCCCGTGCCAATGGGGGCGCGGTTGAAGGGCGCCTGGTTGATGGAGTCGCCGTTCGGGTCCTGAAGGTAGCGTTCCAGCACGTGTCGCGGCAAGATGGCCCCCCCACCCGAGAACAGCAGGTCGTGCGGTGCATAGATCTGCTTGAAGTGAAGGCGAATCCGGTGCGGCCCGAGGATCTCGATCCGATCGATCTTGTCGAAGCCGTCCCGACTGGTCACCCGGGTCTTGGGGTGCATGATGACTTCCCAGGTGAACTTCACGTCATCAGCGGTGAAGGGCTGGCCGTCGTGCCACGTGACGCCCTCCCGAAGTTGCCACGTGACGACCATGCGGTCCCCCTGCACGACCACGCCACCGTTCTCAACCGTGGGAATCTCCATGGCAAGGACGGGCACCACCTCAAGTCGGTCTGTGACCGTGACCAGGCCCTCCTGGATCGGGCGTAACGCGTCGGAGGTCGCCACCATGTCCGAGATGAGCGCGTTGAGGGCGTCCGGCTCTTGCTGCTGGTGGAAGACCAGCACCTTGCCGTTGTCCACGAGCTGACTGTCCCGCGGGCAGCCTGCGGCTGCACCGAGGGCGAGGGCCATGGCCACGGAGCCCGCGAGGTAGGCAGGGGAACGTCGGCGGGCCAGGTCAGATGCTTGCATGACCGCCTCAGGTCTCCTGAGGGGCATCTTGCGACATCGGCACGGTCCGCGTGAGCTCGCTTGGCGGCGCGGGCGGCGCGTCGTAGAGATGGCAGGCCACGAAGTGCTGGTTGCCCAGGTCCTGGAAGGCCGGCACCCGCGTGCGACAGGCCTCCATCGCGTGCGGGCATCGTGTGTGGAAGACGCACCCGGCGGGCGGGTTGGTCGGGCTCGGGATGTCCCCTTGAAGGATGACCCGCTTCTTGGTGCGCTCCCGCATCTCGATGGGATCGGGCACGGGCACTGCCGACAGCAAGGCCTGGGTGTAGGGGTGCTTGGGGTTTGCGTAGAGCTCCTCGGAGGCCGCGAGCTCCATCATGGAGCCCAGGTACATCACGGCGACGCGATCCGAGATGTGCTGCACCGTGCTCAGGTTGTGAGCAATGAACAGGTAGGTCAGGCCGAACTCGGCCTGCAGGTCGTCCAGCAGATTCAGCACCTGGGCCTGCACCGACACGTCGAGGGCCGAAACAGGCTCATCGGCCACGATGAACTTGGGGTTGATGGCCAGGGCACGGGCTATGCCGATGCGTTGCCTCTGACCGCCCGAGAATTCGTGGGGGTAGCGGTCGGCATAGATGGGGTTCAGCCCCACGCGCTCGAGCAACTCACGGACCCGCTTGTGCAGCGCGTCCCCGGCGTGGGTGCCGTGGACCCGGAGGGGCTCTGCGATCGAATCTCCTACGGTCATGCGCGGATCGAGGGAGGCGTAGGGGTTCTGGAACACGATCTGCATGTCCCGGCGCAGCTCACGCAGCTGGCGCCTGTCCATCGCCAGAACATCCCGCCCCTCGAAGCTCACCTGGCCCGAGGTGGGCTCGATGAGCCGCAGAATCAGGCGGCCCGTCGTCGACTTGCCGCAGCCCGATTCTCCCACAAGCCCCAGGGTCTCCCCCTTCTTGATGCTGAAGGACAGGCCGTTGACGGCCTTGACGGCCCCCACCTGTCGCTGAAAGAGGATCCCCCGGTTGATGGGGAAGTGCTTGACGAGGTTTTTGACCTCGATGAGGGTGTCGGACACTTACTTCGCCTCCTTCGCGGCCGCGGCCTCCCGCGTCAGCCAGCACCGCACGAGGTGGCCCGGCTGCGTGGTCTCGAGCCTGGGCGCCTCCGCACACCTGGCCCAGGCGTGCGGGCAGCGTGGCCCGAACGAGCAACCCGGCGGCAGCCGCGAGAGGCTGGGGGGCTGGCCCTCGATGGGCGTCAGCCGCTCCTGCCGCACGCCAAGCTGCGGGATGGAGGCCATCAGCCCCTGGGTGTAGGGGTGCTGCGGGCTCCTGAAGATGGTCTCCACGTCGGTGTACTCGACGACCTTGCCGGCATACATCACGGCGACGGTGTCACACAGCTCGGCCACGACCCCGAGGTCGTGCGTGATCATGATGACGGCGGCGTTGTTGCGGTCACGAATGTCGCGCATCAGGTCCAGGATCTGTGCCTGGATGGTGACGTCGAGGGCCGTGGTGGGCTCGTCGGCGATGAGCAGGTCCGGCTCGCAGGAGAGCGCCATCGCAATCACCACGCGCTGGCGCATGCCCCCGGAAAACTGATGCGGATAGTCATCGATGCGGGTGGCGGGGCTCGGGATGCCCACGCGTTCAAGCATCTCGATGGCCTTCTGTCGGGCCTGGGCCCTGGACAGCCGCTGATGCAGGATGATGGCTTCCATGATCTGATCGCCCACCGTGAGCACCGGGTTCAGCGAGGTCATCGGGTCCTGCGAGATGAGGGCGATGCGGTTGCCGCGGATCTCGCGCATCTTGTCAGCCGGCAGTTGCAGCAAGTCCTGCCCGTTGAACAGGATCTGCCCGTCCACAATCCTGCCTTGGGGCTCGGCGACGAGACGCATGATCGAGAGCGAGGTGATCGACTTCCCACAACCGGACTCGCCGACGATGCCGAGGATGCCGCCCCGCGGGATCTCGAAATCGACACCGTCCACGGCCTTCACGACGCCCTCCTCCGTGAAGAAGTGGGTCTTGAGTCCGGACACTTTCAGCAGGGGCTCGGCCACGAGGCTTCCTCTCGGGGAATCGGCCTGACGAGCGGTGCGACAGGCATGAACGGCGTTTGATACCGCGGCATTATACCCTGCGCGGGATGGCGGTATCCAAGGGAGGGGCCGAGGCTTCCCCTGCGCCAGCAAGGGCCACCTGGCGCGGCCGCCGGCCCACCTCGCAGTGGCCGTTATGGTCCGACGCACGGATGTGAGGCTGTCGCACGGGTACGATGGGCCCGTGACGCGTCGTTGCATCTCCTGCTCGCTCGCCTTGGCTGCCTGGTGTGGGGGCCCCGCGCCCGCGCTCGCCGAGGGGCCCTCGGCCCCGCTGGTCCTGGCGCCGCGTGGTCCAGCGGAGCCCGTGCCGCCCCTCCTCACGCTGGCCGTGGACCTCACCCTTCCCACCGCCGTGGGGTGGCTGGCGTGGCGCGGGCTGCAGGCCGCCGGGCCCGCCCTCACGCCGAACGCGGCCTTCGGCGGGGGCCTTGCCGCCAGCCTCCTCGGGGGCGCGATCGCCGCCTGTGCGGCCGCGCCCCCGGCCGCCCTCGTCGCCCTCCACGGCCCCCCGTTTCCGCTGGACGTGGCGGCGGCCTCTGCCACCGGCGGGCTGGTGGGGCTGGCGATCGGGTTCGGGGCCTCGCGCCTGCTGGCCCCGGGCGACGCCAGCTGGCTGGTGACCGGGCTGGCCGTGGGCCAGGGCCTCGGAACGGCCGCTACTTACCACCTGTACCGCGCCACCAAGGAGGCCGCCCCTGACCTGGACCGCCTTCCCGCGCGACGCACGGACGACCCCATCGATGACTGGAAGTTCTTCCGGGAGCGACGTCACCCATGAACCACGGGCTGTCTCGGCGCCTGGCCGCCCTGCTCACCGCCGCCTGGCTGGCCGCCTGGCCAACGGGCTCTGCCCGGGCTTGGAGCACCATCGAGGACCACCTGCCGCGCTTCCTCGTCGCCGTGGGGAGCGGCACGGGGTACGCGTGGGCCGCCTTCGAGGCGGCCCACGCCAGGGATCTCGACGCGCAGTTTTACCGGGGGCAGTCGCCTGCCCAGAAGCTCTCGCTGGCCCACAAGAACGGCGGCCAGTGGGTGCCAGTGGCCCAGCTGGCGGAGTTCTCCCGGCGCTGGCAACCCGACTTCGAGACGGTGGCGGCCAGGCTGGAGCCCCTCACGGGTCTGACGGACCTGCGGGTGACGATGTGGTACTGCTTGGACGGCCGTCCGTGGGTCTTCAGCCATGCCAACGGGCGCCCGACGCTGGCCCTCAACGCCCGCCACCTGCTGCCCTACCACCCTGTTCGCACGCGGCTCAGGTTCTCCCAGGCCATCTTCGATGCGCTGGCCACCGACCAGCCGGATGAGCACCCGGAGCGGATGACGCTCTCGCGGCGCCTCCAGGTGGAGGGGCTGCGGCTGGCGATGGCCCGCCGGGCGGTGCCGGGCCTTCCCTTCCACCATTACCTGGGGGCCGGAGCCGCCCAGCAACGTGGCTGGCAGCAGGCCACACCCGCCATCGCCCGGGCGATGCTGCTGGCCCTCGATGGCCCCGAGAGCGCCCTCCAGATGGAGCACTTCTTCGGCAAGGGCTACGGGATGCCGTGGCCCAGCGGGGCCGGTCGCTACCTCGCGTTCGTGCTGGCGGCAGGGATCGGGCAAGAGCGCAGCCCCGTGCAGCTTGGCCGGATGCCGAGCCGGGACTACATGTTCCTCGTGCGGGGCGTGCTCGAGGATCTGGCCGCCGCCGGCAACGTCGGGCTGCGCCCCCCCGACTGAGCCGCGCCTGACGGCAGGCTCGCTTCAGGCGCGAGGGTGCAGCCGCCGATGCAGCGCCATCAGCGGCGCCACCTGCGCCTCCGACAGCATGCGCGCGCCACCGAGTTGCTCGGCCAGGAGGGCGACCTCGCAGAGGTGCTCCAGCTTCTCGAGCTTGTGGTAGGCGTCCCACACGTCCGGGCCCAGACAGACGGCCCCGTGCCACGCCATCATCACCACGTCGTGACCCGCGAGTGCCGGCCCCAGCGCGGCAGGGACCTCGGGGGTGGTGGGGGTGGTGTACGGCACGGTGGGCACCTCGCCACCAAAGGCCACGACGACCTCCGGCAGCAGCCGGCCAGGGATGGGGCGGCCCGCGACGGTGAACGCGATCGCCCGGGGTGGGTGGCCGTGGACCACCGCCCCGATGTCGGGCCGGCGCGCGTAGGCCTCCGTGTGCAGGGCCATCTCGGAGCTCGCCACCCCACTGCCCAGCACGCGGCCCGCCAGATCGGTCAGGATGAGATCCTCCGGCGCAAGCCTGCCCTTTGCGACGCCCGTGGGCGTCACGAGCAGGCGGCTCCCGAGGCGAATGCTCACGTTGCCGTCCGTGGCGGCCAGGTAGCCCTGTGCGTACATCGCCCGGCAAACGTCCACAATGGCCTGCCGGGCCTGCTCCTCTGTGGTCATGACCCGCCGCCGAGCACCATCGCCGCCTCCCTGCCGAGCCCAAGGCCCTCCGTCACGTCAGGGGCCGCCTCGGCCTCGCCACGCGATCCCCCCGAACAGTAAAGCCTGCCGGCAAGCTCCGTGGCTACCAGCAAGGTGACCAGTCCCGCGGGCGATGCCTCGGGCACTCCGTCCAGCAGCAGCCTCCCACCTGCTCCAACGCGGATCTCACCGGAGGCCACCACGCCAGGCCCACCTGGGCTGGCGGGCATCAGTATCCGCCACCACCCGCGACCAGGCCCTTCACGATGGCGACACTGGCACTGGCACCGAGGCGGTTGGCTCCCGCCCTGACCATCTCGAGGGCGGTGGCGGTGTCGCGGATGCCGCCCGAGGCCTTGACGCCGAACGCTGGCCCGACGACCCTGCGCATCAGCTTGACGTCCGCCACGGTGGCCCCCCCGGGGCCAAAGCCGGTCGAGGTCTTCACGAAGTGGGCGCCCGCCTCCGTGGCAACCCGGCAGGCCGCCACCTTCTCCTCGTCCGTCAGCAGGGCCGTCTCCAGGATGACCTTCACGATCCTGCCGCTGGCGGCCTGCACCACGGCGGCCACGTCCCGCTGGACCCCCGCGAGGTCCCTGCTCTTCAGGGCCCCGACGTTCAGCACCATATCGACCTCATCAGCGCCGTTCGAGATGGCATGGCGCGTCTCATCGGCCTTGGTGGCCTCATCGGTTGCCCCGAGGGGGAAGCCGACCACGGTGCAGACCATCACACCCGTGCCCTCGAGCAACCTGACCGCCAGGGGCACCCAGGTGGGGTTCACGCACACGGAAGCGAACCGCCACTCCGCGGCCTCGCCGCAATGGCGGCGGATCTCGGCCTCGGTCGCGTCCGCACGCAGCAGCGTGTGGTCGATCATCGGCGCGAGGTCCACCGCGGCGAGGGACCCGGACGCCGCCTGGGGCCCAGCCGTCTCCCGATCATTCACCCGGTCCACGTCCACCTCCTCGAACCCTCACCCGTTCTCGTCGATCGGCCGGCGCTCGGGCCCCCCTGGTGTCCGGGCCCGCAGGGGAAGCGCCCGGGAAGGCGCTCTCGTGCCGAACCTTCGCGCCCTCGGTGGCGAGGCCCTCGCCGGCCCGATGGGCCCCGTCCGCCCCCCGGCCGTGTCGGGGTGGGCCCCCGCTGCCGGGACATCCACTTTTTAGTTCCCCGACGTCGGGGCCGCCTACCCCGGCGGGCCCTCCCTCCACTCTGCTAAGATTGACCCGAGCCGGTTGCTCCGGCCCTCGGAGGTCCCCCTTGGCCGCTCCCCAAAAGCCACCCGCCCGGCCCCAGCGGCTCATCACCGACAACCGGCGCGCATTTCACGAGTACCACATCCTCGACCGCTTCGACGCGGGCCTCGTCCTCACGGGCACGGAGGTGAAGAGCCTTCGGATGGGCAAGGTGAACCTCACGGACGCCTTCGCCCGGATCGAAGACGGCGAGGTCTGGGTTTACCACATGCACGTGGCGCCTTACACCCACGGCAACATCTACAACGTGGACCCGATGCGCCGGCGCAAGGTGCTGCTCAAGAAGGCGGAGATCTCTCGCCTGCTCGGCAAGACCCGGGAGCAGGGCCTCACGCTGATCCCCCTCAAGCTTTACTGGGATGGGGATTGGGCCAAGGTCGAGCTCGGCCTCGCCAAGGGCAAGAAGCTTCACGACAAGCGCGATGCCCTCGCCAAGAAGGACACCGCCCGGGACGTGGCTCGAGAGCTCAAGGAACGCAGCAAGTACTGAAGGGCTTCCTCGCCGCCGGGCGTTTGACACGGGGGAGGACCAAACGTATGATATTGGGGCTGTTTTGGTCAGTTTCGGGAGCCCACGGTGCAGATCTCCGTATCCAGCATTCTGCAAGCCCCGCACGCGACCACGCGGTATGCTTTTCACGAAGCCCTGCCGCTGCCTGATGAAGGCGAGCAGCTCTTGGAACCCGTGACCGGGGACCTCACCGTCGAGCGCCTGAGCGACCGACTGCTGCGTGTCACCGGTAACTTCCAGGCCACCCTCCAGCTCTTGTGTGATCGGTGTGGCGAGTCTTACCAGGCTCCCGCAGTGTTCGACCTGGCGGAGGATCTGGAGGTGGTCGACGAGGCTGTCACGACCGAGGAGGTCGAGGACCGCGTGTCGGCCTCGGGGCTCCTGGACGCCAGCGATCTGGTGCGTCAGACGCTCCTCCTCAGCCTGCCGGCACGCCGGCTTTGCGGGTGCGAGCCGAAGGCCACGCGCACCGAGGAGCCCGCCGTCGATCCCAGATGGGCTGCCCTGCGCAGCTACCCGGCAGACACCAACGGGACGCACTGACCACCCAAGCACCCAGCGGCCGCCCGGCGGCCCCCCCCCGGAGACCTTCCCATGCCTCAACCCAAAAAGAAGCACACCAACATGCGGACGGGCCACCGCCGCTCGCACTGGATGAACAGCATCGACATCCCCAACCTGACCACGTGTCCGACGTGCCGTGCCCCCAAGCTGCCGCACACGCTGTGTCAGTCGTGCCGCACGTACAAGGGCCGGCAGTACGGGGTCTCCTCGGAGGGCTGATGGGGCAGGCGGCGGGCTCCGCCCGCTGCCAACCCGTTGCAGGGGCGGCCTGTGGCGTCCGGGAACCCGGATGACGCAGGCCGCCCTTTCGGTCTGGGCGGCGTCGCGCCGATGCGGGGCGGCCGGCAGGAGGGCAGCGTGGGCACGAACCCGATCTCGCTGGTCCCGGTTGCCATGACGGGGGTTGGCGCGCACGTCCCCCCTGGCGTGCTGACCAATGATGACCTCGCCAGGCTGGTGGAGACCTCGGACGACTGGATCGTCAGCCGGACCGGCATCTCCGAGCGACGCGTCGTGGCGCCCGGTGACACGCTGTGGGAGCTTTGTGTCCCCGCAGCACGCCGTGCCCTCAGCGTGGCGGGGATCGCGCCGGAAGACCTGGACCTCATCGTGGTGGCTACCTCCAGCCCCGACCACCCGATGCCCTCGACGGCGGCGTTGCTCCAGGCCGCGCTGGGCGCCCATCGGGCCGCGGCGTTCGATCTAGAGGCAGCGTGCACCGGGTTCGTCTACGGCCTGGCCGTGGGCAGCCAGTTCATCCGCACGGGCATGTACCGGCGGGTGCTGCTCGTTGGCGCGGATGTCCTCAGCCGCTTCATGGACTACGGCGATCGCGGCTCGTGCATCCTTTTCGGTGACGGGGCCGGGGCCGTGGTGCTGGAGGCCAGCGACGTGGAGGGGCTCCACGGCCTCGTGCTGGCAGCCGACGGTCGAGGGGCGGGGCTGCTGCGAGTCGCGCCGAGGACCGACGCCCCCCCTGCCGACGCGGGGGTGGCCAGCCCGCAGTTCCTGACGATGAATGGCCGCGAGATCTACCGCTTCGTGTCCGAGCAGGCCCCGCCCCAGATCCTCGCGGCCTGTGCCCAGGCCGGCCTCGCGCCAACCGAGTTGGATCACCTGGTGATGCACCAGGCCAACAGGCGCATCCTCGAGGCCGTCGCCGGGCGGCTGGGATTGCCGATGTCGCGCGTACCGAGCACGCTGGCCCGCCACGGCAACACCTCGGCGGCTTCTATCCCCATCGTGCTGGCTGACACCTGGACCAGGGGCCACCTGAAGCCAGGGGACAGGCTGGCCCTCACGGGCTTCGGCGCCGGGCTGACGTGGGCCACGGCCGTCGTGACCTGGCAAGGCCCCCCGCGGAGGGGGTGAGGGCCCGCTTCAACTCCCTCGGTCGCCTGGGCCAGACCCGGGGCTCGCCCCCTGCCAGGGAGGCGTCAGGCAGCCTTCAAGATGTACGAGACGGCATCCCGCACGGTCTTGATCTGCTCCGCGTCTTCATCCGGGATCTCCACCTCGAAGGCCTCTTCAAAGGCCATCGCCAGTTCGACGGTGTCGAGCGAATCGGCACCCAGGTCCTCGGTGAAGCCGGCGTCGAGGGTCACGGTGCCCTCGCTGACGTCCAGCCGCTCGATGACGATCTTCCTTACCTTGTCGAAGACCTCGGTCTCATTCAGGGCCATCTGCAACCTCCTCCATGCGGTCCCACCCCGTGGCGGGCACCCATCATTTCACATCGTCAGGCCGCCGTCGACGGCCAGCACCTGCCCCGTGATGTAGGGAGCGTCCGACGCGAGCCACCCCACCACCGCAGCCACCTCCTCCGGCAGGCCCTCCCGCCCCATCGGGATGCGGGCGCGGACGGCTTCGCGGGCGGATGGGGCCATGGCAGCGGTCATGTCGGAGGCGATATACCCAGGCGCCACGACGTTCACCGTGATGCCCCGGCCCGCAAGTTCCTGCGCCAGCGACTTGCTGAGCCCGATCAGGCCCGCCTTGGCCGCCGCATAGTTGGCCTGGCCAGCGTTCCCCGTCAAACCGATCACCGACGCGACGTTCACGATGCGCCCGGCCCGAGCCCGAAGCATCAGCCTGCTGGCCGCCCGGCAAAGCCAGAAGGCAGCGGAAAGATCGGTGTCTATGACGGCGCGCCAGTCGTCATCCTTCATCCGAACCACCAGCTGGTCCCGGGTGATCCCGGCGTTGTTGACGAGCACATCCAGTGCCCCACCGAGGCGATGGACCTTTGCCACGAGGGCCTCCGCCGCGCCCACGTCGGCCACGTCTGCCTGGATCGCCCAGGCCTCCCCACCGGCAGCTGCGATTTCGGCCACGACGGCATCCGCCGCCTCTTGCTGGCGGTGGAAGTTCACGGCCACCCGGGCCCCGAGGCCCGCCAGGCGTAGAGCCGTGGCCCGCCCGATGCCCCGCGAGGCCCCCGTGACGAGCGCGACCTTCCCCTGCAATGCCCTCACGGCCTCGTCCCCCGGATTCTCAAGCCTGGACGGGGCCACCTTAGCCCAAACGAGGGACGGCTGCAAGCCGCCCGCGCTGGCCTCACGCCAGGCCGTAGGTGCGCATGATCTCGGACAGCTTCCGGCCGTAGCTCGGGTCAGTCGCGTAGGTCCCCGTGATGTTCCGCGCGAACGCATGGGGGTCGCGATCCCGCTGATACTGGCTCATGGCCCGGTCATAGTAGCCATTGTGGAAGAGCTTGCCGTGGAGCATGACGGCCTCGTAGAAGTCGTGATAGCGGGCGAAGTTGGCCGTGATGTCGACCCGTCGGCCATTGTAGACCTCCCAGGTGCCACGGCTGATGGTCCCTGCGGGCCCCTTGCCCTTGATGCCAAACAAGTTGAAACCCGGGATGATGGCCTTGCCCCAGCCCGTCTCCAGCGCAGCCTGCGCCAGGGTGACGGCGGCCGGAACGCCATAGCGCCGCTCCGAGTCCTCAGCCGCGGGGCGAAGGGCCGCCAGGAAGGCTCGCTTGTCCGTGCGGCCGAGTTCGGCCAGCTCGGCCGCCGGCATCCCCTTGAGGCGGGCGGCGGCATCCCCCGCGGGGAGCCCGGGCGCGGCCGGAGCCGGAGGCAGCGTCGGACGGACCGGTGGCGGGGGCGGCGGGGGCACAGGCGGCGCGGGCCTGACAGGAGGAAGTGGGACGGACGCCGGAGGCAGCGGGGGCCGCGGTGCACCCCAGGTGGGCTCGGCCACCGGCAGCCGATGGTGAAGCTCCTGGAGCTGCCGCAGCGCCTCCAGCGCAGCCTGGTAGGCGGGGTCGTGGAGGGGGGGCTGCGGCCCCGGAGCCCAGGCCGGCGGCGTGGCCGCACTCGCGGCCTGTCGCTGGCCCGAGAGGGCAGGGACCGGTGCGGGCGCGGACGCCAAGGCCGAAACCACGGGAGCCGACACCGGCACAACGGTCCGGCCAGGGGAGGCCGGGGCCAGGCGAACAGGCGCGGCCACCGGCGCGGGCACCCCTTCCCGGGGAAGCGGCACGGTGCGGGGGAGCCACCCGGCCGTCCAGGTGGCCACGGCGGCCCGCGCGGCCACCACCAGCGACTCGAGGCCCGTGGCCCAGGGAGAGGCGGGGGCCACCGAGGCGGTGGTGGCTGGCATCACGGCGCGTGCGGGAGCAGGCTGGCCCATCGAGAGGGCTGGCGCCCCGGGCACCGAGTTCCGGGCGACCTGGGAGACGCGGGTGAAGTCCCCGCGCATCGGGCGCAGCCCTTGGCCGGGCAGCGTCAGGTCTGGCTGCCACGAAGCCCCCCCACCCTGCGGCAGGGAGCGTTCGAGCCGGTTAGAATAGCCTTGCAGCACGGCCACGACACCTTCCTGTCAGGGACTTGGGATCACGTATCGGCCGTTCCGCGCCGGATCCGGTTGCAAGGTGGTTAAATATGCATCAAGAAGGCACTAAGCCGACGAGGTGCATCGGCGTGCCTCGACGCCCGACGGAGGTTTCTCCCATGGCCCGCATCAGCGTACCCGAGGCCGACGCGATCCTCGATCACCCCTTCCCCGTCCTGGACAAGGGTTTCGTCCGGCTCGTCGACTACATGGGCGGGGACGCTCGCGTGGTGCAGGCGGCGCGGGTCTCTTACGGGGAGGGCACCAAGACGGTGCGAGAGGATGCGGGGCTGATCAACTACCTGATGAAGAACGGCCACACCAGCCCCTTCGAGCAGGTGGTGCTGACGTTCCATATGAAGCTGCCCATCTTCGTGGCCCGGCAGGTCATCCGCCACCGGACGGCACGTCTCAACGAGATCTCCGGGCGCTACTCGGTCTTGAAGGACGAGTTCTACGTGCCCGCCCCCGAGCGCGTTCAGGCGCAGAGTGCGGTCAACAAGCAAGGAAGCGGCGCGGCGCTCGCGCCTGAGGTGGCCCAGCAGGTGCGGCAGACCCTCGAGGCCGACCAGGCCGGGCTGTACAGCCACTACGAGGAGTTCCTGGCCCAGGACGTGGCGCGCGAGCTCGCCCGGGTCAACCTGCCGCTGAGCCTCTACACCGAGTGGTACTGGCAGGTCGACCTGCACAACATGCTGCACTTCCTGCGGCTTCGGCTCGACTGGCACGCCCAGGTCGAGGTGCGGGCCTATGCCGAGGCCATGGCCGCGATCGCCCGCCGCGTGGCGCCCCTGTGCTACGAGGCCTTCGAGGAGCATGTCCTGGAGGGGAGGCGGTTCAGCCGCAAGGAACTGGCGGCCTTGCGGGCGATGCTTCACGGGCAGCCCGTGGAGCTCGCGGAGAGGGCCCGGGCCGAGCTGGAGGGCAAGCTGTGGGGTGTCGCTGGGGCACCGCTGGCCCCCGGCGGGCAGGGCTGACGCCGGAAAACTGTAAGGCCCTTGTCCGGTCGTTGGCCCGAATTGGGTCACCGCCCCGCGGTCACGCGGCCTCGGGCCGGCCCCCTCCTGGGGCCAGCCCCCGGACATGTGTCCAGGCGAGCCAATGGCTCGGGTGGGGCCTCAGCGCCCCCCCAGCGCCAACCAGAGCCGGGCCACCTCATCAGGGCCGAGTTCGCGCCAGGCACCCGGCGGCAAGCCTTCCAGCCGCAGCGGCCCCACCGCCACCCGCACCAGCCGCAAGGTGGGATGCCCCACGGCAGCCGTCATGCGACGCACCTGCCTGTTGCGTCCCTCCCGCAGCGTCAGCACCAGCCACGTCGTGGGGATGTGCCGGCGCTCCCGGATCGGAGGGACGCGGGGGGGCAGCTCCGGAGGCGGCTCGAGCAGGGCAGCCCCGGCCGGCCGGGTGCGGGTGCCCTGGACCAAAACGCCCTCTCGGAGCTGGCGCAAGGCGGACTCGTCTGGCGTGCCCTCGACCTGCGCCCAGTAGACCTTGGCGTGGCCGTGCCGCGGCTCCGTCAGGCGAGCCTTGAGGCGGTTGTCCGAGGTGAGCACGAGCAGGCCCTCGCTGTCGTGATCCAGCCTCCCGGCGGCATAGACCCCCGGGACCTCGATGTGACGCCCCAGGCCAGGGTGGCCATCCTCGTCCGTGAACTGGCTCAGCACCCCGAAGG
>JAYKHL010000100.1:0-2560 GCA_035284865.1 Candidatus Sericytochromatia bacterium | reverse complement strand
GTAGTCTGGCTGCAGCAGGGTGACCCGGTCCGTCAGCCCGGCCTCCTCGATCCGCCGGGCCGCCACCGCGTGCTGCTCGGCGGAGATCGTGGTGGTGGTGACGTGGCAGCCGTAGCGGCCTGCCGCGTGCAGCGCGAAGCTGCCCCAGCCCGTCCCTATCTCCACGACCCGATCGCCTGGCTGCAGCTCCAGCTTGCGACAGACGCGGTCCAGCTTGGCCACCGACGCCTGCTCCAGCGAGGCGTCTGGCGTCGCGAAGAACGCCGAGGAGTAGGTCATCGTCGGATCGAGAAACAGCTCGAAGAGGTCGTTCCCGAGGTCGTAGTGCGCCTGAATGTTGCGACGGCTGCCGGCCTTGCTGTTGCGTCGCAGCCGGTGGGCGAGCCGGGCCGGGGCGTTGAGCAGGCGTGAGGGCAGCGACTCCAGCTCGTCGGCCACCTCCATGTTGGCCGCGAAGATCCGCAGCAAGGCCGGCAGGTCGTCCGTCACCCATTCCCCCCGGAGGTACCCCTCGGCTGCCCCGAGCGATCCCCCGAGAACCAGGCGTCGCCAGGCCTGCGGGCTGACCACCGTGAGCGTGGCGCGCAGATCCTCACGTCCCTGACCGCCGAACGACGCGACCATCCCGCCCTCGCGGACGGATAGCTGGCCGAGCCGGAGCGAACCCAGGCCCTGCAACACGAGGTGGCGGAACAGCTTGATCATCGAGCCTCCGGAGGGGCGGGGGGAGCGCCGCCGGAAGGGGCCGCCAGCGTCCGTGGGTGGGGAAAGAAGGGGGTGTGCTTGCGCCAGAGGCGGTAGGCCTCCCAGTAGATGCCGAGGATCACCTGCAAGGTCATCGCCGGGTAGCGCCAGAGGACGGCGCGAAGGGCTGCAGGCGTGAGGGGTCGGCGCGTCAGGTGCAAGGTGGCGTCGAAGACGCGCGCGCCCTGGCGGCGGTTCGTCATGTGGACCGAGAGGCGGCGCCCCGGGGGCGGGAAGCGCCAGTCGTAGGCGATGTCCATCGGCATGAACGGCGAGACGTGGAACTGCTTGGCCCCCTCGAGCCGCACGGTGTCCGCCCCGTCTCCCGGAACCACGTACTGGTGGCGCTCTCCCCATGGCGTGTTGCTCACGTCGCAGACGACCGCCTCGCAGCGGTGGCCTGCCTCGTCGAAGCAGTAGTAAAAGCTCACCGGGTTGAAGACGTAGCCCAGGTAGCGCAGGTGGGTCAACAGCCGGATGGGTCCCCGCGGCGTGCGCCCCGTGCGCGTGGCAACCAGCTGGCGCACGGCATCATCCAGTGGCACCGCCGGGTCACCGAGGTGGTCCTGACGACGAAACCACGCGACGGCCGGGCGGCGGGTGGACCACAGGCGGCTGCCTGCAAAGGCCGTGTCGAGTTCAGCCAAATCGAGGTACACCATGAACAGCCTGCGACGGAACCGGTGGGGCCTGGGGAGGTGGCGGTGGTGCCAGACGTGTCCCTCGTACAGGCAGCTGTGCATCAGCCAAGCTCCTCACCGAAGGCCCGAGCCACGGCGAGCGCCGCGTTGACGCCATCCTCGTGGAACCCGTAGCCCCAGTAGGCGCCGCAGTAAGACGTGTGGCGGGTCCGCAGAAGCTCGGCCTGCCGGGCGCGGGTGCGCTCGCGGGCCGTCGTGAAGATCGGGTGGTGGTACGTGAGCCGCTTGACCACGGCCTCCTCGGGCAGGTTGGCGCCGTCGTTGAGCGTCACGCAGAACGTGTGGGCGGAGCTGAGCCCTTGCAGGATGTTCATGTTGTAGGTCAGCGTCACGGCGTCTCCCGGCGTCGTGGGAATGCGATAGTTCCACGCGGCCCAGGCCTTCCGGGCGCGGGGCAGCATCGAGGCGTCGGTGTGGAGGACGGCCTCGTTCCGCTGGTACGGGAAGGCCGTGAGCACCTCGCGCTCCACGTCGGACGGATCCTCCAGCACCGCCAGGGCCTGGTCTGCGTGGCAGGCCAGCACCACCTCGTCGTGGTGCTCCTCGCCGGCGGCGGTGCGCACCACCACCCCGTCGGCCTGCCGCCGCACGCCCAGCACGGGCGTGTTCAGCCTGATGCGGTCTGCGAAGGCGGCCGTGAGCGGCTCCACGTAGCGGGCGCTGCCACCGCGGATCACGCGCCAGACCGGGCGTCCGTGGACCTGCAGCATGGCGTGGTTGGCGAAGAAGTCCATCACGAACCGGATGGGGAAGGCCTCGAAGGTGCGGGGCGGACAGGACCAGATGGCGGCCCCCATCGGCACCAGGTAATGCGCTGCAAAGCGGCGCCCGTAGCGGTGGGCCGCGAGAAACTCGCCGACGGTGGCTTCGGGCAGCTGCGCCGCCTGGGCGAGCCCGTCGCGGTTGAAACGCAGGATGTCCACCACCATCCCGAGGAAGCCGGGGCTCAGGAGGTTGTGCCGCTGGGCGAAGAGCGTATCCAAGTTGGTGCCGTTGTACTCCAGGCCCGATCGCTCACAGCGCACGCTGAAGCTCATCTCGGTTTCCTGGGAGGCCACGCCCAGCTGGGCCAGCAGCCGCACAAAGTTCGGGTAGGTGCGGTGGTTGAAGACGAT
>JAYKHL010000099.1:0-10075 GCA_035284865.1 Candidatus Sericytochromatia bacterium | reverse complement strand
CTGCTCGATGGGATTCTGCGTAGCCAGCACCAGGAACGGCTCTTCGAGTCGGAAGGTCTCCTCGCCGAGGGTCACCTGGCGCTCCTGCATGGCTTCGAGCAGAGCGGCCTGGACCTTGGCCGGCGCGCGGTTGATCTCGTCCGCGAGCAGCAGGTTGGCGAAGATGGGGCCCGGCTTGGTCGAGAAGCTGCCCTGCCGCTGGTCGTAGATGCTGGTGCCGATGAGGTCGGCGGGCAGCAGGTCAGGCGTGAACTGGATGCGTCGGAACTGGGCGTGCAGCGCGTCGGCCAGCGTGTTGATCGCGCGCGTCTTGGCGAGGCCCGGCACGCCCTCGAGCAGCACATGGCCGTCGGCGAGCAGGGCGATCATCAGGCGATCGAGCAGGGCTTGCTGCCCCACGATCACGCGCCGGACCTCGGCAAGCACCTCGCCGAGGCGCTCGGCCGCCTCGCGCACGCGCTCGGTCGCCGCTTGCAGGGTCTGGTCGGTGGGGGACGGCATCGGCCGGGGTCCTTCCTCGCGGGCCCGCCCGCGCGGCGGGGCTTCCATTGTAGCAGGAGTCACCAGGAGCCCCCGCCACCCGGGGGCCGCGTCAGGGGGCAGGCGCAGCGACCACCACGACCTTCCCGGGCGTGGCGGCAGGCGCCTGCCGATGAGGAGAGGGGGGCGAGCGGCCCGCCTCGGGCTCGGGTGACGCAGGCGTTGACCTCCTGGCGCAGGGCCCTGATTCCGCGATGGCCCCTCACCCGGCCTGCGGCCATCCTCTCCCTGAGGAAGCGGGGAGCGAAATCCTGTTTCACCCAAAGGGTGCGGACGGTTTCCACTTCCACCGGGAGATGGTCCGCGTCAGCGGGGATGAGGGGTCATGCGGAATCAGGGGCAGGGACGTCCGGATTGAGCCTGCCCGGCGTCGGGTATGGTTCTGGACGGGCGCGCCACCGGCGCCCGCCAGCCATTTTGAGGAGTGCTTCGCATGAAACCCACCCGCGTGTTCAGCTTGGTGCTGGCGGCCGCCGCCCTCAGCGCCTGCACCATCAGCCCGATCGTGCTCGGGCCGGCGCAGGGTGGGGCTGCCCGGCCGGTGGGGGGCAACCCCGGCGGCGCTGGCCTGATCAGCAACGCCCCGGCGGTCACGACGGTGACGGGCGTCGTGACGGCCCCGCCCGCGTACGGCCCGCTCGGGGGGGACCCCTTCGCGGCCAGCGCGGGCCTGATCGCCGCCGGCGGCCAGAACCTCATCGCGGCGGGGGGCATGAACTACCGGCTGCAGCAGGGGGCCCCGCTTGGCGACGAGGACTACCTGCCGCTCCGGGGCAGCGAGGTGTATCTGGCCGACGGCGAGGGCAACCCGCTGCCGGGCATTCGCCCCGCCCTCACCAACGAGCGAGGCGAATTCAGGTTCCCCGGCGTGCCCGAGGGCTTCACCTACCTCGTCGTCGCCCGCGCCCGGAACCAGGCGGGCAAGCCCGTCCAGTTCAAGACCCTCGTGCGCGGGCAGGATGGCCGCGGCGACGTCGACCCGGCCACGACGCTCGCCACCGAGGCCATCACCGAGGGAGCCGGCCGTGACCTGGGCCAGCTCGACCCGGAGCGCTTCCGCCAGGTGCGCGAGACCATTCGGGAGGACCTCGCCCGGGACGGCCTGCCGGATCTCGCGGACAAGGAGGCGGTGAAGGCCCGCATCGGCCAGCTCAAGGCGCAGTATGCGGACCTGCGCGAGGCGGTCGACGGGCTGCGCTCGGCGCTGCAAGACGCCCAGGCCACGATCGACCAGCTGCGCGAGGAGCTCGCGGCGCGGCCGCTGCCCAGCGCGTTGCCCGTCGCCGAGCCGGCCCCGCTGACGTGCCATGAGGCCTTCAAGCTGCGCGACAAGGATGACGACGGCGCCGTGGACTTCGACGAGGCTGGCCGGCCCGAGCGCTTCAAGGAGCTCGACCGTAACGGCGATGGCAAGCTCACGCCCGAGGAGGTCTGCGACATCCCGCTGCCCAAACCGCTGCCCAAGCCGCTGCCGCTTGACTGCAAGGAGCGCTTCCTCCAGCTGGACCAGAACGGCGACAAGCTCGTCGAGATCCAGGAGTACCCCGAGGGCCTGCCTGGCCAGGCGGGCCACCCCGCCTTCCTGGCGCTCGACGCCAACGGCGACGGCAAGCTCACGCCCGAGGAGTTCTGTGGCAAGCCAGACGTTGTTGTCGATCCCGCGCCCTGTGATGTTGCCTTCAAGCGGGCTGATACCGACGGGGATGGCTATCTCGACCTCGAGCAGGCAGCGCGGCTCCTGCCGATCGTCAACAAGATCGCGATCGACGAGCCGGGGGTCCAGCGCCTCGTGCCCATCGAGGACCCGCTGGCCGTCGTCAAGCGCCTCGACCGCAACCAGGATGGCCGCCTCTCGCTGCCGGAGTTCTGCGAGCGGCCGGACCTCGTCATCGACCCCGGCCTCTGCGAGGGCGTCTTCAGCCGGATGGACCTCGACGGGGACGGCATCGTCACCTACGAGGAGGCGGCCAAGCTCGACCAGCGCGAGACAGGCGACTCGAACGTGCGCTTCTTGAAGGCGCGTGATCAGGATGGGGACCAACGCTTGACGCGGGTCGAGGCGTGCCCGGATGGGGACGTCCTGGTGCCTGCCTCACCGCTCCCGACGGTTCGTCCCCCGATCGCGCCGCTGTCGTGCGACGAGCGCTTCCGCAAGGAGGCTGGCAGCGACGGGGTGATCAGCTACGCGGAGGCCAAGCAGGCGGGCTGGGCTGCTGACTTCCAGAAGGCCGATCGGAATGGCGACCAGGTCGTGGGGCGGCGCGAGTTCGGCTGGGTGTTCTGCGATGAGCCGATGCCCGAGCCGATGCCGAACCCGTGCGACGAGAAGTTCAGGTACTCTGCCGGCGATGATGCCGCCATCACCCCCGACGAGGCGGCAGCCCTCGGATGGACCAAGGACCAGTTCTACAAGCTCGACGTGGATGTCAGCGGTCGGGTCGATCGCGTCGAGTGGGGCCAGGCGATGTGTGACGAGGTGGTGAGGATCCAGCCCGTGCTGGAACGCACCGCGGCGACCACGGACAACCTCCGGTCCTTCTGAACCGGGGCCTTTTTTCGCTGGGGGGGCCGGCCGCCGGGCCGGCCCCTTCGACATGGGTGCTTGCGGGGGGCGGGTCGGGGGTACAATGGGCCCGATGTCGAACGCCCCTCCCCTCTTCGGCGCCGTCGAGGCCGGCGGCACCAAGGTCCTCTGCGCCGTGGGCCACGGCCCGGACGCCATCCTGGCGGAGGCCCGGGTGCCCACCCGGGGCCCGGCGGAGACGCTGGCCGAGGTGGTGGCCTTCTTCGTGGCTGCCCGGGCGGCGCACGGGCCCGTGGCGGCCATTGGCATGGGCGCCTTCGGGCCGCTGGAGCTCGACCCGGCCGCACCCGGCTTCGGCCGCCTGGGGCCGACACCCAAGCCCGGCTGGGCGGGCGCCGACGTGGTGACCCCGCTGCGGGCTGCGCTGGGCTGCCCGGTGGGGCTGCAGACGGACGTCGCGGCCGCAGGCCTCGGGGAGGCGCGCTGGGGTGCCGCGCGAGACGCCCGCGGGGCCTTCGCCTACGTCACGGTGGGCACGGGCGTCGGCGGTGCGCTGTTCGTGGACGGGGAGCCCGTGGGGGGCCTCTCCCACCCGGAGCTTGGCCACATCTGGCCCCGGCGCCACCCGGCAGACACCTACCCGGGCTGCTGTCCCTTTCATGGCGACTGCCTCGAGGGGCTGGCGAGCGGCCCGGCGATCGTGGCTCGGCGCGGCGTCAGGCTGGACCAGCTGGGCGAGGACGACCCCCTCTGGGGGGTGCTGGGCGGTTACCTGGGGCAGCTGGTGGCCACGCTGCTGCTCACGCATGCGCCGCGCTGCATCGTCGTGGGCGGCGGGGTGGGGAGCCACCCGCGCCTCCTGGCCGCCACCCGCACCGAGGCCGTGCGCTGGCTGGGTGGCTACATGCGCCCCGACACCCTGCCGGCGGAGCTCGGCTGGCGCGTGGTGCCGCCTGCCCTGGGGGGGCAGGCCGGCGTGGCGGGCGGGTTCGTGCTGGCCGAGCGGGCCCTCGCGGGCGGCTGAGGCCTCCGTCTCGGTCGGTGGCGCTCAGCGGTGGAGCGCGTTGCAGGCGAGGGCCGTCTGGTCGTGCAGGTCCAGCAGCCGGCGCAGGGGGGTCTGGTACCCGCCACCAAGGTTCCAGGCCACGGGCACGCCCCAGGCACGGGCGCGGGCGAAGACGAGGTGGTCCCGGCGTGCGAGCTGCTCGGTCGTGAGCGTCCCGCCCAGGGGGTCCTCCACGTGGGGATCCACGGCGGCCTGGTACAGCAACAGGTCAGCCCCGGCGAGCAGGGTGTCGAGCTGCTCAGGCCAGGCCGCGAGCCAGGCCTCGGCGTCCTGGCGTCGGGGGCGCCGCGCCCCGAAGCTGTGGTGGATGATGCCCCGGGGCGCCAGGCGTGCCAGGATCGCAGCCGTGCCCAGCCCGAAGTGCTGGTCGCCATCCACGATGACCACGCGCGTCGCCAGGCCCTCGGCCTGGAGCGCGAAGGCCGCCACCAGCAGGCCATTGAGGGCGCAGAAGGCGCAGCCCCGGTCGTACCCCGCCAGCCCGAGGTTGCCCGTGGGGCTCGCGGCGGGCTGGCCCGTCCGGGCCGCGTGGCGCGCCGCGGAGACGAGGCTGCCGACCACCCACGGCAGGGCCCTGGCCGCTTGCGGGCTCAACGCGCCGTAGCCGTTGGCGCGGCCGTGGCGCAGCAGCCCCCGCACGTATGCCGGGCAGTGCACGCGGCCCAGCTCGCGCTCCGTGCAGGGGCGTGGCTCGGACACGGCGATTCGCAGGCCTGGCAACGCCTGCCAGGACGCGACCACGGCGGCGGGCTTGGTTGGCTCCGGCAAGGTGCCCCGGCCGTCCTCGGGGACCTGTCTGGGGGTGAAGAACACGTGCACGGTTGCCCCCTCGAGGCCCCTCAGAGGCTGCCTGTGCCGCCTGTTGTGACGTGGGAAAATCCTGTCCTGTTTTGTCTCATGGACATCAGGTGGGCGTCAAGGCGGGATCGGGGGGGGAGGGGCAAGCATCAACGGGATGTGAAATGAATGTAAAATCTATGTTTCCTGGCACACGCAGGCTGTCGTGGCGGGTGACAATCTCCTCGCAGCCCTGGGCGCCGGATCGGCAAGCGGCGCCCGACCTGGGGGAGACCACCGTGACTGACGTCAAGAAGACCCCGCCCGGCACCGCCCCGCTTCCGGTGCCGCCCCCGCCGCCTCCGCCGCCCGCGCCGAGGGCTGCGCCTGCGCAGCGGGCGGCGAGGCCCGCCGCGCCGGCGGGTGACACGAACTTCGTCAAGACCTCCACGGGCCCCCTGGCGCCGCCGAAGCCGATCGACCTCGACCGCATCCTGGCCGCCACGGGTCAGGCGTTGAACGCCGTCGGCAACCTGGCGGAGCCGACGCAGACGGTCTCCGACACGGCCGCCAACGCGGCGGACGTCGTCCTGAACGCGGAGGAGGCAGCCAAGGTCGTCAAGGGCCTGCCAAAGGTGACCGCGGAGCAGAACGCCCGCTTCGCCTCGGCCGTGGAGGGCGCAGCGAAGGCGGGCAAGGTGGCTGGCGCTGCAGGGGCAGCCGTGGCCGCGCACGCCCTCTTCCAGGCGGTGCACCCCGAACTCAACTTGAAGGACGCCGGCGAGGCCCTCACGAACCTCGCCTTGGGGCTGGCGACCGCCCTCGAGGACGTGGCCCCTGAGGTCCTCGGGAAGGCGGGGTTCGGCCTGGGCGCCGTGTCGGCCCTTTTTGCGCTGGGCACCGACATCGCGGATGCGGCGGAGAACGGCGCGAACACCTCCAACGTGATGGGCATGGTTGGCAACGCCCTCGCCGCAGCGGGCAGCATCGCCTCCTTGGTTCCCGGTGGCCAGCCCCTCGGCGCAGCCTTGCTGATGGCGGGCGCGGGCGTGAACCTGGCGCGCCTCGCCTACGACAACCGGGAGGCCATCGCGGGAGTTGCAGGCCAGGCGGCTGACGCCATCGGGGGGGCCGCAGGCCAGGCGGCTGATGCCATCGCGGGCGCCGCGGGCCAGGCGGCCGACGCCATCGGGGGCGCCGCGGATCGCGCCGTGGCCGCCGTGGGGGGCTTCTTTGGCCTCAATGGCCAGGAGGACGGCCCCCGGCAGAGCACCGTTGCCGTGGCCCAGCCCACCCCCACCCTCACGTGACCCGCCGCTGAGCCCTGTCCCCCCGAGCCTGGAGCCCTGGAGCACGCGTGCCGCAAATCGATCGTCCCACCCTGCTGGCCAACCTCTCGGGCAGCCTGGCTGCCCTGCCCGGCCAGGACCCGGAGGCCGTCCTCGCGGCGGCCATCGCGGCGGCGGGGCTGCCGGAGAGGCCGGCCTACAGCCCCGACGAGACGGCCCTGATCGCGCGCGCGCTGCTGGCCCGGGCGGCGGCGGAGGGGGAGGCAGCCCTCGCCAGCTGGCAGGCCTCGCCGCCGCAGGGCGGGGGCTGACCCACCCGGGGCCGGATGCGATGCGTGACACGGACGGAGACCCCCGGCTGAACCGATGCTGGCCGCGAGGGGTCGGGTAGGGAGAGGGCGGGACCGCCCACCGGGTGGTGTCCTTCCGGGAGCCTCTGTTCGATGCCTTTGGCGAAGCTGCTGCTGGCCGCGCTGGTTGCTGGCCTGACCTCCGATGCCCCCGCTGAGCGACCGGGGCCCGGGGCCGAGGGCGGCCGGGCCTGCGTGCAGCCCGCCCCCAGGGCGGCCGACAGGCCGTTGGTGGTGCTGCCCATCACGGCGATGGACGCCCCCCACCAGGACGACCGCCCCGCCACGGCCACCATCGACGCCATCGTCATCCACGACACCGAGACCCCGGGGGTCACCGAGGCGCGCACGATCGTGAACTGGTTCCAGCACCCCCGGTCCCTGGTGAGCGCGCACTACATCATCGGCAAGCGGGGCGAGCTCGTGCAGTGTGTGCCGGACGCCCGCCGCGCCTGGCATGCCGGGCCGAGCAGGCTTGCCGGCCGCGAGCACGTGAACGACTTCTCCATCGGCATCGAGCTGGTCAACGCGCAGACGGGACGGGACCCCTTCACGGAGGCGCAGTACCGCACCCTGGCGCTGCTCACGGTGGACCTGATGGGGCGCTGGGGCATTTCCTTGTCCCGCATCGTCGGCCACCGTGAGGTCACCAACTACCCTGGCGTGAAGCGGGACCCGGCCGACAACTTTGACTGGGGGCGCTACCGCCGCGACGTGGCGCGCCTGCTTGGCGCCGTGGCCGTCCGCCGGGAGGTCAGCCCGCCGAGCCAGGCCCGCCGCTGACGGGCTCGAGCCGCACGCCGACATGGGGCCCGAACACGGCGTGGACGCCGGCCTCCAGGAGGGCGAGGCGGTCGGGCGAGACGTGGCGCATCAGCGGTGCCCCGAGGCTCACCACGAGCGGCCCATCGGCGTCCGGGCCGCTCGGTCGGCCATGCTGGGTGAGCAGCGCCGCGAGGGGGCGGCTGTGGCCCTCCAGCCAGGCCAGCAGCCGGGGCCAGGGGGCCCCCTGGCCGGGCGCCTCCACCGCGACCTCCGGGCCGTCCGGGGCCAGCGAGGCGACGAGGCGCCAGAACGCCTGCCCCGTCGCCTCCACGTCGCCCATGGCCCGGTGCCGGGGGCCATGCGCCAGGCCGAAGTGTCGGATCAAGGCGTCGAGGTTGTGGCGAGGCAGGTCGGGCAGGCAGTGCCGGGAGAGCCTCACCGTGCACCAGCGGCCCGTGAACGGCCAGGGCTGGCCCGCGCAGGCAAACTCGTGCCGCAAGAACCGCTCGTCGAAGGCGGCGTTGTGGGCCACGAAGTGCCCGGGGCGCGCCGCGAGGTAGGCCGCGAAGCGGGCGATGGCCTCGGCCGAGGCGGGCTGGCCCACCACCATGCCGGGGCTGATGCCCGTCAGACGCGTGATGAAGGGCGGGATCGGGACGCCGGGGTCGATCAGGGTCTCGAAGCGGTCCAGCGGCCGACCCTGCACGTACGAGATGCACGCCACCTCGATCACGCGCGACCCGGGGGGCGCCTGGCCGGTGGTCTCGGTGTCGATCACGTGGAACACGTCCCCGCGTGCCGCGAAGCGGACGAGGGACGCCCATGTCGCTGCCAGGGGAGCCTCCCGGCGGCCTGCCTGGCCGCATCCTGGGGGCAGCATGCCCCGGCGGGCGGGCCTTCCCACCTGGGGGCTGCCTCTCGGGCTCGGCCTGGCTTCGCAGGCCTGCCTCGCCGCGTCAACGCGCACACCACCGGCGTGTGGCGGGGGCCGGCCAAGGCCCTGCCGCAGGGCGCCTGCCGCGGCTCAGAGCCGCACCACACCCCGGTAGGCCCCGAACACGCCGCGCAGCACCTGGCAGATCTCCCCCACCGTCACGTAGGCGCGAACGGCCTCGACGAGGGGCGGCATCAGGTTCGCGTCGCCCCGGGCCGCCGCCTCGATGGCTGCCAGGGCCTGTGCGACCGCCGCCGGGTCCCGGCTGGCCTTCAGCGCCGCGAGCTGCGCCTTCTGGTGCGCCTCGCGCGTGGGGTCGGGCCGGTACAGCTCGCCGTGGTCCTCGTGCGCGACGGTGAAGCGGTTCACGCCCACCACCGTGCGCTGCTGCCCGTCGACCTCGCGCTGGTAGCGGTAAGCGGCCTCCGCGATCTCGCCCTGCACGTAGCCCTGCTCGATGGCTGCCAGCATGCCGCCGAGCTCGTCGATCTTGGCCATGTAGGCCCGCGCCTCGGCCTCGATGCGGTCCGTCAGGGCCTCGACGTAGTAGCTGCCCGCCAGCGGGTCCACCGTGTTGGCAATGCCGGCCTCGTGGCCGAGGATCTGCTGCGTGCGCAGCGCCACCATGGCGGACTGCTCCGTGGGCAGCGAGAGGGCCTCGTCCATCGCGTTGGTGTGCAGCGACTGCGTCCCGCCGAGGATGGCGGCGATCGCCTCGATGGTGGTGCGCACGACGTTGTTCATGGGCTGCTGGGCCGTCAGGCTTGCCCCCGAGGTCTGCGTGTGGAAGCGCAGCTGCATGCTCTTGGGGTTCTTGGCGCCGAAGCGCTCCTTCATGATTCGCGCCCAGAGTCGCCGCGCCGCCCGGAACTTGGCGACCTCCTCGAGCAGGTCCAGCTGGGAGCAGAAGAAGAACGCCAGCTGCGGGGCGAAGTCGTCGACGTCGAGCCCCGTCGCGGTCGCCGCCTCCACGTAGGCCACGGCGTCGGCGAGCGTGAAGGCCACCTCCTGCACGGCCGTGCAGCCCGCCTCGCGCATGTGGTAGCCCGAGATGGAGATGGTGTTCCACTTGGGGATGACGTCCTTGCAGTAGGCGAAGATGTCGGTGATGAGGCGCAGCGAGGGCCGCGGCGGGAAGATGTAGGTGTTGCGGGCGATGTACTCCTTGAGGATGTCGTTCTGGATGGTGCCCGAGATGACTTTGGGGTCCACGCCCTGCTTCTCGGCGGCCACCTGGTACATCGCGAGCAGGATCGCGGCCGGCGCGTTGATGGTCATGGAGGTCGTGACGCGGTCGAGCGGGATGCCGGCGAACAGCGTCTCCATGTCGGCGAGCGAGTCGATCGCCACGCCCGTCTTGCCGACCTCGCCGAGGGCCATCGGGTCGTCGGAGTCGTAGCCCATCTGGGTGGGCAGGTCGAAGGCCACGGAGAGGCCCGTCTGCCCCTGCTCGAGCAGGTAGCGGAAGCGGGCGTTGGTCTCCTCCGCGGTGCCGAAGCCCGCGTACTGGCGCATGGTCCACAGCCGGCCCCGGTACATCGTGGGCTGGATGCCGCGGGTGAAGGGGTACTGGCCGGGGAAGCCGAGCTGGTCGGCGTAGCCCGCCTCGGGGGCGTCGAGCGGCGTGTACAGGGGCGCGACGGGCAGGCCTGAGAGCGTCGCGTCCGCCTCCGGGCGCTCGGGGGCCTTGCGCACCATCGGTGCGTAGGTCCGCTCGTGCCAGGCCTCCTGGGCTGCTTGCAGGGCGGCGGGCGTGGGGTCAGGGCTCATGGCGGTGTCTCCGTTGACGGGCGCTGCCCCATCGTACCACCTCGGCCACGGCCGGGCGCC
>JAYKHL010000098.1:0-3992 GCA_035284865.1 Candidatus Sericytochromatia bacterium | reverse complement strand
AGCAAAGCCACCTCGCTGAGCGGGGTATAAGCAACCACATAACCGCCTTCGCCCGGCCACCGCCGTCACCCCTGGCTCCCTCAAAGCGATCGACCCCACCACGCCTCCCCTGCCCGATGGCCAGCAGCGCTACCTGGGACCCCAGCCCTCAGGCAGCTCCAGTGACGGCCGCGTTGGAGAACCACCCGATGACGACGCCTCAAGCCTCCACCTCGCAGCCCGGCACAAGGGCCTGGCGCGCCGCGCTGGCGCTCAGCTTCACGGCCACGGTGGCGGGCTGTGCGACGCCAGCTGGCCTCCTCGCAGACGGGCAGCAGGGGCGCCTGGCCGGCCCGGCGGCCGGAACCCGGGTGGCGGCCGGGGAGCGAACGCGCTACATCGTGCTGGAGCTGCCCCCGGCAACGCTTCCGGCGGGCCAGCTGGCAGCCGGGGCCCGGCTGGTCTGGAACGGCCTGTTGCTGCGCGTGGAGGCTGACGGGCGGGTGGCGGTGCCCGAGCGGCTGCTCGCCGCACCGGGCGAGATCCAGGTCGTGATCGAGGGGGTCGGCAGCGCGCGTCTCCAGCCCGACCAGCTCCAGAACGACCGGCTGGTCGTGCCGGAGGCGGCCCTCCAGGCCCTGACGCCCGAGGCCGAGCGCGCCGCGTTCGATGCCGCACGGTCGGCTTCCCCAGCCAGGATGCTCGGGCCGGAGTGGGCTGCGGAAGCCGGCGTCACCACGGAGCAGCCCCCGGAGAGCCAGCTGCCGACCGCCGAGCAGCTTCGCCTGGCACCCATCAAGCTGACGGAGCAGGCGGCCCTGTCGGCCTCCGGCCACCTCGGGGCGCTGGCCGCCCTCGGCCGCGAGGCCGAGGGCCAGGTCACCTTCGGCGCCGGCGGGCTGACGCTGGCCCAGCTGCTGCTGGCGCCCGCCGCAGCCACCTACGACACGCGCACGGGCCAGCTGGCTTTCCAGGGCGTGGAGGGCTACCCGGCGGCGCTCGAGCCCGGCGCCAGCGGACGATCGACCCTGGAACAGGGGCTCTATGGCTCGGGCGCTGCAGGGCGGGGGGTGATCGTGGGCGGGGCCGGCGGTGTGGTCGTCAGTGGCTCGGGGAGCGGGGCGCTGGGTGGGGCCAGTCAGGCCCCCACCGGCGGAGCCCCCGTGGGACCCGGCGCCGGTGGGCTGGTCTCCGACGCCGACACCGGGCTGCTAGGCCCCGATGGGGGCTCCCTCGCCGGGCAGCCGGGCGGCGCCCTGATCGGCCCGGATGGCGGCTCGCTGTCGCGCCAGGCGCGCAGTGGCCTGATCGGCCTGGATGGCGGGAGCCTGGCAGCGAGGACCGGCGCGAGCCTCATCGGCCCGGATGGCGGCACCTTGGTGGGACCGGATGGCGGCTCCCTTATCGCGGACCGGGGGGCCGGCCTCCTCGCGGACCGGGGGGCCGGCCTCATCGGTCTCGACGGGGGGACCCTGGTGAACACCGGGGCCGCCGCGATGATGGGCTACCCCTACTTCCCCTCGGCCGGCCTGGGGCCTGCCAAGCTGCACCTGCTGATGGTCGGCGTCCCCGCCGCGCCCCTCGAGCGCACGACCAGCGGTGGGGTCCGGGAGGTTTTGCTGCCAGAGCAGACCCGCGTCCGGGCGGTCGACACCACGGGCAAGCCACTCACGGAGTGGACACGCACGGGCCCCACCGGGGCCTTCCAGCTGGGCCTCCCGCCCACCGTGCCGGTGGTCTTCTTCGTCGTGGCCGAGTCCCGGGTGCCCGGCAGCACCGTGCAGCGCGCCACGGCGCTGGCCTTCGCGCCAGGCGCGCGCGAGCGGCCCCTCGTGGTGCCCGTCGACTCTGCCACGACGCTGGTCACGACTTCCCTGGCCTTCCTGCTCGACTACGTCCCGCGGGAAATCGCCCGCCTCGAGGCCTTGCTGGAAACCCTTCCCCCCGAGGCCCCGGGCTACGCCGTGCAAAGCGAGGGCGAACGGGACGATGACGACCGGGACGATGACGATGACGATGACGGGGACGAGGACCGCGAAGGTGACGGGCCTGGCCCACGGGCTGCCACCGTCCGTCAGCTCGCCCAGAAGCGGCTCGGAACGCTGCGAGAAGCCCGGGAGAGCTTCAACGTGTTGTACTACGGCGTCGACACGCAGGCAGCCGAGCCCCAGCTAGGTCCCGAGGCGGCCCAGTCCCTCAGCACCGCCACCTCGCTGGAGGCAGGTTACGAGGAGCTTCGCACGCTCGTGAGGGGCAAGCGGTTGAAGCCCAGGTCCTTCAAGGCCGTGGCGCCGAAGTCCCCGCTCGAGATCTCGCCCTGAGGCCCCTGTCTGGATGCTCGTCACGTTAGCCACCAGCGCCGCCCTGGCCCTGCCTCCCACCCAGTACCAGCGCGCCAGAACCCGACTCGAGCGGTGGGTCGCGCAGGAACGCCTGCTGCCCCTTCAGCGCGGGGCCGAGTCCCGCCTGCTGCTGCATCCTGACCGGGCTCCGCGTGGCACGCTGGTGATGTATCACGGGTTCACGGCCGGCACCTGGCAGTATGACCTGCTCGCAGGGCAGGCCTTCAGGCAGGGCTACAACGTCTTCGTGCCACGGATGCCCGGTCACGGCCTGCAGACGCCCACGGGGGACGAGGACCCCAGCGGGCTGCTGCGCGGGGGGGCCTGGCGGCAGTACCAGGCCTTCGGCGACGAGACGGTGGCGCTGGCGCGCGCGCTGGGAGGCCCGCTGGCGGTCCTCGGGCTTTCCGTGGGGGGCAACGTGGCCCTCGATGTCGCGGAGCGTCACCCGGACATCGCCAACGTGGTGGCCTACGCCCCCTTCTTGTGGCCCATCCACGAGCGGGTGGGCAGGCTCTTCGGCGTGCTGAACGGGCTGGACGCGATCTTCCCGGGACGGGCCAGCAGCGCGCTCGACGGCATCCAACACAGCTGGGGGCCAGCCTGCCGGGCCGAGACCCTGAGCGGAGCGCGCCCCGGCCACTCGTACTTCCCGGCCAGCGCCGCCTTCGCGGCGGCCGCGTACGGGCTGGCGATCGAGGAGGCAGCGCCACGCGGCCGAGGCAACATGCAGCTGTTCGTGACCGCCGCCGACGACGCGGCGCAAGAAGCGATCATCCGCCGGGTGCACGAGCGGTGGGGCGGCCGCAGCCGAGGCCTGTACCGGTACGGACAGGCCGAGGGCGTCCCGCACCCGATGGTGCATCCCCGAGAGGATCGAGGACGCGGCCACACGCCGACCCTCTACCGAATGACGCTCGCGTTCCTGGCGTCAGGCGTGCCCCTCCAGCGAGACGTGCCCTGAGGGGCTCCCCCACAGCCACCTGAGGCGCCAGCTGGGCGTGAGGCCAGCGACGCTCAAACCGTGTGGAGCACGCCGTGGACCTCGCTGACGCGGGTGTAGGGGGTGTGCGCATTGACCTGGTAGTAGGTCTTGTCGAAGTGAATCTGCACGCCAGGCTGGAAGCCGCCGTGGGAGGCCACGAACACCGGTCGCTCGTTCGCCACGGGCGTGTCAGCCCGGCGTTCGTGCAGCTCGGCGGTGTACTGGTCAAGCCGCGCCTCGATCTGCACCTTGATCTCTCGGGTCTTCTCGTAGGCCCCCGGCGGCGCATTCGGGTTCGCCAGGATCGCGTTGAAGGTGTGGTTCACGGTGGTGAGCTGCGTGGTCAGGATCGCGATCGCCCGCTCGAGCTGCTCGATCACCTTCGCCTGCCGGCTGCGACGCACGTCGATGTGCGTGGCCGTGCCGCCGGCCACCCCCACCTGGTCCGCCGCCACGTACTCGCCAGCCTGCACGGCCCCGCCGATCAGCTTCTTGCCCACCTTGATGGCAAGTCCAGCCGTCAGGACCGAGTGCATGGCCGACTCGACCACGAGGAGGTTCGATCGCGTCGTGACCGTCGACTCGGAGTCCACAAACCTGGCGGTGACGTCCCCATGGGCCGTGACGACGGAGTGCTGCCGCACCCCCCCCTTCACGCTGACCTTGCCGCCCGCCTCGAGAAACGC
>JAYKHL010000097.1:0-10969 GCA_035284865.1 Candidatus Sericytochromatia bacterium | reverse complement strand
GGCTGCCACCACGGACGGGGCAAGGGGCACCGCGGGGGGCTCGGGGGCAGCGGGCCTCGGAGGCGTGGACCTCGCCAGGGCTGGCGTCCCGGGAGCCTCCCCTGCCGAGGCCGGCGCAGCTGGCGCGGGAGGGGCAGGGACCGGCCACGGCACCAGCACGGAGGGCAGCACGGGAGCTGGCGAGAGGCCGCCCCCGGTGGGTGCTGACGCGCCCCGTTGCCCGGCGGCGTCCCCGCCGGGCAACGGGGGCAGGACCACGGGGGGGCGATGGGCCAGCAGGGTCACGCGCGGCCCGGGAGCTGGCTCTGGCGGCAGCACGGCCTCCCAGCGTCGGATGAGGGCCTCCCAGTCGACAGGCACGCCCGCAGCGACGAGCGAGGCACACGCCTGGGCCACCTGGCGCAGCGCGGGCTGGGTGGCGAGGTCCAGCGAGACGGCCAGGTGGGGACGGTCACCGAGGATCTGTCGGATGAGCGGCGTGAGTCCCCCTTGGGGGCCGTGCTCGACGAACACGCGCACGCCGTCACGCCAGGCCTGATCGATCAGCGCCGGGAAGTCGAGGGTCCGCAGCGCCTGGCCGAGCAGCGCGTCCGCCGCGGTGTCTGCCGTCGGCTCGTAGGCTGCGCCCGTGGCGTGGGTGTAGAACCGGACGCCTGGCACGGCGGCGGTGGGCCGCCGGTGGAGGCGGTGCCACGCCTCCGCGAACCCCTTGACCTCGGGCGCATGCACCGCCACGTCGTAGTCGAGCGGCGCCGCCGCGACGGCGGGGCCGAGGGCCGCCAGCACGCGCCGACAAGCCTCGGGCAGGCCCGCGATCACGACGTCCCGGGGCCCCAGGATGATGGTCAGGTGAGCGAAGGGCACCTCCGCCAGCAACGGGCGCACGACGTCCGCAGCCGCTGCCACGCGCCAGGCGCTCCAGTGGTGGTGGGACACGCCGATCCCGGCCCAGGCCGCCTGAAGCGTCTCGAATCGGCCGCCGAGGTGCCGCGTGAAGACCTCTGCCTCCTCGAATTCTCGCCTCAGGGCACCCATGTCCTGCCAGGCCCCGAAGGCGTACAGCGCGTTGGTCTCGCCGGAGCTCAGGCCGATGGCGGCCCGAAAGGGGACCCCCAGCAGCTGCCGGGTCAGGTGGGCGTGCGCCTGGCACAGGGCTGAGGCGCCCCACAGCTTCTCCAGGGGGGTGGGAGCGGGGTGGCGGGTGTCGAACATCCAGCCGGCCGCCTCCTGCACCTCTGGAAAGGCTCGGGCCAGCGAGACGCGGAGCTCGGGCACCGCGAGCAGCAGGTCTCGGCCCATCCCGACGTAGGCGCTGGCTGCGCCTCCGAAGACTGCGGCCACCTCGCCGTCCAGGGGAGCCTCCGCGTAGGCGATGCCCTCCCCTGCGGGGCCCTGCGCGCCTGCCGCAAGCCAGGCGAGGGCTCGCTCCCGACGTTGGGCGAGCTCGCGCGCGTCGGCCGCCACCAGCACCAGCCTGGCCCGGCCCTCGTGGCCCTCGCGGCCTGCGGTCACCGCCGCCATCAAGGCTGCCAGGTCCGGACCCGCGTAAACGTGCAGCCGGGGCGGGGGGGTGAGCAACAGCGGCGCCGGATCCTGACCGGCCCGCGGTGTCACCAGCGTGGTGGCTTCGGCCTCAGCCATGCCTGAGGCCCTCACGCAGACCGACGCGTGGCCGGGTGCCAGCTGGGGCTCCGCCGGGCCATCGGGCAGGGGGCGCACCTGGTGCCGGGCCGCCAGCACCGCTGCCGCCACGTGCACCAGGCCCGAGGCCGCATGGGCGTGCCCGAGGCGACCCGTCACGCCCGTCGCCCCTCTTCCGAGGGCAAGCTCCCAGGTGCCGTGCGTTGGCCCTCCGGGGTCGGGCAGCACGGCAAAGACAGGGTCCCCCGCGGCCTCGGCGTCTGCGAGGCGCTTGAGCACGAAGGCCACGGCGGCGTCGCCGCCTCGATGCCGATCCGGCGTCAGGCAGGCCTCGACTGCCGCCAGGTGCGCGGGTTCGACCCCCAGGTCCACGGCCCCGACAATTGCGACATCCAGCTCGCGGGCGCGGAGGGCCCTGCAGGCCAGCGCCAGCGCGGCCTGTCCTGAGAGCTCCTCGGCCGACACGGCGAAGCCGACCCCACCCCAGTCCAGGTGGCTGTTGAGGCGGTTCGCCACCACGTTGGGCAGCGTGCCGAGAACGCCAGCGGCCGTGAGTGCAGGGTGAGCCTGGGCCTGCGCCTCCGTGAGCCAGGCGTCCGCGAATGGCGCGGCAAGCCCTGCTTTCTGCCAGCGTTCCAGCATGGCAGGCAGGCGCCAGCGCAGCCCGTAGCGTGCGATGCTGGCATCGCACTGCATCCCCACGTACACGCCGGCCCGATCCCGGGCCACCGGCCCGAGCCCCCCGAGGGCTTCCTCGGCAGCGGACAGCATCCAAACCTGCTGGGGCAGGGCGGCCAGCATGTCCGCGGGAGGAAAGCGAAGGCCCTTGATGGGCAACGCAAGCGCCCGTGCGTGAGGCAGCGCGCCCGTCTCCCCGAAGAGGGCGTGGGCCAGGTCCTGGACCTGCTCCCCATCTCCGACCCGGGCCCCGAGCCCGACCACCGCGACCGCCCCCACCGGGCTGAACGGGGGGGCGGTCGCCGCCGGGGCGCTCGGGCCCTCCCAGGCCTCGACGAGGAGGTGGGCGTTGTTGCCGCCGAAGCCGAAGGCGGAGAGCGCGGCCCGGCGCGGCAGGCCCTCGGGCCAGGGGGCAGGGGCCTGGAGGAGGCGGAAGGGGGTGTCTCGCAGGGCGTGGGTGGGATCGTCAACGGCCACGTTGGGGGGCCGCACGCCAGCCTCGAAGGAGCCCAGGATCTTCAACAGCCCGGCCAGGCCGGCCACCGTGATGGGGTGCCCCAGGTTCCCCTTGAGCGAGCCGATGGGGACGTCCTGGCAGCCCGCGAAGACCCGCCCCAACGTGGCGAGCTCGGTCGCGTCTCCCACCGGGGTGCCGGTGGCATGGCACTCGACCATCCCGACCGACGAGGGGGCCCACCCCGCTTGGGCATACGCCGCGACCAGGGCACGCTCCTGGCCCCGGGAGTCCGGCACCAGCAAGCCGGTCGCCCTGCCATCGTTGGAGAGCCCGATGCCGCGGATGACGCCCAGAATGCGATCGCCGTCGCGCTCCGCGTCCTCCAGCCGCTTGAGGGCAACGAAGGCGGCCCCTTCGGCCGGGAGCAGGCCGTCGGCCTCGCGATGGAACGGCCGGCTCCGTCCGGAGGGGCTCAAGGCCTGCAGGGCCGTGAAGCCCATGTGCAGGAACAGGTCGTCGGCCCGGTTCACGGCCCCCGCGAGCATCAGGTCCGCCTCCCCGTCCGTGAGGCGATCGCAGGCGAGCTTGAGGGCATACAGGGAGCTCGCACACGCCGCATCGATGGCCACCGCGCCTGCCTCGAGGCCCAGCGCCCGGGCAAGCAGCAGCGCGGGATACCCGGACATGAACCGGTCCCGGGGGTCGGGCCGCGGCACCCCGGCCGCGTCGGCGGCCTCGGGCGGCAGCACCCCGGGCGCCTGGCTGGCCAGCCACGTCCGCTCGACGTGGGCAGCGAGGCCCTCGGAGGGGAGCGACAGGTTGCCGAGCACGGCCCCGGCGCGCCGCCCCGTGACCCCGCCGGCGACCTGCCTCAGAGCCTCCCGGCCGGTGTGCAGCACCCAGCGGGTGAGCGGGTCGAGGCCCACGATCTCGCTCGCTGGCACGCGGAAGCCGTCCGGGTCGAAGTGCTGCTCGAAGCCCGTCACATAACCACCCCGGTCGTGGTGCGCCCGCTCGGGCAGGCCTGAGGCCAGCACATCGTCAGGACGCACCCGCCAGCGACTCCTGGGCGCGGGGCCCGTCAGGTCGCGCCCCGCCAGCAGGGCTTCCCAGAGCGCAGCGGGATCGAGCGCGCCCGGCAGGACGCAGGCACGACCCACAATGGCGATGGGACGGAACAGCATCGGCGCTCGCCTTCCTCGCCTCAAGCCCCTGTGGCGCTGCCAGCGCCCACAGCGGCGACCTTGCGCTCTGCGATGAAGTGCATCTCGACGCCGCGCATGTCGGCCACCAGCGCGCCTTCCCGCGTGGTGAAGCGGAGATCCGTCAGGGTCCGGTGCTTGGTGACGGAACGCCCTCGCAGCTCCACGTGCAAGGGCACATCGACGGGCCCGGCGACGTAGCGGCGGAACTCGGCGATGGAGGTGGGCAGCGAGGGGCGCTTGGCCATGTGGTAGCCCCAGAGCCTGGCCAGCTGGAGGCCCCCGTCCAGGGCGGCCACGTCCGTCTGGTGCGGCCCGTCCGGCCACCCGAGGGCCGTCAGGCCGATCATCTCCGCCGCGATGCCGTCTCGGGAGATGCCGGCGATGCTGCGAATGGCGTGGAACGAGGGGCCGTGGAACAGCATGCCTCCGTAGATCTCGTCGAGGCTCCAGGTGCAGGGTTCCAGCTCGAGCGGCAGCAGGGCCGGCAGCGGGGCCAGCTTGTTCGAGGCCTCCGTCAGGACGGCGACGCCGCGGTAGTGTGGGGCGCCCTCCTCCCCCCGGAGCTCCAGCGTGACCTCCGTCAGCAGGGCCTGGCCACTTTCGGTGCAACGCACCGTGAAGCGGTCTCCGCCGACCTGGTATCGGTCGAGGGGCACGCCCTTGAGCACCTTGAGATCCTTCAGCGTCCCGAACACGAGGTCTGGGCGGGCCTCCACCGCAGCTCGCACGAACCAGTCGAGGACCTGCACCACAGGCAACACGGGCGCGTCCTGGATGCGGTGGCCGTCCATCTGGGGGTGGCTGCGGTGATCAAGCGCCACCGGCAGGTTCAGCGACCGCTCACCCTGAGCCCCATCAGCCGGGCCTGCCAGCACGACCTCGACGTCGCCCGGCTCGAGGACCCGCAGCTCGTCGACGAACATCTGGCCGCCCATGGCGAGGGGAATCAGGGGCACGCCCTGCTTCTCGAAGTGAGCCTTCAGCTCTGGCGTGACCATGCCGCCAGCCCACGGGCCCCAGTTGAGCGACTTGACGAGGCACGCCTCGCCCCGCCGGGCGGCCTCGGCCTGCGCGACCTTGTTGAGGACCTCGTTGGCCATGGCGTAAGCCGCTTGCCCCACGTTGCCCGTGCGGGCCGCGATGGAGCTGTACAGGCAGATGCAGGCGATGGGATCCTCCGCGGTGGCTGCCAGCAGGGCCCGAAGTCCACTCACCTTGGTCTCGAAGACCCGGTCGAACTGTTCGTCCGTGAGGTCGGCGATGTACTTGTCGGCCAGCACGCCGGCTCCATGAACGATGGCCGTGATCGGCCCCATCTCCTGGCGGATGGGGGCAAGGCCAGCCCGGAGCTGGTTTCGGTCCCGCACGTCCAGTTCGAGGTAGATCGCCTCGGACCCGGCGCGCCGCAGGGCCTTGATGGTGTCGCGGACCTCCCGGGCAGCCGTGATGGTGGCAACCTGCTTGCCGAGGTCGGCGGGGGTCAGCGGGCGCCCCTCGGCCTTGGCGGCCTCCAGCAGGGCGCGCTTCATCTCGGGGCCCTCCTTGAGGCCCCTGACGGCCTCAGGCTCGTCCACGAGCGGCGAGCGTCCCAGCAGGACAATCTTGGGTTTGCAGGCCCTGGCCAGCATCTCCAGCGCGGCCGCCGTGACGCCCCGGGCGCCCCCGGAGGCCAGCACGACGGACTGCGCGTTGATCCAGCTCGCCTGCGCCACGACGTCTGCCTCCGCCTCGGCCAGCACGGGCACGAAGCGCCGCCCATCAGGCTGCAGTCCGACCTCCAGGTCGGGGCCTCCGAGCAGGATCTCGTCAGCGAGCCGGTCCGCGAGCACCGCCGGCGGCTCGTCACCGAGCGCCAGGTCGATCGCCTTGCACGAGGCCTCGGGCCATTCCAGCGCCGCCGTCTTCACGAGGCCGGAAACCCCCGCGCCCCAGGCGCCGGAGGCCGCGCGCCCGCCGAGCCCGAAGTCCCCGCCCGTCTGCTGCACCGTGACGAAGACGCCGCCCTCCTTCGCGAACCGGGGGGCCACGGCGCGCGCCAGCGCCAGGACCTCGCGGTGCGTGCCGGCGCTGGTCTCGGGCCCGACGAGCTCCGACAGCGCGTGCAGGGCCACCACGAGCCCCGTGGCTGCCGTCGGGGCCCCCCCGAGGTCCGCCTCCACCCCGCGCGCGCGCAGGCTGTCGACCAGCGCCGAGGCGAGGGCCGGGTCGGCGCCGCCAGCCACCACCAGCGCTCTGCCCGGGACGCTGAGGCGATCGCCCCCGGGGGCCACATCCTCGAGGCGCAACACCTGGCGCAGGCCGCCCTGGCTGCTGCGAAAGGCCGCGCCGAAAGGCGAAACGCTGGGGACCTCCTTCGCCCGCTTCCGGGACGCAGGCACCGTGGCCTGGACCTCGACGGGCGCGGGCACGGCCTCCGGGGCGGTCGCGGCGGGGGGCGTGACGGGCGCTGGCACGGCTTCAGGGGCGAGCGTGACGGGGGGCGCGACGGCAGATGCCGCGGGGCCGCTCGCGAGGGCCTCATCGGCGCTGCGCCCCGACACCTGGGTGTCGGGGCTGAAGGCCGGCGGCGACGGGAGGGGGGGCGGCGGGCTCATGGCCTGAGGCGCGGCCGTGGTGAGAGGCCTCGCGGGGGGCGCCTCGGCGGTGGCGCTCGCCGGCGCGGTGGCGACCGGGGCCGCGCGCCCTGAGCCGGGGCCCGGGTCGGGGCTGCCCCCGCCGAGCAGCTTGGCGATGTGCGCGACGATCTCGCCGAGGGTCTTGAGCGCCGCCATCTCACCGGCATCGAAGTCCGGCAGCCCCGGGACGCGTTCTTGCACCGCCCCCAGGATCTCGACGCGCTTGATGGAGTCGATGCCCAGGTCGGCCTCGAGGGCCATCTCCAGGCTCAGCATCTCCACCGGGTAGCCTGTCTTCTCCGCCACCACGGCCAGCATCAGCGCGGCGATCTCATCCCCCGATGGTCCCCGGGCAGGACCGGGCGTGGCCGGGGCGGCCTGGGCCACGGGGGCAGGCGCGGCCGGTGCGGCCTGGGTCACTGGCGCAGGCGCCGGGGTTCCCCCGGGGCCTCGGCGCATGAACGCGACGATCTCGCCAAGTGTCTTCAGGGCCGCCATCTCGCCCGGATCGAAGTCTGGCAGGCCCGGGGCGCGCTCCTGCACCGCGCCGAGGATCTCGACGCGCTTGATGCTGTCCACGCCCAGATCGGCCTCCAGCGCCATGCCCAGTTCGAGCATCTCGACGGGGTAGCCCGTCTTCTCGGCCACCACCTCCAGCATCAGGGCCTCGAGGTCCATCCCCCCGGCCGCCGGCGCCGCGGCGCGGGCCGTCGGAACAGCGGCCGTCGCCGCAGGCGCTCCGCCGGAAGCCGCTGCCACCGGCCCGGCGGCCGGGCCCGTGGCGGGCCCCCCCGCCAGCCCCTGGCGCATGAACGTGACGATCTCACCGAGGGTCTTCAGCGCGGCCATCTCGCCCGGATCGAAGTCTGGCAGGCCCGGGGCGCGTTCCTGCACCGCGCCGAGGATCTCAACGCGCTTGATGCTGTCCACGCCAAGATCCGCCTCGAGGGCCATGGTGAGTTCCAGCATCTCGACGGGGTAGCCCGTCTTGTCCGCCACCACCTCCAGCATGAGGCCCTCGAGGTCGACGCCGGGCAAGGAGGGGGCCGGGACCTTCGGGGCTGCAGGGGCCGGGACGACGGGAACCTCCGCGGCGGGAGCTGCGGCGGGCGGTGCAACCGGGGCTGGCGTCAGCCCCGCGGGGGCAGGCGCTGGGGGCACGGGGGTCGCGTGCGGCTGCACCGGGGGGCGTGCCTCGGCGATCGCCGGCGTGGCGACGGGTGGCAGGGGGGCGACGACGGCCGGCGCCGGCCCGGCGGGTGTGACGGGCATCGCCGCCTGGCCAGGCATCGCCGAGAGGCCTGGCAGCGCGGGCATGGGCGCGGGAGCAGGAGCTCCCGCCATGGCCAGGTAGGACGCCTCGACCGACCGCATGTAGGCCAGCTGGGTCTGGGCCAGCGAGGCCTCCATGGCCTTGAGGTAGGCCTGGTGGCTCTCCGCGAGCGCCTGCTGGTAGGCCGCAAAGGCGGCCACGGCAGGGTCGGAGGGGAGGGGGGGCTGCTGCATCATCGGCGGACTCCCTGCAGGGCTGGCAGCGGGGGACGAGTGGGCCACGGGGGCCTCCGGGCGGGGCGGGTTGGGCGGCGGCAGGGCTGCAGCCCCCCCGGGGGGCGGGTACAGCTTGCCGTAGTTGGTGCCGTTGATCGGCAGCGCAAAGGCCGGCTTCTTGCGGGTGCGGGGGTCGACGGGGATGGCGAAGCCATCCCAGAGGGGCATGAAGTCGAGGCGGACGCCCGCGACGGCCAGCTGGCCCAGGGCCTGCCACAGCGTCACGACGCCCGAGGCACCCTTGCGGTCAGTGGGGATGGCCCGATGGGGTCTGTCCTTCAGAATCTCCCCCACGAGCCCCGTGAGCACGGAGCCGGGGCCGACCTCCAGGAACACACGCGCCCCGGCTGCGTACATCGCCTCAACCATCTCCACGAAGCGCACCGGCGCTGCCAGCTGGTTCGCCAGCAAGGCCCGCTGGGCATCCGGATCGGCGACCGGGTAGGCGGCGGCTGTCGTGTTCCCCAGCACCGGCACCGAGCTGGCCCGGAACTCGATGCCCGCCAGGAAGTCGCCGAACGGCCGCGCCGAGTCGGCGACGACGGGGGAATGAAAGGCGGTCGCCACGGGCAGCCGACGCGCGCGGATGCCCTGCTCCTTCAGCCGGGCTTCGGCCTGATCGATGGCATCCGTGGGCCCGGACAGCACCACCTGCCTGGGGGCGTTGTCGTTCGCGACGACCACCGGCAGGCCCCAGCCGGTCACCAGGGCGCGAAGCTCGGCCGCTGGCAGAGGCACTGCCGTCATGGCGCCTGGCTGGGGACCCTCCGCTGCGGCCCGGGCCATCAGCTCGCCCCGACGCCGGGCCACCCGCAACGCAGCGCGCTCGTCGAGGATGCCTGCGGCCGCGAGGGCCGTGACCTCCCCGAAGGAGTGTCCCCCGACGCTGGCAGGCCGCAGGCCCGCGGCCTTCAGGAGCGAGAGCGTGGCCAGGCTGGCGGCCCCGAGGGCCGGCTGGGCCCACTGCGTGGCCGTGAGGCGCTGTTGCTGCCCCTCCCGCGTGGCGTCGTCGAAGCCCGGCACCGGGAAGGCCACGCGGTGCAAGGGGTCATCCGGCTTTCCGGTCAGCGGATCGAGCATCTCCAGGCCTGCGGCGTGATCCCAGACGAGGCGGGCCCGCTCGAAGGCCAGCGCCAGGTCGCCGCCCATCCCGACATACTGGCTACCCTGGCCGGGGAACAGGAACCCCGCGGGGCCAGCCGACGGGCCTTGGGCGTAGTAGACCCCCTGCGGGTTGGACAGCTCGGTGCCCGGCGCCTGTTCGATGGCCTCGATCGCGCCCGCGAGCTTGGAGAGCAACTCGGGAAGGTCGGCAGCCACCACCGCCAGCCGGGCCGGCGCGTCGGCGTTGAAGGAGGCCTGGGTGCGGTGGGCCAGGAAGCGCAGCAGGGCGGGGTCCGCGTCGGCCGTGACCCCTTCGAGCAGCTTGTGCGTGGCCCCGACGAGGGCCTGCGGCGACTCGGCCGCGAGCAGGACCAGCTCCGCCTTCAAGGTTCGCAGCCGCGGCGCGCGCTCGGCTGGCCCCGTGTACTCCTCGAAGGTGCAGTGGAAGTTGCTGCCTCCGAACCCGAACGAGCTGACAGAGGCGCGGCGGGGGTGGTCCTTGCCACGCACCCACGGCCGGGTCTGGGTGTTGATGTAGAACGGTGAGCCCTCCAGATCCAGCTTCGGGTTGGGGCGCTCGACCTTGATCGTGGGCGGCAGCACCTTGTGGTGCAGCGCCATGATGGCCTTGAAGAGGCTGGCAGCCCCGGCCGCGGCCTTGGTGTGCCCGATCTGGCTTTTGACCGAGCCGAGGGCACACCACTGGCGGTCCGGGCGCCCTGCCTCGTCGAAGACCATCCTGAGCCCACCGAACTCCGCGGCGTCCCCGGCCTTGGTGCCTGTGCCATGGGCCTCCACCAGCTCCACGGTCTCGGGGCCGTACCCGGCCACGTCATAGGCTCTGCGGAGGGCCTTTGCCTGACCCTCGGAGAGGGGAGCGTACACGCTGAGGGCGCGCCCGTCCGAGGAGGTGCCGAGCCCCCGCAGGACGGCATAGATGCGATCGCCGTCGCGCTCGGCGTCATCGAGCCGCTTGAGCGCGATCATGGCCAGCCCCTCCCCGAGCAGGGTGCCGTCGCCCTGGTCGGAGAACGGGCGACAGTCGCCCGTGGGCGACAGGGCCGGCGTCTTCGAGAAGCACATGTACATCGAGATGTCGTTGAAGGTGTCCACGCCGCCGGTGATCACCAGATCGGAGTGGCCGAGGACCAGCTCGTTGATGCCCATGGCCATGGCCGAGAGCGAACTGGCGCAGGCGGCATCCGTCACGCAGTTGGTGCCGCCCAGGTCAAACCGGTTTGCAATGCGTCCTGCCACCACGTTGCCGAGCAGCCCGGGGAACGAGCTCTCCTGCCAGGGGACGTACGAGTCTGCGATGCGCTCGGCGATGGCCTGGACCTCTTCCTCCGGCAGCCCGGCCTCGCGCATGGCCTTGACCCAGACCGGACGTTGCAGCCGGCTCGCCATCTCAATGAAGAGCTCCTGCCCGGAGGTCACGCCCAGGATGACGCTCGTGCGCTCCTTGTCCATCGCGGCGAACTGGCCGCGGGTGGCGTCTTCCAGCACCTGTTTCGCGACGATGAGGGCCAGCAGCTGGGAGGTGTCCGTCGCCGGCACGATCGCCGGCGGGATGCCAAACTCGACGGGATCGAAGGGCACTGACGAGAGGAACCCGCCCCGCTTGGCGTAGGTCTTGTCCTTGGCCGACGGATCGGGGTCGTAGTAGTCGCTGATGAGCCAGTGGCTCTCGGGGACCTCCCCGATCAGGTCCCGGCCCGCCA
>JAYKHL010000096.1:0-19589 GCA_035284865.1 Candidatus Sericytochromatia bacterium | reverse complement strand
CGGCGTGGATGCGGGCAGCCTCATCGGCGTGGATGCGGGCAGCCTCATCGGCGTGGATGCGGGCAGCCTCATCGGCGTGGATGCGGGCAGCCTCATCGGCGTGGACGCGGGCAGCCTCACGGCCCGCGTCGAGCTGCCCGCAGGCCTTGTCAGCGGCCGCAGCAGCTACCGGCTCGCCAACCTGGTTCCCGCCGCCGGCGTGCGGGTGTACGTGCGAGACGCCCGCGGCCGCTTCTTCATCGGCCCGGACGGCAAGCTCGTCAGCGCCGTCACCGGCCCGGACGGGGTCGTCACCTTCCCCGGCTACAGGGCGGCGCGCGGCCTCTCGCTCCACGTCCCCCTCGACGCCGTCGACGGGGTGCTGCGGGGGTTCGCTGGCCTGCGCCCCCGCACCCAGCCGGCAGGCGTCCCCGTGGCCGTCACCCCGGCGACCACCCTGCTCACGGGCTGGGTCGAGACCCGCATCCTTGCCACCCAGCCAGACCCCGCCGCCTCCCTGGACCGCCTCACGCCCGAAGCCGCCACCCAGGCCGAGCAGGCCGCCGGGCAGGCCCTGTCGGCCGGGGCCCTGGCGGGCTCCGCCTGGCGACCAGACACCCTCGCCGAGGCCGCCGAGGCGGCAGGCCAGCAAGACGCCACCCTTGCCTCGGCCCTGCAGGAGGTCCGGCGCGTCATGACCCTGGCCGGCGTGGACCCCTGCCAGGAAGGCAGTCTGGCCACCCAGACGCCGCTGAACCTGCCCATCGCGGTGGCCGTCACCGAGGAGGGGGACATCTTCCTGGCGAGCGACACGGTGGGAGGCATCGCCCGGATCGGGGCCGCCGACGGGCGCATCACCTTCAACGCAGGGCCCTGCATGACCAGGAACACGCCCGGCCAGGCCATCGAGGAGCCGCCCTTCGAACAGCTTGTGGCGGCGCCGGACGGCTGGCTGTACGCGGCCTCCTTCTACGGCCGCGGCGTGTGGCGCCTGAGGCCGCCCGGGGGCAGGCCCGAGCAGTGGCTGGGGGGAGGCGGTGCCGCCGCGGCCCCGGGGCTCGCCGGACGGGACGTCCTCCTCCACGCCGTGCGCGACATCACCCCGGCCGACGAGGGAGGGCTCTGGGTGGCGGACCAACCGGAAGGCCGGCCCCCCTTCGGTGGTCGCCTGCTGCGCTTCGACAGGCACGGCACGCTGCAGGAGGTGTGGCGCGATCCGTCTGCCGCCACCAGGGAGGGCGGCGGCGAGGCGAGGCTGCCCGAGGGACGCCTCCTGGCCCTCGCCGCAAGCCCAGGGGGCGTGCTCTGGGGGCTGTCTGAGGGCTTCGTTCGCACCCTGTGGCGACGGGCCCCGGGCCAGGAGGGCTTCACCCCCATCCCCATCCCCACCCTCGCCAGCCTCGAACTCAAGCGCAGCCGCCTGCTCGCGATGCCCGACGGCGCGGTGCTGCTCAGCACGTCGGACGGCGAGCGAAACCAGCACCACCAGGTGCTCCGGATCAGCCCCGAGGGGGGCGTCACCACCTTCGCGGGCCAGGGACCGGCGGCGTACGATGCAGGCGTGCCCACGCTGGCCCAGGCCCACCTCAACCACCCCGCCGGGCTCGCCCTGGACCGCCAAGGCCGCGTGCTCGTGGCGGACTACGGCAACGCCCTGCTCCGGCGCCTCGATCCCACGGCCGACCGGGTCGAGGCGCTGGCGGGGGGGCGGGCCACCGATGAGGCCCTGGCCCTGCAGGCCAAGCTCAACCTCCCCGTCGGGCTGGCCTTCGAGCCAAACGGCCGCCTGCTGGTCTCCGAGCTCGGAGGCAACACGCTGCGGCGCCTCGATGGCGACACCCTGCGGCGCCTCGCAGGGGGCCTCGCGGGCGTCGCCGGCAGCGGCAGCCCCACCCCGGCAGACCGGCTCGGCAACCCGACGGCGCTGGCGACGTCGGGCACCCACGTGTTCCTCGTCGAGCTCGTCGGCCCCCGCCTGCGGCGGCTCGACCTGGAAACGGGCCTCATCGAGACGCTGACGGGCAGCCACCAAGACAACCACGCCGACGCGCTGCGCAACCCCACAGCGGCCCCCAAAAGGCTGAACTGGGACTCCATCACCGGCCTCTGCGTCGACGCCCAGGGGCGCCCCGTCTTTGCGGCCGCCGCCCCCAAGGACAAGCGGTCCATGCTCTGGCGGCTGGAGGACGGCAAGCTCACCCGCCTGGCAGGCTCGGAGGCCCCGGCCGCCCCCCCCGCCACCGACGGGGCCAACGCCCTCTCGGTGAGCCTCGGCCGGGTGTCCGGCCTGGCGTACGACGCCCGGGGCAACCTCTACCTCTCCGAGCTCGGGTCCTGCACCGTCTGGCGCATCGCCCCCGAGGGCACCATCCACCAGGCGGCAGGACGGGGCCTGCTGGGCACGCTGGAGCGCCTGGCCAGCGGCGAGGCGGCCGCAGAGGGCGACGTGCCCGTGGCCGAGGCGACGCTGCTCGTGCCCGCGGGCCTTGCCGCCGACGCGGCCGGAAACGTCTACGTGGCGGAGCTCGGGACGAAGGGCCTGGCCGTCTTCGCCGACTCGCTGAACATCGACCTGTCGGCCCTGCAACTGGCAGAGCGCGAGAACCTCGAGGTCTCGGGGCGCGTGCGCAAGCTCACGCCCGAAGGGCGGGCGATCACGCTCGCAGGCACCGGCCTGCCAGAGGACGACAAGGCCGTCGAGAACCCGGTCTCGGTGGCGGTGGACCCCACCACGGGGCGCGTGGTGCTGGTCGACTTCGGCACGGGGCAGATCAAGGAGGTGTTGCCAGGAACGCGATGAGCGACCAGGGGCCCCGCCCCTGATTCCGCAGGACCCCTCATCCCCGCTGACGCGGACCTTCTCCCGATGGGAGAAGGGAGTGGAAACCGTCCGCACCCTTTGGGTGAAACAGGATTTCGCTCCCCTCTCCCTCAGGGAGAGGATGGCCGCAGGCCGGGTGAGGAGCTATCGCGGAATCAGGGCCCGCGCGACCATGGCAGAGTGGCTCGCGCCCGGGGTATGGAGTCAACCAGGGGATGTCCCCCTGGGGAGGCAGCATGCGCGTGCGCAGGGCGATGATGGTGGGGCTGCTGGTGCTGGCTGTGCCTGCCTGCCAGGGCTCCCCTGGCCGCGTCCAGACAGGGCGCCCCGCCCCTGCCGGGAGGCCCACCGGGGGCTTCGCGGCTGCCCCCGGTGCGGCTGCCCCGGAGAGGCCAGCCGCGCTGGGACGGGAGCCCGCCACCCTGCTCGGGGTGGATGCCGGCACGGCGATCGCGCTGGACCCCAACCAGACCGTGGCGCTGGAGGCAAGCAGCCTGGTTGGCCTGGACGCCGGCACCTTCGTCTCCGCCGACGGCAAGGCCCTGGTGGATGCCTCCGGCAAGGTGCTGGGGCGCCTGGAGGGCGCCACGCTCATCGCAGCGGGCGGCCAGAACCTCATTGGCGTTGACGGGGGCAGCTTGATCGGCGTTGACGCGGGCAGCTTGATCGGCGTCGACGCGGGCAGCTTGAGCGCAGCGGGCGGCCAGAACCTCATCGCGGCGGGCGGCCAGAACCTCATTGCAGCGGGCGGCCAGAACCTCATCGCGGCGGGCGGCCAGAACCTCATCGCGGCGGGCGGCCAGAACCTCATTGCGGCGGGCGGCCAGAACCTCATTGCGGCGGGCGGCCAGAACGCCACGGGCGAGGATGGTCAGCCCCGGGTCGTGGGCGCCCTCATGGGCGAGGTCAAGCTGCCAGCGGCCCTCGCAACGGGGGGCCAGGGCGTTTACAGGCTTTCGGCGGGGGGCGTGGTCCCGGCCGCAGGCGTCAACGTCTACGTGCGTGACGCGCAGGGCCGCTTCGTGGTGGACGCCACCGGCCGCCCCATCAGCACGCGCACCGACGCCGAGGGCCGCTTTCTGTTCCGGGGGCACCTGGCCCACCGGGGCCTCACATGCTTCGTCCCGCTGGCCGGCGACGCCCAGGACCTGAGGGGGTTCTCGGCGGTGCGCCCGCGCGACTGGCGGACGGGCGAGCGGCTGCCGCTCGACCCCGTCTCGACGATGCTGGCCAGCTGGATCGACACCTCCATCCTGGGCCCACAGGCGCAGGACCGCCGCCCTCGGTCGCTGGATCGCCTCACGGCGGACGCCGCGAGCGTCGCGCGCACGACCCTGGCAGGCAAGCTGGGCAGCACGTGGGTCGGCGCCACGCTCGACTGGCGGGCGGAGACCTGTGCCGCCGAGACGGCGCGCCTCAAGCAGGAGGGCGGCGCGGTGGCGGGCGCCCTCGAGGCCGTGCGGCGCATCATGACGCTCGCGGGCGTGGACAACACCCGCGTCGAGGGCGTCAGTCGAACCAGGCTGGCCCTGCAGCAGCCGCTCTGCCTCGCCGTGGACCCGGCAACCGGCGCGGTCTACGTCTCGGAGCGCTACACCGGCATCGTGAGGCGCCTGGCGGCCGATGGCACGGTCACCACCGTGCTCGGGCCCGGAAGCCCGACCCAGGACCGCATCGGCACGCTCTTCTTGGGCGCCCTCGCCTTCGCCGGCGAGCACCTCTACGGAAAGTCGAGCGCCGACGAAGGGCTCTACCGCGTCGCGGCGGATGGCCGGACCGTCGAGCCGGTGGAGGCGATCAACGCGCTCCAGCCGAACGAGAGCAGAGGCGTCGACCTGACGGCCCAGGCCCTGGCGCGGGGCCAGGATGGCTCGTTGCTGTGCGGGGTGCGAGGCACCCAGGGCCAGCGGCCCCGCATCCTGCGCCTCACCCGGGTGGCCGGCCGGGACAAGGTGCACGAAGAGCTCGGCCCCTGGCAAAACGCCCGAGAGGGCCTTCGGGCCACCGCCCTGGCGGAGGCGGAGGACGGCGCGCTGTGGGTGGTCGACACCGACCACGTGCTGTGGCTGCGGGAGCCGTCCAGCCAGGCCTGGCGCGAGGTGCGACGGGGGATGCCGCGCTGGCCCTGCACCATCCTGCCCCTGCCCGGAGGGGACCTGGCCTACACGCTCGGCGACGCCGAGGGACGGGGCGCCCAGGCGGTGCAGACCGTCACCCGCGCCGGCACCGTCACGCGCCTCGCGGGTGAGGGCACCGCGGGCCTCGACTGCAGCCCCACCCCGGCCCTGGCGGCCCACTTCAAGTTCCCCAGCGCCCTGGCCCGGCTGCAGGACGCGGTGCTGGTGGCCGACACCCAGAACGGCCTCGTGCGCGCCCTCGAGGGCGGGATGGTCTCCACCTGGGCGGGCATCACCGAGTCCCGGGAGGTGATCGCGGCAGAGGCCTCGCTGAACCTGCCGGGCGGCATCATGGTGGATGGCCAGGGCCGCGTGCTGCTCACCGAGGTGGCCGCCAACGCCGTCCGCCGGCTGGAGGCGGGGCGCCTGACGGTGGTGGCAGGTGGACACCTGGACTGCGACGGCCAGGCGGACGCGCAGAGCCGGCTCGATGGCCCCTCCTCGCTGGCAGCCCTCAAGGATGGCATCCTCATCGGTGAGGCCTACGGGCGCAGGCTCCGCAAGCTACACCCCGATGGGCGGCTGGAGGTGCTCGCGGGCGGGGCCGGCCAGCGCCTGGTCGGGCAGCCACTGCCCGGGCAGCGGGTCGTCGCGAGCCAGACGCGCTTTGCCGAGCTGGTGTCGGTGACGGTGGATCCGCAGGGCCGGCCCGTGTTCGCAGCAGGCTTCAAGTCCTCCGAGCACGCCCAGATCTGGCGCCTGGAGGACGATGGCACGTTGACGTGGCTGGCGGGCGACTTCAAGGAAGACTGGCCCGTGGCCCTCATCCTCTCACCCGAGGACCCGCGCAACGGGAAGCCGGCCAGGGAGGTGCCCCTCAGCAGGCTGGCCGGCCTCGCCTACGACCCGGCCGGCAACCTCTACGTGGCGGAGCCAGCAGCGGCTCGGGTCCACCGCATCAGCCCCGAGGGCATCCTGACGACCTTTGCCGGCTCGGGCTTCGCGACCACCCTGGCGGCGCTCCAGGCCGACACGAACATGGTGGAGGGCCCTCGCCCGGCCCGGGAGGCCTCCCTGCTGATGCCCATGGGCCTGGCGGTCGATAACACCGGCACGGTGTACATCGCTGAGGTTGGCACGCGCCTGGTGACCGCGCTGGCCTCCGGAGGCCTGCCCACCAACATTCCCCTCCCGGAGGTCCCCATCGTGGAAGGCCGGGTCCGCATGGTGACGCCGGACGGCACGGCCCACATCCTCGCGGGCGTCGGCTCGGGCCAGCAGCGCGACACGGTCCGCAACCCCATCGGCGTGGCCGTCTCCCCGGATGGCCGCCTCTACGTGATCGACAACGGCACGGCGCAGCTCAAGGAGATCGTCGTCGCGCCGTGAAGGCAGCCGGCGAGTGACGGCCCTGGCCGGGCAGGCGGCGCATGAAAGACCTGCCAGGACGTAACGATTCATTGCGAACCGGTGAGACCGGCACCATCTTGGGGTTCAAGCAGGCTGCTCCCCCTCGAAGTCCGGAGGACCCCCGATGCCACCACGTGCCGCAAGCCGCCTCTGGCTCGCGCTCGCCGGCGTCGCCCTGGCCGGGTGCCGCGCGACGGCCCTCGAGCAGTCCACGCAGCCTCAGGCCTCGGCGCCCCCCGGGCTGGCTGGCTCGATCACGACGGCGGGCCTCGCCGCCTACGCGGTGGCCGCCGACGGCACCGTGTGGGCGTGGGGAGACAACGACCAGGGCGAGCTCGGCGTCGAGGGAGAGGACCGCCTCCTGCCCACGCGGCTCGCCGTGCCGGCCGCCCTGGCCGTGGCCGCGGGCGAGCGCACCACCGGCGCCCGCACGGGCGCTCACGCCCTCATCCTCGCCCGAGACGGCACGGTCCACGGCGTCGGCGATGGCGACTCGAGCCAGCTCGGCCTGGCCGACGGCCAGGACCGCTTCGCGCCCCAGCGCGTGCCCGGCCTCGACGGCGTCACCCACCTCGCGGCCGGGGCGGACTTCTCGCTCGCGCTCCGGACGGACGGCACGATCTGGGCCTGGGGCACGGACCGCCACGGCGCCCTCGGGGACGGCGAGGCGACCCGCGCCCTGCCCCACCTGCCAACGGCCATCACGGGCCACACCGGGGTGCAGTCGCTGGCCGCCGGCCAGCGCCACGTGCTGGCGCTGCGCCAGGACGGCACGGTGCTCGCCTGGGGTGGCAACGACAGCGGCCAGCTCGGTGACGGCACGCGCGAGGCCCGCCAGGTGCCCGTGCCGGTGCCTGGCCTGAAGGACGTCACGGCGATCGCCGCCGGGGCCGAGTTCAGCATGGCGCTGACGCGCGACGGACAGGTGTGGACGTGGGGCGACAACGACGACGGCGAGCTCGGCCACAAGGGGCTCGCCCTTCATCACGAGGCGCTCTCGCCCCAGCGGGTGGAGCGGCTGACCGAGGTGATCGCCATCGCCGCGGGCGGTGGCCACGCGCTGGCGCTGCGCCGGGACGGCACGGCCTGGGGCTGGGGCGCCAACCACTTCGGCGAGCTGGGCCGCGGCGAGGGCAGGCCTGGCTCGCTCGGCCTCGAAGCCGCCCCCGTCCAGGGCCTGACGGGCGTCGCCGCCATCGCGGCGGGCGACGGCTTCAGCCTGGCAGCCAGGGCCGATGGGACGGTGTGGGCCTGGGGGGCCAACGGCAATGGCCAGCTTGGCATCGGCACGCACGATTTCGAGACCCACCCCGTGCCCGTGGCCGTGAAGGGGCCCGACGGGCAGGGCGCGCTCAAGCTGGTCCCCTGAGGAGGAAGCCCTATGTCGATGAACCGTCGGGAGTTCCTGCGCCTCTCCGGGGCCTCCGTGTTGGGGCTCACAGGGCTCGTGGGGCTCGCCCTGCCGGATTGGGCGCACGCCACGCCCGGCTCAGCTCGCCCCGTGCTCCGCTGCGAGCCGAGCGCCCACCGGGTCGTGGCGGTATGGCCAGGGGGCCGGGAGGTCGTGCTCGGCCGCCTCGGCACGGGGCCAGGCGAGTTCAACTTCCCGTGCGCAGCGGCGGTGGATGCCGCGGGCCGGCTCCACGTGCTGGATCGCGGCAACGGCCGGGTGCAGGTGCTCGATGCCGCGGGGGCCTGCCTGGCCTCGTTTCCCGTCGCGCCGGGGGCCCGCGACCTCGACCTCGACGACGCGGGCCAGGTCGCCGTGGCGGACGCTTTCGGGGGCTTCAGGCTCTACCGCGACGGACAGGAGGTGGCGACGGCCCGCGGCCTCGGCCGCCTGACGGGGGTGGTCTGGACGGCCGCCGGCTGGCATGCCCTCGATGCGGCTGGCCGACGGGTGGTCGTGCTGGATCGCGGGGCCCGGCCGGTGCGGGAGGTGGCCCTCGCGGCCACGGGCGTGCCCTGTGCCCTGGCGGCCTCGCCCGACGGGCAGGTGGCGGTGCTGGATGGCGCCACCGGCGTCGTGCAGCGGCTCGATGGGGCGACGCTGGCCGCGTTGCCCGCCGGCACGCGGCGGATGGCCCACGAAGGCGGGGCCTGGCGCGCGCGCGCCTGACGCCGAGAGGGGAAGCAAGCGATGGAAGGGTATCTGGGCTACATCACCTGGTGGGCAGGGACGTGGGAGCCGGCTGGCTGGCGGTACTGTGAGGGACAGACCCTGCAGATCGCCCAGAACGAGGCCCTGTTCAGCTTGCTCGGCACGGTCTATGGCGGGGATGGGCGGTCCACCTTCAAGCTGCCCGACATGCGTGACCCCACCGTGGCCGGGTACCCTGCCAACGACCCGGGGTACCACAGGGGCTTCAGCGCGGCGTGCCCGATGAAGTACATCATCTGTGTCGAGGGCATTTATCCCTCCACGGACTACTAGGGAGGAGGGCGAATGGAAGGCACCATCGGGGATGTGGCCGTCTGGGGCCCCTACGGTTACCAGTTCCGCTCCTCGCCGCCGCGCGGGTGGGCCTACTGCGAGGGGCAGACCCTGCCGATCAGCCAGTACCAGGCCCTCTACGCGGTGATCGGCACCACGTACGGCGGCGACGCCCGCAGCACCTTCAAGCTGCCCGACATGCGCGACCCGAAGAGCCCCGGCTTTCATGTGGGCTTCAGCCCCACCAACCCCTGCCGCTACATCATCTGCCTGACGGGACTCTTCCCGATCCGGAGCTGACCACCCTTCAGGAGAGAGGCGATGGAAGAGTTTGCAATTGGCATGGTGAAGCTCGTGGCGCAGTCCTATGCGAGCCCGGACTGGATGCTGTGCGAGGGCCAGACCCTGCAGGTCCGGCAGTACCAGGCGCTCTACGCCGTGATCGGCAACCGCTACGGCGGCACCCCCGGCAGCACCTTCAAGCTGCCGGACCTGCGCGATCCGGCCAACCCTCGCCTGCACAAGGGCTTCGGCTACCCCAACCCGCTGCACTACGCCATCTGCATCAACGGCGTGTGGCCCGCGCGGTGGAGCTGACTGCGCGGCGGCCCCCCCGGACCGCGTGGTGACCACCGGCACGACGTCGGCCCCTTGCCTCCCCGCCAGCCTGCTGGAAATCGACGGGGGCGCAGACGGGTGCTACGCTGAGCCCGTCGTGCCGAGAGGAGGTCCCGATGGCTCCTGACGCCCCGTTCGCGCCCTACGGGCAGTCGCTTGCCCTGCTGACGGACCTGTACCAGCTCACCATGGCCTACGGCTACTGGAAGGAGGACACGGCCGAGCAGGAGGCCGTGTTCCACCTGTACTTCCGCAAGCCGCCCTTCAACGGTGGCTACACCCTCGCCGCGGGCCTCGCCTCGGCCATCGAATGGCTCTCGCACTTCCGCTTCGAGCCGGACGACCTCGCCTACCTCGGCACGCTGGCCGGGGCGGACGGCCGCCCGCTGTTCGAGCCGGCCTTCCTCGCGCACCTCGCGGGGATGCGCTTCACCTGCGACGTCGATGCCGTGCCGGAGGGCACCATCGTCTTCCCGAACCAGCCGCTCGTGCGCGTGCAGGGCCCGCTGATCCAGTGCCAGCTGCTCGAGACGGCCCTGCTCAACGTCCTCAACTTCCAGACGCTCGTGGCGACGAAGGCCGCCCGCGTGTGCCACGCGGCGCAGGGGGAGCCCGTGCTCGAGTTCGGGCTGCGCCGGGCCCAGGGCATCGACGGCGGCCTCGCGGCCTCGCGGGCGGCCTTCGTGGGGGGCGTGGCGGCCACCAGCAACGTGCTCGCGGGCAAGCTCTACGGCATCCCCGTGCGCGGGACGCATGCCCACAGCTGGGTCATGAGCTTCGACACGGAGCAGGAGGCCTTCGAGCGCTACGCAGCGGCCCTGCCCAACAACTGCGTGTTCCTCGTCGACACCTACGACACGCTCGCGGGGGTGCGCAAGGCATGCGAGGTGGGGCGGGCCCTGCGGGCGCGGGGCCACGAGATGCTCGGCGTGCGGCTCGACTCGGGCGACCTCGCCTACCTCAGCATCGAGGCGCGCCGGATCCTCGATGCCGAGGGCTTCCCAGAGGCCACCATCGTGGCCTCCAACGACCTCAACGAGCACCTGATCCGCTCGCTCAAGGACCAGGGCGCGCGCATCAACGTGTGGGGGGTGGGCACCCAGCTCGCCACGGCCTACGACCAGCCGGCCCTCGGCGGCGTGTACAAGCTCGGCGCCCTGCGGCGGCCCGGCGAGCCGTGGCGCTACAAGGTCAAGCTCTCCGAGAACCCGAGCAAGATCAGCACGCCGGGTGTGTTGCAGGTGCGGCGCTACTACCTGGACGGCCAGGCCGTGGCGGACGCCCTCTTCGACGCGTCCCGCGGCATCCCCGAGGGGGACATCGCGATCGTCGATCCGGGCGAGATCACCCACCAGAAGCGCATCCCGGCAGGGACCCCCCATGAGGACCTGCTGGTGCCCGTGTTCCGGGCGGGCGCCTGCGTGTACGACCCGCCGCCGCTGGCTGAGAGCCGGACCCGGGCGCAGGCGCAGCTGGCGCGCTTCCACGCGGGCGTGAAGCGCTTCGAGAACCCGCACGCCTACCCCGCCGGCATCGAGAGGTCGCTCTACGACTTCAAGCTCGGCCTCGTGCTGGAGGCCAAGGGGGTGAACGCATGACCCGGCTGCGCGTGGGGGCGGCGGTCCTGAACCAGACGCCGCTGGACTGGGCGGGCAACGCGGCGAACATCCGCACGGCGATCGCCGAGGCCCGGGCCCTGGGCGTCACCGTGCTGTGCCTGCCGGAGCTGTGCGTGACGGGTTACGGCTGCGAGGACGCCTTCCAGGCGCCGGGCGTGCAGGAGGCGGCGCTGGCGGTCCTGGCCGAGCTGCTGCCCGAGACGCGCGGCCTGGTCGTCTCCCTCGGGCTGCCGCTCGTCCACCGCAACGGCATCTTCAACACGGCCTGCCTCGTCGCCGACGGTCGCATCCTGGGCTTCGTCGCCAAGCAGCACCTCGCGGGCGACGGGCTCCACTATGAGCCACGCTGGTTCAAGCCCTGGCCTGCCGGCGTGCGCTCGACCGTGACCATCGCGGGCGCGGCTTATCCGCTCGGGGACCTGGCCTTCGAGGTGGGCGGGGTGCGACTCGGCTTCGAGATCTGCGAGGACGCCTGGGTGGCGAACCGGCCGGGTGCCACGCTGGCGGCCCATGGCGTGGACGTGGTGCTCAACCCCTCCGCGAGCCACTTCGCCTTCGACAAGATCGACATCCGGCGGCGGTTCGTGCTGGAGGGCTCGCGGGCCTTTTCGGCGGCCTACGTCTACGCCAACCTCGTGGGCTGTGAGGCGGGCCGCGTGCTCTACGACGGGGGCGCGATGGTGGCGGCGGCCGGCCAGCTGCTCGCTGCGGGGCCGCGCTTCACCTACCGTGACGCGCATGTGACCGCCGCCGTGGTCGACCTCGCCGCCACCCGCCTCGCCCAGCACCGAAGCGCCAGCGCGCGCCCAGCGCTGGGGCCGGAGGCCGACGCCTACTTCGTGAGCGCCGAGTTCGCCTTCCCCCCTCTCGCGCCCGAGCCGCCGGCCGCCCTGGTGGCGCCTGCCGTCTGGGAGGCGAGCGCGCGGCGCAAGGACGAGGAGTTCGCCCGGGCGGTCGCGCTCGGGCTCTTCGACTACATGCGCAAGAGCCGGGCCCGCGGCTTCGTGCTCTCGCTCTCGGGCGGCGCCGACTCGGCCGCCTGTGCCGTGCTGGTGCACCTGATGACGGTGTTCGGGGTCTCGGAGCTCGGCTGGGAGGCCTACCTCGCGAAGCTCCCCCACCTGCCGGCGCTCGGGGCGCTCGCAGGGGACGCGCGGGCCGTCACGGGCGGCCTGCTCACGTGCGCCTACCAGGCGACGCGCCACAGCGGGGCCGTCACGCGGGAGGCCGCCCGGGCGGTGGCGGAGGAGACGGGGGCTTGCTTCCACGCCCTGGACGTGGATGCCCTGGTGGAGGGCTACAAGGCCCTGGTCGCTGGCGCGATCGGCCGGCCGCTCGACTGGGGGCACGACGACGTGGCGCTGCAAAACATCCAGGCCCGCGTGCGGGCACCCGGCATCTGGCTGCTCGCCAACCTGCAAGGCGGGCTGCTGCTCACGACGAGCAACCGCTCGGAGGCCGCCGTGGGCTACGCGACGATGGATGGCGACACCGCGGGGGGCCTGGCGCCCATCGGCGGCATCGACAAGGCCTTCTTGCGGGCCTGGCTGGTCCGGCTGGAGGCCGAGGGGCTCACGGGCGTGCCACGGATGCCGGCGCTCGGGCTGGTGAACAGGCAGGCCCCGACCGCCGAGCTGCGGCCTGCGGCACATCACCAGACGGACGAGGACGACCTGATGCCCTACCCCGTGCTCGACGCCATCGAGCGGGCCGCAATTCGCGACAAGCTGGCGCCGCTCGCGGTGCACCAGCGGATGCTCGCGGCCTTTGGCGATCGCCACGCTGCCCCGATGCTGGCGCGCTGGGTCGAGCGCTTCTTCCGGCTGTGGTGCCAGAACCAGTGGAAGCGGGAGCGCTACGCGCCGAGCTTCCACCTCGACGACGAGAACCTCGATCCCAAGACCTGGTGCCGCTTTCCCATCCTGAGCGGCAACTTCGAGCGGGAGCTCGCCGCGCTGCGCGCCGCCGTTCTGGCCTCGCCCGAGGCCCCCTCACGCCCCTGAGCCCAGCGCCCGCCTGACGGGCAGGAGGACCCCCATGAGCAAGTCTGCCCTCATCCTCGTGGACATCCAGAACGACTTCTGCCCGGGCGGCGCGCTGGCGGTGGCCGAGGGCCATGCCGTCGTCTCCCAGGCGAACGCGTTGCAACCCGCGCACGACCTCGTGGTGGCGACGCAGGACTGGCACCCGGCCGACCACGGCAGCTTCGCCAGCCAGCACGACGGCCGCCGGCCCGGCGAGGTGATCGAGCTGCACGGCCTGACGCAGGTGCTCTGGCCGGACCACTGCGTGCAGGACTCGCCGGGCGCTGCGTTCCATCCCGAGCTCGAGGTGGCGCGCGTCGCCCGGGTCTTCCAGAAGGGCACGCGCCGCGACGTCGACTCTTACAGCGGCTTCTACGACAATGGGCGGCGGCACGACACGGGCCTGGCGGGGTGGCTGCGGGGCCAGGGCGTCGAGGTCGTGACGGTGGTGGGCCTGGCCACGGACTACTGCGTCAAGTGGACGGCCCTCGACGCGCGGGCCGAGGGCTTCACCACCCGTGTCGTGGCGGCCGCCTGCCGCGGCGTGGAGCTGTCGGCGGGCGACGTGGTGAGGGCCCTTGCCGAGCTCCACGCCGCCGGCGTCACGGTCGCCTGAGCCGGCATAGCCCGCGGCAGGTGGTGACACGGATCGCCTCCGGGGGAACAAGACCAGCACACCCTGGAGCTGCCGCTTGTCCCACCCTGTCGACCCCCCCGAGCCCTCGTTCGTGGAGCCCACGGAGGCTGACGCCACCCGTGCCGTGGACGAGTTCACCTTCCTCGCGCAGGACGTGAACTACGATGGGGTGCTGAGCCGCGAGGAGTTCGATGCAGGGCGCAGCGTCCACGATCAGGAGGTGGACCCGGGGCGGTTCTCCCGGTACGACGTGGACGGCGATGGGGCGATCACCCGCGATGAGTTCCTCGCGGGCATGGCCCGCGATCGCGCCCGCGTGACTGAAAGCGAGCCCGGTGGCGACCTCGGCTGACGGGCCTCGACACCCGACCCGTGGCGCGGAACGCCACCTGACCCCTAGAATGGCTGGGTGATGGCCCGATCGCGCCTGCCCCTCTCAAGCCTCGGCCTGGTGGCTGCCTTCCTGATCGCCGGCCCGGCGCCTGACGGCGCATCCCCCGCCCTGGGCCTGCCCGCGTGGGCCGCGCCGCCCTCCGGCAGCCGGCCGGCGATCACGATCCTGGAGGAGGACCGGCTGCTCGAGGCGCTCGACCGGGTGATGGTCACGGCGTACAAGCTCGAGCGGACGCTGGAAGGCGGAGACTGGCTGGCGGCCGAGGCCACCGCCGGGGTGCTGCAGCAGCGCGTGGCCGAGGTGGAGGCCCACCCGAGCCCCAGCCCGCGTGCCTTCGAGCCGGTGGCGCTGCGCCTCACGCTGGTGCGCAGCCTGATCGACGCGCGGCACCCTGGTGCCCTCCGGGAGGCTCGCAACCTGCTGGAGGACCTCAACACCGCCCAGTCAGAGGCCCTCCGCCCCACGCCGCAGGCCCCCCAGGGGCGCCCCCTCGCGCGTGGCACCAAGCCCCCGCGTCCGCGCAGCCTGCCACCTGGACGGCCTGCCACGCCCAGGCCTGCCGTGCCATCGGCCCCAAGCCCCCCGGCGAGCGTGGCGCCCCCTCCAGCGCTTCCTCGTCTCGCGGCTCCCGGCAGCCCCGCCGCCCCGGCGCTCGGCACCCCAGCGCCTCGGCGCGAGCGTCCCCGCGTCCAGCCGCCCCCCCTGAAGCCTCCTGCCGTGCCGCCACCGCCGACCCACACGGGCCTGATTCGCTTCTCCGAGTTGCTGTCACCGACGCCGACGCCCACGCCGCGGCCGACGCCGACGCCCACGCCGCGGCCGACGCCCACCCCCACGCCACGACCCACGCCCACCCCCACGCCACGACCCACGCCCACCCCCACGCCGCGGCCCACGCCCACCCCCACGCCGCGGCCCACGCCCACCCCCACGCCACGGCCCACGCCCACCCCCACGCCACGGCCCACGCCCACGCCACGGCCGAACATCAGGCCGTCGGCGCTCTCCGAGCCTGCCCGTCGCCAGCTGGCGCGCGAGCGCTTCACGCGGGCCTACATCAGCGCCTCGACGGTCTACACGTACCTGCGCATCGGCCAGACGCACGAGGCCCAGCGCGAGGCGGGCCTGCTGCGGCTCCACCTCGGCGTGGCCATGCACGTCGGCACCCCCACGCAGCGACGCACACTCGCTGACCTCGAGCGCCTGGCCACCCGGCTGGAGGCGCAGCTGCGCCAGGGAGAGGACGGGGCCCTGGCCACCTCCCGGGCCCTCACGGAGCGCTTTCTGGCCGTCGAGGGCCGGCTCTGAAGCAGCTTCTCAGCGCCGCGCGGGTACAATGCCTGCAGAGGGCCGTGAGGCCTGCTCCGCCGGGAGGTGCCCGTGCCCGTGCCCCGATGGCTCGTCACCGCGCTGGTCGTGGCATCCCAGGCTGCGGCCGCTTGCGGACCGGTAGGGCCCGCTGGGGCGGAGGCGCCATCCGGTCGCAAGGTGCCGGTCAAGGGCTCGGCGGCAGGGAGGAAGCTCCAGCCTGCCACCACGCGGCTGGTGCCCCAGTCGCCAGTCGCCGCGGCCACCCTCGTGGGCCAGGTCAAGCTCCTCAGTGACCTCGGCGGCGGCCTCCTGAGCGACAACGGCGGCGCCGTGATCAGCAACAACTCGGGCACGCTCGTGAGCAACCACGGCGCGAACCTGGCGGGCCAGCCGAGGTACGCCCTCAGCCAGCAGCCAGGGCCCACCGAGGCCTGGCTGGCGGACGCCCTCGTCACGGTCGAGGACGCCCGGGGGCGCAGGCTCATCGGGCCGGACGGGCAGCCCTTGCAGGCCCGCACGGACGAGACCGGCGCCTACAGCCTGCGCGCCACGCTGCCGGATGAGAGCCTCGTGCTGCGGGTCGACCTCTTCAACGGCGGCAAGCTGCTCGCGCTCGTGGCCCGCGAGCCCTCCGCCACCCGCAGGGTGCCCCTCGACACGGCCTCCACGCTGGGGGCCTCGTACGTGCTCGACCGCTTCGTGCAGGGCGACCAGCAGACCCTCGATCGCCTGCCGGCAGCCGCCGCAGAAACCCTCCGCAACAGGCTCGTGGCGGCGCAGGGCCACCTGACGGAGGTGCCGAGCTACCGCCCCGAGGAGAGCGTGGCCCTCGCAGCCATGCTACGCGAGAAGGACCCTGCCGTCGCAGCCTCCCTCGAGACGATCAAGGCGCTGCTGCTCGGCGGGCTCGGGGACGGCAAGGTCGCCACGCAGGTGGCCCTGAACAAGCCCAGCGCCCTCCTCCTGGACCGGGACGGCACCTTGCTGATCGCCGAGCAGGACTTCGGTCGCATCCGCCGGCTGCACGCCGATGGCACCCAGAGCCTGCTGCTCGATGGCAGGGCGGGGGAGGTGCGCGAAAACCTGATCGGCCTTACAGCCATGGCCCTGGCCCCGGATGGGGCCTTGCTGGCGGCAGCCAAAAACCGGCGCAGGCTGTACCGGCTGGCCCCAGGTCGCGCCCCGGAGGAGGTCCTCGGCAGCGGCCAGGATGAGCCCTGTGGCGACTGCTCGGGGGTGGGTGCGCCCTTCGACCCCCAGGCGGCCCTCGGCTTGCCCTTCACCCCATCGGGCGTGGCCATCGAGCCAGGGGGCGCCATCTGCGCGATGCAGGGCCACCCGGCCCGGCTGGTGAGGCTCCGGCCCGATGGCCAGGTGGAGCACGTGCCGCTGCCCGCCCCGGCCAGCAGCCGCCCACTTGCCCAGGCCGTGGCCGTGGGCGGCCCGGGCGACAGGCTCCACCTCCTGTGGCGAGACGGGGCGACCAGCACGCTCCTCCGGCGCGAGGCCGACGGCGCCTGGACCACGCTGGCGCAGGGCCTGCACGTCAATGAGGGCCGCCTGGTGGTGACAGCCGAGGGGACGGCCTACGTGAGCGAGGACGACACGCGAAGCGGTCCTGGCGCGATCAGCCTCGTCACCGCCAGCGGGACCGTCACGGCGCTGCCGCTGCCGACGGGGGATGGCCCGCCCCTGCAACGCCCCGTGGGCCTGGCACGGGCCTCGGACGGCACGCTCTACGCCTCGGACACGGAGCGCAACCTGGTCTTCGCCCGCAGCCCGGAGGGCGCCTGGCGGCTCGTCGCTGGCAACGTCGAGGCCCTGCAGGCCGGCGGCGACCGGCTCACCTTCAACGCCCCCACGTGGGTGGTGTTCGATGCCGAGGGACGCATGCTCGTGTCCGAGGGGGGCGGCCATGCCATCAAGCGCTGGAACGGAGCGGTGCTGGAGACGGTCGCAGGGGGTGCCAGGGGCTCCGAGGGCGACGGAGGCCCTGCCACCCTGGCCCACCTGAACACGCCTGGCGCCATGACCCTTCACGCTGGCAAGCTGTATCTCGCCGACACCCAGAGCAAGCGCATCCGCGCCATCGGGTCGGACGGGGTGATCCGCCCCGTGGCCGGCGCGCCCGGCGAGGGCGCCCCCGACGGCAGGCCGCTCGCTCCCGGGGCCAGCCAGGGGGCCTTCGACGTCACGCTGCCCCGGCTGTCGGGGCTGGCCATCGGGCCCGACGGCACGATGTACTGGTCCTCGATGTCCCTGCATCAGATCTACCGGCTGGACGCCGACGGCCGGATTCGCCTGCTCGCCGGCAGCCCCACCGACGGGACCGACCACACGGACGGGCCCGACGGCCCGGCCACCGAGACCTCGCTGCGCACGCCGGCCGCGCTGGCCTTCAGGCCCGGCGAGCCGGACAACCTCTACTTCGTCGAGCTCGCAAGCTGCCGGGTGCGGCGGGTGACAGGCATCTCAGGGGCGGCTCCGCGCGTCGAGACGGTGGCGGGGCTGGGGCTGTCGCGGTCCCTGGCCCGGATGCTGGCTCCCGAGCCCGGCTGGGAGGCAGCGGAGAACGGCCAGCTCGCCACCGAGGCGCTGGTGGTGATGCCCATCGGGCTGGCCTTCGATGCCGCGGGTGCCATGTATGTCGCGGAGGGTGGCACCACCAACGCGACCCAGCTGGTCGCCAACACTGAAAAGGTCCTTGGTGCGATGGCCTCCCGCGTGGCGCCGGTCCCGGCACGGATCCGACGCATCGACCTGGCCGGCCGCATCCAGACGATCGTCGGGCCCGGCGGACGGCTCCACACCGACCCCTCGGCCGAGGACGCCTTCGGGCTGCCGGTGGCGCTGGCCGTCGACCCCCAGGGCCGGCTGGCCGTGGTCGACGTGCGCTCCAACAGCGTTCGGATCATCCCGGTGGAGGCCCTGCAGTAGCCAGCCGCCTCAAGCGGCAGCCGGAGGCACCAGCCTGGCCCACATGTGGCCGAAGGGTCCCAGCGTGAGCGGGTAGACTCCCTTGCCGATCGGGGGCAGCACCACGAGGCCGGGCAGCGTGAGCGGCTGCCAGCCCTCGTGGGCAGGCAGGGCCAGCGCCACCGGCTGGTCATGGGGCGAGAGGTTCGCCACCACCAGCACGGTGTCGGCCTCCCAGCGCCGCAAGAAGGCGAGGATGGCGGGGTTCTCCGGCGCCAGCAGCGTGAGATCCCCGCGGCGCAGCGCCGGGTGCCGGCCCCGCAGCCGCAGGCGGTCTCGCAGCCAGTGCCAGAACGAGGACGGGGTGGCGCGGGCCGCGGCCACGTTCGCCACCAGCGGGTGGCAGGGGCCCGGGTCGGTGGCGGGGGGCCAGCGGAGCACGCTCGGAAGCGCCTCGGAGAAGCCGAAGTTGCGGCTGTCGTCCCAGGCCATCGGCAGCCGGACACCGTGGCGGTCGGGCCGGTGGATGTCATCGCCCATGCCGATCTCATCCCCGTAGTAGAGCACCGGGGCGCCCGGCAGAGAGAGCAGCAGCGCATGCAGCAGCTCGACCCGTCGCCGGTCACCCTCCAGCAGCGGCCACAGGCGTCGCCGGATGCCCACGTTGCAGCGCATGCGAGCCTCCGGGGCGTAGGCCGCGAGCAGGGCCTCCCGCTCCTCCGGGCTCACCATCTCCAGCGTGAGCTCGTCGTGGTTGCGCAGGAAGGTGGCCCACTGGCAGTGCTCGGGGATCGGCGGCGTCTGTTCGAGGATGTCGATGACCGGGTAGCGGTCCTCCATCCGCACCGCCATGAAGAGCCGCGGCATCAGCGGGAAGTGGAAGGACATGTGGCATTCATCGCCGTCGCCGAAGTATGCGATGGCGTCCTCGGGCCACTGGTTGGCCTCGGCCAGGAGCATCCGCCCGGGGAACCGCTCGTCCACGTGCGCGCGCAGAGCGCGCAGGAACGCGTGCGTCTCCGACAGGTTCTCGCAGTTCGTGCCCTCACGCTCGTACAGGTAGGGCACGGCATCGAGCCGCATGCCGTCGACCCCCGCCTCGAACCACCGGTCGACCACCGCGGTCAGCGCCTCGTGCACCGCCGGGTTGTCGAAGTTGAGATCGGGCTGGTGGTGGTAGAAGCGGTGCCAGAAGTACTGCTCGGCGACAGGATCGTACGTCCAGTTGCTCGTCTCGAAGTCCTGGAAGATGATCCGTGCCTCGGCGTAGCCGTCGGGATCGTCGGACCAGACGTAGAAGTCGCGATGG
>JAYKHL010000095.1:0-14994 GCA_035284865.1 Candidatus Sericytochromatia bacterium | reverse complement strand
CTAGCTGATTCAGAATTCAACAAAGGATCTTCTTGCGATTACCTCCCAGGTTATGAAAGCGGATATGACGCCTGGCATCTAGTTCTAACCACGCGGGGTGCGACTTTCGTTCAAAATCCTACTAATCCTAAAGTGTCTATCTACTTGAATATTCTCTTCCAGAGAACTGATGGAAGTCGCTACGTAATTACTTCTGGTGCGTGGGTGCAATTTGGCAAAGGCGCTTATGTCTATACGCCTACATCTGCTCAGGATCGAATAGTTCAATCTGGGACATGGGCAGAAACTAATTCGACGAGTTCAGGAATGCGGTTGTCGCACACCTGCCCAGGATCTGGAGCTGCGGCGCCTGCGTCTACCCCATCACCGTCGCCATCTCCTGCAAGTACTCCAACACCAACTCCAACTCCAACACCAACTCCAACTCCAACTCCAACTCCAACTCCAACACCAACTCCAACTCCAACTCCAACTCCAACTCCAACTCGACGGGCGGCCCGGGAACGGGCCGCCCGTCGAGTTGGGTGATGTCGTCTGGGTGGGGCAGCGCGCCACAGTGGCAAACCAGGCCTCGCCCGGCAAGCAGCCCGGTCCGAGCGCAGCAGACAGGTGATCCCGGCCAGCCTCGCCAGCCTTGAACGCCGATCGCAACGTCGCTCCTCGCGCTTGGCGCTCAGCGCGGCAAGTTCACGCTCAACGGCCCCCCGCCATGACCCCCGGGGACGTGGTCACGCCTCGGGCACGTGCCCGCCAGCCCGCCCCCTGGTCGTTCCTGGCCCCTGGACGCCAGCCCGTCGCCATCCGCGCTCATGACTTGATCGGTGCGCTAGCCCACGAGCCCGGGGGCGGCCACGCCCAGCAGGGCCACGGCGGCCGCCAGGCGGGCCCAGGCGGGTTGGGCGTCGCTGGCGTCCCAGCGGGGCCGGGGCCGCCAGTTGAACTCCTGCGCGAAGAAGGGCAGCGCCCGCGACAGCGTGGCCAGCGGCACCAGCTGACGCTGGCGCTGGTGGTGGGCCACCCACGACTCCAGGAAGGCGACCTCGAGAAACACGCTCCGGTCGTTCGCACCTGCCAGCAGGGCCAGCAGCCGCTCGGTGTCTTGCCGCCTCATGCGCCCCTCCGCCGGAAGCTGAACACCTGTCGCAGCAGGTCCAGGTGCCCGCACCGGAAGGCCGTGACCAGGGTTGGGGAGGCCTCGGGCGTCGCGAGGTGGTAGGTCACCATGCCCCACGTCCCCCAGCGGGACCAGTGGGCCACCACGAAGCCATCCAACACCGCGATCTCCCAGGTGCGGTTGCCCCGGGCGAGGTCGGGGAAGGTGCGCATGACGAAGGCCAGCCGCGGGTCCGTGGCCACCGTCGGGGCCAGGCTCTCGCAGGCCGGGCACGGAGCCTGTGACCCCGTGGCACAGCGCTTGCAGCAGGGCACACCGCAGGTGGGGCAGGCCGCCAGCTCCGCCTCCTCCATCGGGAGGATGCAAGCGGGGCAGGCCTCCAGCTGCAGGGCAGGAGGCGTCGAGGCCGCCGGCTCGAACAGGGCTGCCAGCGCCTCGTCCTCGTGCGCCTCATCGACAGGCCGGCTGGGCGTGAACGCCACCGGGCTGCGCAGGGCCGAGGGCGTGGGGAGCAGTGCCTCCTCCGAACCCGTGCTCGGCGTGGTGGGCGCGCCTGCCGTGAAGGCCTGCAGGGCTGCCACCGGGGCGTGTGGTGTGGCCTCGTGCGCGGCAGGCGCCACGTCGCCGGTCGTGGTTGCCAGGGGCGCGAGGGTGAGGGAGGCCGCGGGCTGTTCCGGCGCCACCGACGAACGGGGCAAGGAGGGCGCGGGCTGTTCGGGCCCCTCGGCTGCAGGGGGGGCCTGGGCGGCGGGTGCCTCGCCCCCCACGTGGGCCAGGTCCAGCGCTGCAGCAGGCGCCTCGGCCTCGTCCGTGGCGGACTCCCCAGCGCCCGGCTCGGTGCCCGCAGGGGGCTGCAAGCCGCCCCAGCAAGCTGGGCAGACCCCGGTGTCGTGGGTGGCGCTGCCCACCAGGTGCTCTGCACAGACCACGGCCTCACAGGCCGCGCACTGAACGAGGCAGGCGGTGCAGACCAGGGCCGCGCAGGTGCCACACGCGGCGAGGCCTCCCTCGGCCCGGTCGGAGCAGGCCGGACACGTCGTCTCGCAGGGCCGGCAGTGCAGCGCCCCTGCTGCCGTCAGCACGGCGTCCCGCGCGGGCTCCCCGCAGGCCTCGCACGGGGGCACGGCGATCTCGCGCGTCACGGGCCAGTAGCGCAGGGCCAACGTGGCTGCCTGGCCGTCCGGCAGGGTGGCGTCCACCTCGTAGGTCAGCACGTCGTAAGACGCATAGCAGATGGCGACGAGGTCCGTGAGGGCGGTGAGCTCGTGGCGCTCGCGCTCGTCGGCCAGCTTCCGCGCGCAGGCGGCCTCGATGTCCGCGAGGTGCCCCTCACGGTTGGCTCGCGCCGCCTGAAGCTGGCCCTGCAGGCTGCCGGCCTCCTGCTGCCAGCGGGCGATGGCATCCGGGGTGCGGGCCTCGGCAAGGCGGAGGCGCGCCGCCGCGAGGCGCTCCTCCAGCTGAGCCTCCCGCTGGAGGAGCTGGCCCATCTGCTGTTCGTAGTACTGGTTGGTGCGGGTCTCGGCCTCGCGCAGCAACCCCCCGAGCTCCTCCTCGAGGGCCTGCCCGCGGACGTCAGCATCCGCGTCGACGAGCAGCAAGGAGCGGCTCAACAGCGCCCTGACGGCCTGCTCGGAGGGGTGCTGCCGGGGCCGGATCAGGAGCGTGGGGGCCTCGTACAGCAGCGGCTCCAGCCGGGTGAGGCGCTCGGACGTCTCGACGTCCCATACGTGGTGATGCATCACCTCGCGCCGGGCGCTCAGGGCCTGGGCATCGAAGGTGACGCGGTGGCTGAGCCCCAGGGCCACCCGGTTCTCCACCCGCTTGAGTCGGGCGCGGTGCACGGCCCAGCCGGCCGGCAGGGCCTCGGTCAGCGTGCGCGCCGGGCTGCCGATCGGGGCACAGACGAGGTAGCGGTAAGACACCACGACCTCGGCCGTGAGGTCGTCGAGGATCGCCCGCCACTCCGGGCTGGTCGCCGTGAGCGCCGTGGGGGCTCCGTCTCCGATCGGTGCCTCCTCCAGGAAGGTGACGCGCAGTGAGGCCCCCTGGCGTGGCGTGATGTGGTAGGCCTCCTGCCCCTCGTGCGCGAGAGACTGGATGGCGGCGCCACGCTTGCGGTAGTACTCGAGCGCAAACGAGCGGATGGAGGCGTCAGACATGGGGGCTCCTCGGGGCGGACAGGGGCGTCACTTCTTGCCGGCAGGGGGGGGCGGCACGAGGTACCAGGCGCCGTCGCGATACACGAAGGTGCCGGGAGGAAGGTTCCCGGAGGGGCTGGACGCTGCGGGGGGGGCGGGCTTCATCGGATCCTCGCTTCACGACGCCTGCGGGGTCCCCTCCAGCGCGGAGAGGTCAAGCAGGGAGAGGGTCTTGGCGTCGAACGCCTTGAGCTGGTCGGCGGCCTGCTTCGCCAGCGCGAGCTGCTCGCCGAGGGCCTCGAACTGGTAGCGCAGCTCCCGCGGCTCTCGGGCCTTGGCGATCACGTCGATGACGCTGCGCTCGAAGCTGTCGACGCCTCGTAGCTGGCTGAGGATCAGGTCCGTCTCGCCCACGGCGTTGTTGAACAGGTGCAGCTTCTGGCTCAGCAGCTCGAGGATGTACTCCTCGATCGTGTCCCGGATGGCCATGTTGACCACGACGACGTCGCGCTGCTGGCCGATGCGGTGCACGCGGCCGATGCGCTGCTCGACGCGCATCGGGTTCCAGGGCAGGTCGTAGTTCACGAGGACGTGACAGAACTGGAGGTTCACCCCCTCGGAGCCTGCATCCGTGCACAGCAGCACCTGCCGCCCCGGCTCGCGGAAGGCCTGCACGGCCGCATCCTTCTCGCGCTGGGACATCAGCCCCGAGAACAGGATCACGTCGTGGCCAGCGCCCGTGAGCTGCTGCTGCAAGAAGCGCTGCGTTTCATAGAAGCTGGTGAAGACGATGGCCTTGTCGGCCGTCTCTGCCAGCACGCGCAGCAGCGCCTGGGTCTTCGAGTTCGTGCGCATCGCCTGGGCCAGCTGCCCGATGCGCAGCAGCCGCACGCCGTCGCTCGCCTCCGCGGCCTCCACGGCCATGGTCCGCACGGCCTGCGCCAGCGCCGCCGGGCTGCTGGCGAGCATCCGCGACAGCCGGATGTAGGTGAGGGTCTTGAAGCCCCGCTCGGCCCCGTCGGCACCGTCCCCTCGCACGAAGTCGAGCACCGCCTGGTGCAGCGCCATCTCGTCGGGCGTGCCGTCCAGCAGCACCGTCTCCACCCGCCGATCGGCGAAGGTGATGCCCACGTCGGCCCGACGGTGGCGCACCATGACACGACGCAGCAGCTCGGCCAGCCGCGAGGCATCCCGCAGCACGCGCCCGTGCTTGTCGGCCACGAAGGCCTCACGGAAGTGCTCGAACGTGCCGAGCAGCCCCTCCTGGACCAGATCTGTCAGGTTGTACAGCTCGTAGAGGCTGTTCTGGATGGGGGTGGCGGTGAGCAGCAGGATGAACCGGGTGCGGAGCTGCTTCACGAACTTGTAGCCCAGCGTGGCGGCGTTCTTCAGGCGGTGGGCCTCGTCGACCACCACCAGGTCCCAGGGGCGCGCCAGCAGGGCGGCCGCGTTGGCCGGCTGCTTCGCGGTGTCCAGGCTCGCGATGAGCTGGTCGTGCTGGTCGAAGCCCCGGAACGGCAGCTCGTCCGGGCCTGGCTTGCCACCGTCGGCCACGGCGAACACCTCGCCGAACTTGTACAGCATCTCGCCGCGCCACTGCGTCGTGAGGGGGGCGGGCGTGAGGATCAGCACGCGCCGGGCCAACCCGCGGGCCAGGTACTCCTTGATGATGAGCCCGGCCTCGATGGTCTTGCCCAGGCCCACCTCGTCCGCCAGGATGGCCCGGGTCCGCATGCGGTTGATGGCCGTCATCACGGCGTCTACCTGATGGGGCAGGATCTGGATCTGCCGTCGGTCCAGCTGCGAGACCGCCAGCAGCTGCTCGATCTGGTCCTGCAGGCTCAGGCGGTGCGCCGTCACGCTCAGCCGCTGCCAGTCCGGGTGGCAGAATTCCCCTGCCACCAGGCGACGCACGCCCTCGCCCACGTTGCGATACACCTTCTTCATGGAGCCCTTCGGTCAATGCAGAACAATCCGGGGCCCATCGTAGCCGAGGGGGGGGGTGGTTGTTCGTGACCCTGGTTACAAATGCAGATGTGACGCGCGTTTTCGCCTTTTGCGAGGGGTGCGTTGCGCACATCTGGCAGGCCAGAACCCCACACCGCCCCCCTCGGCGTGAGGGGGGCGGTGTGAGGTGTGTGTGTGAGGAGAGAGAGCGGAAGGAGGACGAAAAAGGGGGTTCAGCCCAGGCCGACCCGGGCGCCGCCGAAGAGGGCGGACAGGAGGTTGCCGAGGAAGTTGCCGATGCCGGAGACGACGTTGCCGAGGCCCGACACCACGGCCCCGAGGCCGCGGCCGAGCAGGCCGAAGGCCCCGACGATGCCTCGCCCCAAGGCCCCGACGGCGCTGCCGAGGCCGCCGAGGACCGAGCCGAGGCCGCGGCCGAGGAAGCTGACGACCTCCCCGAGGCCGTGGAAGACGGCGCCCGCCACCCGACCAAGGAACTTGAAGGGCGCCGCCAGCACCTCGAGGAAGCCGCCCCGCAGGCCGACCCCGGCCCCCCCACCGCCGGCGCCGATGAGGGCGCGGCCCCCGAGCACGGCGCCAGCGATCAAGGTGCCATTGACGAGCCAGCGGCCCACCGTCTCGCCGGTGGTCCGTGGCGCCCACGGGTTGCGGCCCGTGTAGGGTTGTCGCAGGTGGGCCGCGAAGGGGTGACGCAGAAACTGCCCGAGCTCGTGGGAGCGCTCCTTGACCCCTGTCCAGACCTCACGGAGGAAGCCGCGCCCGGGCCCCGGGGGCATGGGGGACCCGGGGTAGGCCGGGTACGTGGGCGTCGGCGGGTAGGCCGGGGAAGTCGGCGTCTGCGGGTAGGTGGGCCGCGTCGTCACGGGCGGCTGCACCGGCCCCGGCGGGTACCAGCCTGCGGGGGGCGCGGCGGGCCACTGCGGCGCCGGGGGCACGACCGGAGCTGGCCTGCCGGGCCAGGCGGCAGGTGGCGGCGTGACCGGGCCACGGCTCGGGCGGTAGGGGCCCACGCGGTGGATGCTGGTGACGGACGCGTCGCTCATGCTGGAAAACCTCCGCGGGCCCTGCTGCCCGTTAAGCATCGTTTATGGCCCTCAATGGTTATCGCTAAGTCCTCGTTAAACTTGCGTGTCGCGCGTCGGGAATTTCTCGGGCCTGATCATCCAGGCGGGCAGCCCCCCGGGGCGGGGTGGATGCAACGCCGGGCGTGGCGGGTAAGCAGGCAGGGCATCCCCGGAGGTTCCATGGCCGAGGCTCCCGCTCCCGCTCCCGGCGCCGTTCACGCCTGGGCGCTCTACGACTTCGCGACCACCGCGTTCTACATGAACTTCATGTCGACCTACTTCGCGCTGTGGGTCGTGAAGGATCAGCAGGGCACGGACCTGGCGTACGGCTGGGCCAAATCCGGCTCCATGCTGGTGGTGGCGCTGCTCTCCCCGGCCCTCGGGGCCTGGTCCGATCGGCTTGGTCGCACCCGCCCCTTCCTGCTCGCCTTCACGGGCCTCTTCCTCGCGGGGGGGCTGGCCCTCGGTCAGGTGTCCGGCCTGGCGGCAGGCCTGGTGATCTTCGGGCTCGCGAACGTCGGGCTGCAGCTGGCGAGCGTGTTCTACAACGCGATGCTGCCTGCGGTGGCGCCGCCTGACCGGCTGGGGCGCGTCTCCGGCTATGGCAGGGCCGTCGGCTACGTGGGCTCGCTCGCGGCGGTGCTGGTGGGCATGGCCTTCGCCACGGGGCAGCTGTTCGGCCACCCCGTGCCCGGGCTCGGGGCCGGCGGCAACCAGGCCGTCTTCGTGCCCACGGCCCTGCTGGCCGCGGCGGCGGCCCTGCCCCTGCTGTGGCTGCGGGAGCGGCCGCGGGGGCCCTTGATTCCGCATCACCCCTCATCCTCGCTGACGCGGACCTTCTCCGCGTGGGAGCAGGGAGCGACAGGCCTCCGCCTCCACCGGGTGAAACCAGATCCCGCCCTCCTCTCCCTCCGGGAGCAGATGGCCGCAGGCCGGGTGAGGGGCTATCGTGGCAGGAGGCGAGAGCCGGGCGCGGTGCCTCCCCCCGCCCACGGCGCGCTCAGCCCGGCCCACTGGTTCGCGCTGGTGCGGGAGCTGTGGACCGACCCTCGGCTGCGGGGCGCTGGCCTGTTCTTGCTGTCAGGCTTCCTCTTCTTCGACACCATCAACACCATCCGCGACTTCATGAGCATCTACCTCGTGAAGGTCGTCGGGCTCTCCGAGACGGCTGGCTCCCTCCAGCGCTTCTTGCTGGTGGTCGTGACCTGCTCCCTCGTGGGCGCCCTCGGCTTCGGCTGGCTCGCCGACCGCCTGTCGCCCCGCAAGGCGCTGCTCACGGTGCTGGGCCTGCTCGGCGCCGGCTTCGCCGCGATGGTGGTGGTCCGGGAGCAGGCGTGGGTGCTCGGTGCCATCGGGCCCGTGCTCGGGCTCGCCTTCGGCGGCGTGCTCGTCACGGCCCGGCCGCTGCTGGCGCGCCTCGTGCCCGCCGAGCGCCGGGGCGAGTTCTTCGGCTTGTTCGTGCTCGCCAACGACTTTGCGGCCATCCTGGGGCCCCTCACGTGGGGGCTCATCGTGCAGGGCCTCGCGGGCCACGGCGTCCTGGCTTACCAGGCAGCGCTGGCCGCCCAGCTCGGCTTCCTGGCGCTCGGCTTCCTCGTGCTGCTGCGCGTCCCTGAGGGGGACGTCAACGCCCCTGCGGGCTGACCAGCACCCGGCCGCTCATTCCTCCAGGCAGCCCAGCCCGGGGGGCGTGCCTGGCGAGGGCAGCGTGCTCCAGGCCTCCAGCAGCAGCCCGAGGTTCGTGCGCAGCGTCACCCGCACGGCTGGCTCCAGCTGCGCGAAGACCCGGTGCAGCAGCTCCGTGCGCGCCTGCCGGGCCTCCCCCAGCAGCCGGTGGCCCAGGTCGCTCAGGCTGACGTACACGGCCCTCCGGTCCGAGGTGTCCGCGTCTCGCTGCACGAGGCCGCGGGTCGCCAGGCGGTCCACCAGGGTGGACGAGGCCCCCATCGACAGGCCGAGCTGCTCCGCCAGTGGCGACATCTTGGAGCGCTGGAGCCGCGCGATGGTGTCGAGGGCGTACCACTGCGGCATCGTCAGGTTCGCCTGGCGGCACAGCTGGGCCATGTGCGCCTTGTAGACGTAGAGCAGCCTCTCCATGAGGGCGTCCTGGGCGGCCACCTCAGCTGCGAGCGTCGCGTCGCTGCCTGGAGCCTGGGAAAGGTCACGTGACATGCTCTGTTACTTTAAAGCAAGAACCTTTCGGGCGCAAAAATTTTTGGCCCCCGGGGGGCCCGCTTGCCAGGCATTATTTTCGCTGCTAAATTGTTTGGCTGTAAAATCAAATTCCCTGAGGCCCCGCCCATGCCCTCCCACCCCGTTCGCTCCGCCCGCCCGCTCGTCGCCGCCTCCCTGGCGGTGGCCGCCGTTGCCACGCTGGGGTGCGAGTCCGAGATCAACCTGGTGGGCACGCCGGCCAAGCCGCTGCTGGGAGAGCCGTCCGCCGTGCGGGCGATCCTGGCCCCAGGAGCGGGCGGCACCGTCGTGACCATCGATGACCCGAGCGGCCTGCCGGCCTTCGTGCGGGAGGCCCGCGAGCTCAAGGTGGCGGTCGGGGGCCAGACGGCCATCGTGTCGCGCCCGTCGGGCGGCCACTACACCTTCACCCTGCCTGCCAACACGCGCCTCGACCCGGACGTGACGGGCCTCCTGAAGGTGCTCTTCGTCGTCGATGAGCGGGAGAGCCAGCTCATCACGCTTGCCACCGGCAACCCCTTGCAATTTGGCAACCCGCTCGTCACGACAGAGCCCGCGCCTGCCTTCCTGAGTCGTGGCATGAAGGTCCGGCTGGTCGCCAACACGACCATCTCCACCGACCGCTACGAGCTCTCCTGGTTTGCCTCGCCGACGGGCACCGCGCCGTGGCAGCCGATCCCGGGGGATGGCCGCACCGCGAGCTGGACGCCGGCCCAGGCTGGCAGCTACTTCATCCGCATCGAGGCGGTCGATCGCGAGACGCGTCAGGCCCACAGCGTCACCACCCCGGCTGCCGTTGTCTTCGTGGCGGAGCGTCAGGGCGTCATCACGACCACGCCCGCCAGCGGCGCCGTTCCCAGGGGACAGGTTGTCCGGCTTGCCTTCCAGGCCCCGCAGGGCTTCGGTGGGGAGGTGGAGCGCATCACCTGGAGCTATGCCGCCTCGCCTCAGGGGCCCTGGACGGCCATCACGGGCGCGGGCCCCGTGCTGGCGTGGATGCCGACGGCGCTGGGCGCCTGGTACGTGAAGGCCGAGGCCGTGGCCGCCACCACCGGTGAGGTCGCGAGCTTTGTCTCGCCTGAGCCCGTGGTCTTCGTCTCCGAGCCGACGGGCATCATCGCGGCGACGCCGGCGGCGGTCGAGCGGGGCGATCGCGTCTCCCTGACGCTCGGCGCCGCGGTGGCCCCGACGCAGCCGGTGGCCTGGTTCTACAGCCGGTCCGGGGCCTCCGCGCCGGGCACGACGTGGACGCCGCTGCAGGGCACGGGCACCGCCAACGACCTTGTCGTCAACGAGGCCGGGACCTACAGCTTCCGCGCCGACGTGGCCGATCCGGCCGGGGTGGTGCGTACCTTCACGACCACCGAGCCGATCGTCACCGTCACGGAGGGCGCCTCACCCCTCATCACCACGGACCCGCCGAACAACGTGATCGCGAGGGGGGGCTCCGTGCTGCTACGCCTGAACGCGCGGGGCGTGGACGAGAACCGCTTCAGCTACCTGTGGTACTACACCGCCAACCCCGGGATGGGCTGGACGGCCCTGCCGCTCGACACGGCCCTCGAAGGCCGCCGGAAGTCCTACACCTGGGACACGGAGCAGAACGTGTTCGGCTCGCTGGTGCAAGTCCCCGCGGGCTCCTACTTCATCCGGGTGGACGCCACCGAGCTGGTCGCGCCTCGCCGCACCTACACGTTCTCTTCCTCCTCCCCGGTCGTCACGATCGAGAACTAGCAGCGCCAGGAGGCCTTGCCGATGCCGTACGTGCTGAACATGCTTGCCGCCGCCGCGGTGGTGGCCGCCCCTGCCGCGGCGCCCCAGGCGCTTCCGGCCGTGGTCAGGGGCACCGTGGTGGATGCCTCCACCGGCGCCCCCCTCTCCGGGGTGCTCGTGCAGCAGGAGGGGGCCATCTCCTCTGCCTTCACCCAGGCCGACGGCACGTTTCAGTTGCTGACGGAGCGGGGCGCGGCGCCGCGCCTGGTGGTCAGCACGGTGGGCTTCGAGCCCTTGCAGGTGTCGCTGAAGGCTGGCCATGGCCAGGCCCCGCTGCGGCTCTCGCTCTCGCCTCTCTCCGGCTTCATCCCCGGCTCGCCCATGCTGGCGGCCGGACAGCTCGGGCAGGGGCCGGCCGACACGGCGCCCCTCAACACCGGGATGATCTTCTCCTACCGGCTGCGCAACCAGCTGGTGCAGGCCGGTGGGGCCCGGCTGGAGGGCTGGGCCAACAATGACTACCGGCTCGGCGTGCGCCTCCGGCTGCGGCCGCTGTTGCTGGAGGCCGAGGGCTCACACCATGAGACGCCCGTCGACGTGGCGGGGCTGTCCCGCATCGCCAACCCCGCCTTCCGGCCGAGCACCTGGCAGGCCGGAGCCCGCGTGGGCCTGCTGACGCCGGTCTTTCACCCCGACCTCGAGGTGGCAGGGGCCCTGGGCTACCGCTGGACCAACACCGTGCCGAACAACGCCGACGTGCCCTACACCGGCACGGACCTCGACTGGGAGCAGACCCGGCAGGCCTTTGGCCCCGTCGCCACGGTGGCCTGGCGCCCGGGCCGGGGGCGGTTCCACGCTGAGGCCAGCTATGGCTGGTATCCCTGGCTGCTCACGGCCGCGAAGGCCCCTGGCCGGCCCTTCGCCACCAGCTTGCTGACGGACCTCCGGGGCGTGGTGGGCTTCGAGATCGTGCCCGGTGCGCGCCTCGGGCTCGGCTACCAGGTCGATCACTGGCAGGGCGGGGGAGAGGACCTGGCCAGGATGTGGTCCTTGCAGCTCCACTACACGCCGGGTGGGGCGCCGCGGGGGCTCGAGCCGTGAGCGTGGCGCGCACCCTTTCCGCCGCCGCGGCGGCGGCCCTCCTGGTGGCAGCGCCCGGCCGGGCCCTGGCGGTGGAGCCCCTCGGCCTCGGGGAGGCCGTGTTGCTCGCCCGCACCAACAGCCTCGCGGCCCAGGTCAGCCGTCAGGGCGTGGCCGTGACGGAGGCCGAGCGGGCCGCCACCATCTCCAACACCATGCCGAACCTGGCCGTCTCCTCGAGCGCCAACTACCAGGAACTGCCCAGCGCCGCGGCCGGTGCCTTCTCCGGGGGGGGCTTTGGCAACATCGTCGGCTTCCCTGCCTCTGGGGCCTACGTCGACACGACCGTCAGTGCGAACCAGGTGATCTTCGATGCCTTTGCGACGCGCGACCAGCTGGCGATCCTGGACGCGAACCTGCGCATCGGCCAGCTCGGCACGGTCCAGGCCGAGCAGGACGCCATGGTGCAGGCCGCCGTGGCCTACTTCGACGTGCTGCGGGCTGAGGGGCTCGCCAAGGTGGCGCGCGAGGGGCTCAAGTCGGCGCAGGAGCAGCTGCGGCTCGGGGAGCTGCGCTTCAAGGCCGGCATGGGCACCCGGGCCGAGGTGTTGCAGCAGCGGGCCCGCCTCGCCAACGCGATGGGACAGCTCACGCAGGCGAGAAACGGGGTCAACCTCGCCCGGCTGGCGCTCTCGAACGCGCTCAACGCACCCGTTGGCGATCGCCCCCTGGTGGCGCATGCCGCCGTCCCCAGCGTCCCCGTCGACCTCGGGAAGGAGCTGCCGGCAGCCCTGGCGCGGCGGCCAGAGGTCCAGCAGGTTGCGCTCCGGCAGCAGGCCGACGAGACCCGGGTGTCGCTCGAGAGCCGGGCGCTCTGGCCGACGCTGCAGGCGAACGGGCGCTACTCCCAGCGCAACCTGACGGAGGGCCAGTTCCTCGCGGGCGTTACCGTCAACTGGGCGCTGTTCGACAGCTTCCGGGCCCGCAACCGGATGGCTTCCGCCTACGAGCAGGCGCGGGTGACCCGGTTGCAGCTGGAGCAGACCCGCCAGCGGGTGGCGCTGGAGATCCGTCAGCAGGGCCAGGCGCGGGCGGAGGCACGGCAGCGGCTCATGGCCGCCCGCGAGGGCCTCGCGGCGGCGCAGGAGGCCTACCGGCTCTCGCTGAGGCGTTACGAGGCCGGGGTCGGTACCTCCTTCGAGGTGGCCGACGTGCAGGCCACCCACGCCCAGTCTCACCAGAACTTCATCCAGGCCGAGAACGACCTGCGCGTGGCGGAGATCCGGCTCGCACGGTCCCTGGGCCTGGACCTGGCGCCGATGCTGGCGCGGGGGGCCAGCCGGCCTGCCAAGGCCGGCGCCTCCCCGACCTGAGGGGGGCGTCAGCCAGCCGCGTCACCCGTCGCCTGCGGGCGCCTCGGCTGGCGCCACCGCCTCGAACTTGATGCTCGGCACGATCTTGCGGATGCGGTGGTTGTCGCGGTCGGCCACGATGATCTGGCCGTCCTTGTCGATGGTCACGCCGGCGGGCCCCGAGAACAGGGCCACGTCCCCGGGCCCATCGGCAAAGGCCGTTTCCTGCTCGGCGCCTGGCTGAGGGGCGGGCCGGTTGGAGCCGGCGATGGTGAAGGCGCGTCCGGTGCCGAGCGCGACCTTGCGCACGGAGTGGCCGGCCTCTTCCGTGACAATCAGGTCCCCGTCGGGGTTCATGACGAGGCCCATGGGCCGGTTGAAGCGGGCCTGTCGCTCGGGCGGGCCGCTGGCAGGGCCGTCCTGGGTGCCCGCCATCTGCGTGCCGCCGGCGATGGTGACGACCTCGCCCGTGGGGGAGATCCGTCGGAGCGCGTTGTTGTCGCTGTCCGCCACGTACAGCCAGCCGCCGGCGTCCACCACGATGCCGTGCGGGTGCCGGAACAGCGCCTCGGCCGCGGGACCATCCTTCAGCCCGGACCCCGTGCCTCCCGCCAGCGTTGTCACCGGGAAGGTCCGGTCTCGGAGGTCGATCCGCCGGATGCGGTCGTTGCCCGAGTCGGCCACGAAGAGCGTCCCGCCGTCCTGGCTGAGGGCGAGCCCGCGCGGCAGGTTGAACCGCGCGTTGGCCCCCGGCCCGTCGTCCGCACCCTCGACGTCGCCCCCTGCGATGGGCTCGGGGGCTTTGCCCCGACGCACCCTGACGATGCGCGAGCTGGTGACGGCGTACAGGAGGTCCGGGCCTGCCGCCGTCAGCGCGGAGAGCGAGGGCAGCAGCGGGGGCTCGCCCGAGGGGCCCAGGAAGGTCGTGACGTTGCCCGTCGCGTCGATGCGGCGGATGTGGCCGTTCTGGTTGTCGCCGATGAACATCGTGCCGACCGGGTCGACGGCCATGCCCCAGGGCAGGGCGAAGCGTGCGGTGGCGGCGTCTCCGTCCGTGGAGCCCTTCTCGGCGCCGAGCCACGTCGTGACCAGCACGGCGTTGGTGCCCGGCGGTGGGTACTGGACCCGGCCCGTGCGTTCGGTCACGGCCAGCGAGCCCCCCCGCAGCTGGACGGCCACGCCGGAACTTGGCGTCCAGCTCAGCACGCCGTTCTCGAAGGTCTGCCTGCGCAGCGGCCCGGGGTACAGCGTGTCGCCGACCTTGAGGGCCTCGTCAAGCTCCACCTCCTCGTCGAGCGGCGCGCCGAGGGTCCAGTACTGTGCGGCCGACAGCCAGTGGTCGTAGAAGTCGTTCCGGATGAGCTTGGGGCCCTGCGGTCCGAACACCACGACGCAGTGGCCCTGGGTGTCGTTGCCGCCGTAGAACCATTGCACGGGCAGGCCGTTCCAGAGCTCGACGGCGGCCCCGCGGCCCAGGTCCCGCGCTGAGCCCAGGCTGCGGCCCGCGACGTAGCTGGCGAACCTCGCCACGAGCGACGGCATGTCGACGGCGAGCTTGGTCTCGGGGCGCTTCTCCTCGTCGTACTCCGTGAGGTTGGCCTGGAGCCGTCCCCCTGCGCTGGTGGCCCTGGCGAGCTCCGCCCGGGCAGTCTGGAGCACCTCGGCCGTCGAGGCCACGAGCGCCGGGGCCTTCGCCACGATCTGCTCGAAGGTCTGGGAGGCCCTGGTCTGGCTGGAGAGGTCCACGCGGACGCCGCCCGCGCGGATCACCTGGTCGACGTCGGCCGTCAACTTGCGGTAGGTGCCGATCGGCAGCACCTGCAGGGCGCTGAGGCGGTCCTTGAGCTGCACCCGCAGGTGCTCGGTGACGATGGTCGTCGTGGGCGTGACCTCCAGTGCGTCCTTCAGATCGGCGTTGCCGAGGCCGGTCAGGATGAAGCCATCGAGCTGCACCTCGACGGCCCAGTTGTTGCCGGGGGGCACGTTCTCGAAGCGAAAGCGGCCCTGGTCGTCCGTCTCCACCGGCGCCACGCCCCGCACCCGGCGGCGGGCGCCATCGAGCAGCACGGCGCGACGCCGCGTGACGGGCAGCAGCTCCTCCGCCTGCAGGCTGTAGTAGACCGGCCCTGAGCCGAACAGCCGGTAGCCGCCGGCGTTGTTCGAGATGAGGCCGCCGGCGTTGTTGGAGATGAGGCCCCCGGCGTTGTTGGAGATGAGGCCCCCGGCGTTGTTCGAGATGAGGCCGGCCGTGTTCGAGCTGATGATGCCGCCGCCGTTGGTGGCAAGGAGGCTGGCGGGGCTCTTTGCCACCCCGGCGAGGGTGCCCTCGAAGCGCGGCGGCACGGCGGTGGTCGACCGGGTGCCCGCGGCGC